>DAHVAK010000133.1 GCA_027314665.1 Spirochaetales bacterium
GTGGACCGACGTCGATCTCTCCGAGAGGGGAGAGAGGGAGGCGCTCGCGGGAGGGGAGGCGATCCGGGAGGCGGGGCTCACCTTCGACGTCGCCTACACCTCGGTCCTCAAGCGAGCGGTTCGGACCCTCAACATCGTGCTCGACGTCCTCGATCTCCAATGGATCCCCGTCCACAAGAGCTGGCGACTGAACGAGCGCCACTACGGGGCGCTCCAGGGCCTGAACAAGTCCGAGACCGCCGCGAAGTACGGAGAGGAGCAGGTGCACACCTGGCGGCGCAGCTACGACATTCAGCCGCCTGCGCTGACCCCCGACGACGAGCGCTACCCGGGAAGGGATCCGCGCTACGCCGGGCTCTCCAAGCGGGAGCTGCCCCTCACCGAGTGCCTGAAGGATACCGTCGCGCGCTTTCTCCCCCTGTGGCACAAGACGATCGCGCCGGAGCTGAAGCGCGGCAAGCGCGTGATCATCGCCGCGCACGGCAACTCGCTGCGCGCCCTGGTGAAATACCTCGACAAGATGAGCGATGAGGAGATCGTGGCGCTGAACATCCCGACGGGGATTCCGCTCGTCTACGAGCTCGACGACCGGCTTTCCCCGGTCAAGCACTACTATCTGGGCGACGAAGCGGAGGTGAAGAAGGCGATGGAGAGCGTCGCCAAGCAGGGAAAGGCCAAATAGGAGGAGAGCATGAGCGAACGCATTCGGAAGCTGCTGGGGCAGGAGGCGGAATCCCTGCTGTCCTACGTGTGCAAGGTGCCCAAGGGCACGCTGCACTTGCCGGGGCCGGATTTCGTGGACCGGATCTTGGCTCCCTCCGACCGAACCCCGCCGGTGCTGCGCAACTTCCAGTCCCTTCTCGACCACGGAAGGCTCGGGGGAAGCGGCTACGTCTCGATCCTGCCGGTCGACCAGGGGATCGAGCACAGCGCCGGCGCCTCGTTCGCTCCGAATCCGGCCTATTTCGATCCGGAGAACATCGTCAAGCTCGCGATCGAGGGGGGCTGCAACGCCGTCGCCTCGACGCTCGGGGTGTTGGGGCTCGTCGCCCGCAAGTACGCGCACAAGATCCCCTTCATCGTGAAGATCAACCACAACGAGTTTCTCTCCTACCCCAACAAGTACGACCAGATCCTTTTCGCAAACGTCGACCAGGTGTACGACATGGGGGCGGTGGCGGTCGGAGCGACGATCTACTACGGCTCCCCCGAAAGCGATCGCCAAATCCAGGAGATCACCTCGGCCTTCGCCCATGCCCACGAGCTGGGGCTGGTGACGGTGCTCTGGGCCTACCTGCGAAATCCGGCCTTCAAGGTCGGTGACGTCGACTATCACACCTCTGCGGACCTCACCGGCCAGGCCAATCACCTTGCGGCGACGATCCAGGCCGACATCGTGAAGCAGAAGCAGCCGACGAACAACGGCGGATACAAGGCCGTGAAGTTCGGCAAGACCGACGAGAAGGTCTATACCGAGCTCACCTCGGACAATCCGATCGACCTTACCCGCTACCAGGTCTTGAACTGCTTCAGCGGCAGGGCCGGGCTCATCAACTCCGGCGGGGCCTCTTCGGGACAGGGCGACCTCGCCGAGGCGGTCAAGACCGCGGTCATCAACAAGCGTGCGGGCGGAATGGGGCTCATCTCCGGGCGAAAGGCCTTCCAAAGGCCGATGAAGGAGGGTGCGGAGCTCCTCGAGGCGATCCAGGACGTCTACCTCGACAAAGAGATCACCGTCGCCTAGCAGGCCTGCTGACAAGGCAATTGAACGGCTGCCCAAACGGTGTTTTCTATGGATTCTGCCCTCGGACCGGTCCGCCAAGACGCCGCCTTGCCAGCTGTCTTTGCGCTCGTCAGCACCATGCTGATGCTCCCATCGCTGCACGCCCGAAAAACCAATCCGCGTCCGGGGGGCAGCGGCTCTCCTCGGGGGGACAAGGGTGGCTGAAACGCGCCAACGACAGATCGAGCGCGCATCGATCGTCGGCATAGCCGGAAACGGCGCGCTTTCCGCGGCGCAGATCCTCATCGGGCTTCTCGCGGGGAGCTTTGCGGTCGTGGGCGCGGGCATCGACGCGGCGACCGACATCGTCACCTCGCTCATCACCCTCTTCGCCGCGGGGATAGCGGCGCGACCTCCCGATCATGCCCATCCCTACGGCTACGGTCGGGCGGAGGCGATTGCCACAAAGGGGCTTTCCTTCGTCATCCTCATCGCGGGATTCGAGCTCGGCTATTCGACGGTCGTCAAGCTGATAGAGGGGAAGGCCGGACACATCCCGGAGGCGGTCGCGCTTCCGATCGTCGTCATCACCCTCATGGGAAAGATCTTCCTCGCCTACTACAAGAATCGGGTCGGCAAGCGGACGCAGAGCACGATGCTCCTCGCGGATGCGCGCAACATGCTGAACGACGTGATCCTCCAGCTCGCCATCCTCGTGGGGCTATTGTTCACCTTCGTCTTTCACCTTTCGATCATGGATTCGCTGCTGGCCCTGGGCGTCAGCCTCTGGATCATCTGGGTCGGGCTCTCGATCTTCTGGCAGGGCAACGCCGAGCTCATGGAGGGCGTGGACGATCCCACCCTCTACGCGAGGATCTTCGCGGCGATTGCCGCGGTTCCCGGAGCCCATCACCCCCACCGCACCCGCGCCCGCAAGCTCGACAATCTCCTGGTCATCGATCTCGACGTCGAGGTGGATGGGCGCCTGAGCGTCGCGGAGGGCCACGAGATCGGCAAGCGGGTGGAACGACGGATCAAGGCGGACATCGACAACGTCTATGACGTCATCGTGCACATCGAGCCCCTCGGAAACGTCGAGCACGGGGAGCGCTACGGCCTGTCCCGCCGCACCCTCATCGAGGAAGACCGCGACGAGCGGTGAGGCGCCTTGCGCGCACGCCGCGCCTCCAATGTACATGAGCAGCCGAATAGTGTAATCTGACCCCTGGGGTGAGGGACCTACAGTGAAGGCGCTCATCGTGTACGTGTCGCTGCATCATCAAAACACGGAACGGATAGCCAGGGAGATGGCCGCGGCGATCGGCGCCGACTGCAAGCGTCCGGAAGAGGTCGATCGCGACTCGGTCGCATCCTACGATCTGATCGGCCTTGGGTCGGGAATCTACTACAGCAGCCACCACCGTGACCTGCTGAACTTCGTCAACGGACTCGATCGGCTCCTGCGCCACAAGCGAACCTTCATCTTTTCGACGAGCGGCTTCGAGGAGCTGGTCTTTCACCAGGCGCTCAAGGAGCGGCTTGCGGCCCACGGGGCCGAGATCGTAGGGGAGTTCAAGTGCGGGGGCTGGAACACCTACGGGCCCTTCGAGATGGGCGGGGGCCTCCAGCAGGGCCGCCCTGACCGCATGGACCTTCGGAACGCCTCGGATTTCGCCCTCGAGCTTGTCCGCTCGCTGGAGCAAGGCTCGAGGGGAAGGCTTCGCGGCGGGCTCCTATCGGAGCAGGGCGACGAGCGCGAGGACCAGCTCGGCGGTGATCCCCCAGACTGACTCCCCCTTGCAGCGAAAGAGCGAGACCGTGTGCGAGCCGCCGCTCCAGGGGCCCCAGTAGCGCTCCGGCAGGCCAAGCTCCCGAGCGGGGAAGGTCACCGTGCGCACTCCGCGCTCGTCGAGGAAGGAGGGCTGCATCTCCCTTCGGATCTCGTAGCGCTCGGGCTCGGTCCTGAGGAAGTAGGAGACGGGAACGAAGAAGATCCTCGCCACCTCGGCGGGGTTTGGGGCGTAGTCGCTCGGCGAGTCGGTGTCGATCGTGCCGACGAAGGGATCGATGATCCCGCCGGTGTGGGTGACGACCGAATCGAGCCGCCCGAGCACCGAGAGCCGCTCCCGTTTCACCCCGAGCTCCTCGACGGTCTCGCGAAGGGCCGCCTCCTCGCGGCTGCCGTCGACCTCGGGCTCGAAACCCCCGCCGGGAAAGGAGACCTCCCCGCCCTGCCTGATGGCAGGGGCCCGCTTCTCGAAGAGGAGGTGGTACTCGCCCCGGGAAAGGACAAGGGGGATGAAGACGACGTAGTCCGAGACGCCCGTCCGCCTGAGGATTCCTGGATTGGCGGGCAATCGGGCGCGCAACCGGGCAAGCTCTCTCTCTGTCACGCGAAGCCCTGCGTTCTGTGCACGTTTTTCTTGCTCCCGACACTACCCCTGCCTCGCGCCGCGGTCAAGCGATCCGGGCTCGACTTCCCCGGACCGGCGGATCGTGGTAGAGTCGAGCCATGGCTGAAGACGCGTTGGCTGGGCTCAAGCCCGAGGGACTCTGGCGCCATTTTGCGGATATCGCTCGACTCCCGCGCTGCTCGAAAAACGAGGAGCGGATCCGCGAGCATCTCGTGATGTTCGCGAGGGAGCGGGGCCTTGAGTGCCACGTCGACGGCGCGGGCAACGTCGTCATTCGAAAGCCGGCCCATCCCCTGCACCGCGGGCGCCCCGGCGTGGTGGTGCAGGGCCACCTCGACATGGTGTGCGAAAAGAACCAGGGGACCCCGCACGACTTCGCGAAGGACCCCATCGCCCTTGCGCTCGACGGCGAGTGGCTTCATGCCCGCGGGACGACCCTCGGCGCCGACAATGGAATCGCCGTGGCGGCGGCTCTTGCGCTCCTCTCCGATGACTCGATCGAGCATCCGCCCCTCGAGGCGCTGTTCACCGTTGACGAGGAGAGCGGTCTGATCGGGGCCACGCGGCTCGATCCAGGGATGATCCGAGGGCGCACGCTCCTGAACCTCGACTCGGAGGAGGAGGGGATCTTCTACGTGGGATGCGCCGGGGGCCAGAACACCGAGGGATGGCTGCCCGTGCAGCGCGAGCATGCACAGGGGGGCGTGGCGGTCACGATTGCGATCAAGGGGCTGCGCGGCGGTCACTCCGGCTCGGAGATTCACGAGGGAAGAGGCAATGCGGTAGCCCTAGGGGTTCGCTTCTTGTGGCGGGCCGCAGCGAAGGCGGGCCTTCGGCTCTACGACCTGAGCGGGGGCGGGCTCCACAACGCGATCCCACGGGAGTTCTTTGCGAAGACGATCGTCCCGCGCGATCGGGTGAGCCTCCTCACCCAGATGGCCGGGGAGCTCGAGCGCGACTTCAAGCTCGAGCTCGACGATCTCGAACCGGCCCTGTCCCTCTCGGTGGCGCCGAACGGCGAAAAGCCCGAGAAGGTCATCTCCGAGGGCTCGATGCGCAGGCTGCTGGACGCCCTCTACGCGATTCCGCACGGAGTAACCGCCATGAGCCGGCGGATGCCCGGGCTCGTCGAGACCTCGACGAACTTCGCCGCCGTGCACCTGGAGGGGGAGGAGCTTCACCTCCTCACGAGCCAGCGCTCGACCCATCCCAGCAGCCGCGACGATCTTGCCGACCGCATCCAGGCCATCGTCCGCTCGGCGGGCGGGCGAACGCTCTCCTCCGGGATCTATCCCTCCTGGCCCCCCGACCCCGACTCCTCCCTGGTGAGGATCTGCAGGGAAGTCTACCGGCGGCGAACCGACAAGGAGCCGCAGGTGACGGCCATCCACGCGGGCCTGGAGTGCGGGGTCATCGGCGAGAAGCTTCCGGGGATCGAGATGATCTCCTTCGGCCCCGACATTCGAGGGGCTCACACCCCCGAGGAGCGCGTGAACGTCGCCTCGACCGAGCGCTTCTTCGCCTTTCTGCTGGAGGTCCTGCGAAGCCTGTAGGGGCGGTGCGTCCCGGCGCCTCCTTCGGCGCCAGGCGCGCCCGACAGCGGCGCGCGCCGCCGG
>DAHVAK010000100.1 GCA_027314665.1 Spirochaetales bacterium
ACCTTGCGGCTCCTTTCCCGGGAGGCGGCGGTGGCGCCGGGTGGCCGCCGGCCGAAGAGAGGCGACAGCGCGGGTTTCGACGGCGCGAGCACGCCGGCCCCTCGGCAAGCGCGATTATTGACAAAGGGTATTTTTGACCACTATAGTAAAGGCCCAGTACGGTGCGGCGCTTGGAGAGGTGTCCGAGTGGTTTAAGGAGGCGGTCTTGAAAACCGTTGAGCCGCAAGGCTCCGTGGGTTCGAATCCCACCTTCTCCGAACTACGCGCGAGTGACGGACGGTTCCCGAAGGGGTGCGGCTGGCCGAAAGCGACTGTGACGAGACAGTTGGAGAGGTGCGAGAGTGGCCGAATCGGGCTCCCTGCTAAGGAGTTGTACTGGCAAAACCGGTACCGAGGGTTCGAATCCCTCCCTCTCCGAAAAATCGTGTGCCCATAGCTCAGTTGGATAGAGCGTTGGATTGCGGATCCAAAGGCCGGAGGTTCGAGTCCTCTTGGGCACACTAGTTTGGAGAGATGCGAGAGCGGTCGAATCGGGCGGACTCGAAATCCGTTGAGCCGCACTGCGGCTCCGAGGGTTCGAATCCCTCTCTCTCCGTTGTTCGGCTTGCGAGCGAGAACGTACGTTCAGGAGAGATGACCGAGCGGTCTAAGGTGCACGATTGGAAGTCGTGTGTATCCGTAAGGGTACCGAGGGTTCGAATCCCTCTCTCTCCGGGCTTCCCCTTTGGCATCCCCGTCAGGCCTCGCGCTATGGGCAGTCGCCTAACCCCGTCAGGACCGGAAGGTAGCAGCGGTAAGTGACTTGTCCATGAGCCGCCTAAAGCCTGGCAGGAGCCAAAGGGGTCTTTTTTTGATGGATGAAGGGCAGGAACCGAGGCGCCGCCTATGGCCTATGAAGTAACCGCAACCCGGAAGAGGCCCCTGCTCTTCGATGAGCTTGCCGGCCAGGAGTTCGTGGTCTCGACGCTTTCGAGCTCCATCGCTACGGGCCGGATCGCGCACGCCTATCTCTTCTCGGGACCGCGGGGGGTAGGAAAGACCTCCGCTGCCCGGATCCTCGCGCGTGCGCTCAACTGCGAAAAAGGACCGACCGAGACCCCCTGCGGGCAATGCTCCGCATGCCTCGAGATCTCGCGAGGCAACTCGCTCGACGTCATCGAGATCGACGGGGCGTCGAACACCTCGGTCAACGATGTCCGCGAGATCAAGGACGAGGTTCTCTTCGCCCCGAACAGCTCGCGCTACAAGATCTACATCATCGACGAAGTCCACATGCTCTCCAATTCCGCCTTCAACGCGCTGCTGAAGACGATCGAGGAGCCGCCGCCCTACATCGTCTTCATCTTCGCGACCACAGAGCTGCACAAGGTTCCCGCCACGATCCGCTCCCGCTGCCAGCAGTTCAATTTCCGCCTGATACCGATCGAGACCATCAAGGGCCTGCTCGCGCGGCTGTGCGCCGAGCTTGGGGTGAAGGCCGAGGGGGGAGCGCTCTCCTGGATCGCGAAGGAGGCGACCGGCTCGCTGCGCGATGCCTACACCCTCTTCGATCAGATCGTCTCCTTCTCGGGGTCCGAGATCACCCTCACCGGCATCCGCGACACCCTCGGGCTGGCCGGCTTCGATCGGATGAGCTCGATCGCCGAGGCATGCGCCGCGGGCGAGGGCAAGCGGGTGGTCGAGCTCGCCGACGAAACGCTGGCGGCGGGAGTCTCAGTCGAGCAGCTCACGACGGAGCTCGCCGAGTACTTCCGCAGCCTGCTCTTTCTCAAGCACGGGATCTCCCAGGAGTCGCTTCTCGGAAACGCTCCCGAGCGCTTCTCGGCTGCGGCCCTCTCGGGTTTCACCGTGACCCAGCTCGAGCAGGCGGTCAATCTCCTCCTCGAGCTCTACCGGAACCTGCGCTACTCCTTGAGTCCGCGCCTTGAGCTGGAGCTCTCCTTGAGCCGCCTCGCGGCCCTTGCCGGCTACTTGACCCCGAAGGAGATCCTCGCCCAGGTGCAGAGCCTCCGTCGGGAGCTCGGCGGGGGCTCGGGCGCGGTCCGCGCCGCGGAGAGCGGCGGCGCGGCGGGGCGGAGAGAGGGCTCCGGCGGAGCCCCGTCAGGCAGAAGCGCGCCGGGCTCGAAGAGCGCCGCTTCGGCCCGTCCGTCGCGCCCCGACAGCGCAGCGCCCGCGGAGACGACCGTGCGGGGGGGAGCGCAGGGGAGCGAGGTGGGGGCGGTCCGCCCGAGCGAGGCGCGGGCGGGCGCCGCCGCGCCCGGGGCATCCGCGCCGCGAGGAGCCTCGCCGTCCGTGGGCCTCCGCACTCCGATGGACGAAGGGGAGTCGGACGAGTGGGACGAATCCGGTGAAGAGCCCGAGGAGAGCCTGCAGGGCGAGCTCGGCGGCGCCCCAGGGGCAGGGAGCGCAGGGGGAGCGAGCGAGCGGCCCGGGGCGCCCGCTTTGGCCGAGGGGCTGCGCGCTCGGGTCATCGGGTCCCTCCGCAAGAGCAAGCTTGCCCTCTCGAGCGCCCTCGACAGCGCGATCGGCTGGGAGCTCGGGGAGGACGCCCTCACGATCCTTTTTGAGACCGGCTACACGGCCAACAAGGTTCGGGAGGATCTCCCGGCCGTGCTCGAGGCGGTGGAGCAGACCGTGGGGATAAAGGTGAAGATCGTGGTGCTGGTAAAGGGGGGGGCGGGGTCGGCGGAGCGCGGACCTCGCAACGAGCAGATTGACCTTGTCAAAAGGGTCTTTCGAGGTGAAGTTATCAAGGGAGGCGACGCATGAATCCCCTCGATCTGTTGAAGAACTTTCAGAACATCCAGTCGCGGATGAGCGCGATGCAGGAGCGCATGAAGACCATCACCGTCATCGGGACGGCGGGGGGGGACATGGTTCGCGTCGAGCTCTCCGGACAGATGACCGTCAAGAGCGTGACGATATCCCCCGAGGCGGTCGATCCCTCGGATATCGGGATGCTGCAGGACCTCGTGCGCGCAGCGGTCTCCGACGCCCTGGTGAGGCTCCGCGAGAAGATGCGCGAGGAGATGAGCGACGTGACCGGAGGGCTCGATATCCCCAGCGAGCTTCTCGGGATGTAGGACGACGAAGGGCGTGACAACCCTCGATCTCCTGATCCAAAACCTGACGCGCCTGCCGGGCGTGGGGCGAAAGAGCGCCTCGCGGATCGCCTACTATCTCCTGAAGGCGGATGCCGCCTATGCCGAAACCCTCGCCCGCGAGATCGCGGAGCTCAGAGAGCGGATCAAGAGCTGCTCGGTGTGCGGCAACTACACCGAGGGCGATCCCTGCGGGATCTGCAGCGATCCACGCCGCGATCGGAGCGTGATCTGCGTGGTCGAGCAGCCCCAGGACATCCAGACCATCGACTCGACGAATGAGTATCACGGGCTCTTCCATGTCCTTCAGGGGGTGCTCTCCCCGATCGACGGAGTGGGGCCCGAGAACCTGAACATCGCCCGTCTGCTCTCGCGGGTGCAGCGCGAGGGGGCCAAGGAGGTGATCATCGCGACCAACCCGACCGTGGAGGGCGACACCACGGCCCTCTACCTCGTGAAGCTTCTGAAGGAGACCGGGGTGGCCGTCTCGCGCCTTGCATCGGGACTGCCGGTCGGGGGCGACCTCGAGTACGCCGACCGCCTTACCCTCGCTCGCTCGCTTCGCGGGCGGACCCCCCTCTCGCTGTAGCCCGCCCTCCCGGGGCGATGAGCGCATAAGGAGGCCCTATGCCGGATCGCAGCGAGGGACTCGCTCTGTTCCACCCCCTCGTTCGTGCCTGGTTCTCGGCTCGCTACGGCGCTCCGACCGACGCGCAGGAGCGGGCCTGGCCGCTTGTCGCTTCGGGGCGACACGTTCTCATCACCGCCCCTACGGGCACGGGCAAGACCTACGCGGCCTTCCTTTTTGCTCTGAATGAGCTGATCGCGGGCCGCTGGCCGCGGGGCACCACACGGGTGCTCTACGTCTCCCCCCTGAAGGCCCTGAACACCGACGTCCGGCGAAACCTTCTCGGTCCCTTGGGCGAGCTCGCCGCCTTTTTTCGCGAGCGGGGAGAAGAGCTTCCCGAGATTGCAGTAGCCGCCCGCAGCGGAGACACCCCGCAGTCGGAGCGTCGGCGGATGGCGCGCCGCCCGCCGGAAATCCTCATCACCACCCCGGAAAGCCTGAATCTCATCTTGAGCTCGCCGCGCTCCCGAGAGATGCTCGCGGGCGTAAAGACCGTCATCCTCGACGAGGTGCATGCGATCGTGGCAACCAAGCGCGGCACCCATCTCATCACCGCGGTCGACCGCCTCGTGCCGATCGCGGGGGAGTTTCAGCGCATCGCCCTCTCGGCGACCGTGAAGCCCCTCGAGGAGACCGCCGCCTTCGTGGGAGGCTACCGCGCGCGGCGAAGCGGCGAGGAGTGGCTCTACGAGCGGCGAGCGGTCGAGATCGTGCGCTCCAGCGCGCGCAAGGAGGCCCGCCTCGAGATCCGCTCGGTGGGTCCGCAGGAGGCCGAGGAGCCGACCGGGGAGGCCGTCTGGGAGCGGGTGAGCCGCGCCCTTCTCGCGCGCATCGAGGAGCGCCGCTCGACCCTCGTCTTCGTGAACAGCCGCCAGCTCGCCGAGCGGCTTGCCCATCTCCTCAACGCGGATACGCGCGAGCTCGTCGCCTATGCCCACCACGGCTCCCTCTCGC
>DAHVAK010000140.1 GCA_027314665.1 Spirochaetales bacterium
TCGTCGAATCCGGGACCGGAATCGGTGACCGTGAGCACGGTTCCCCGGTCCGGCTCGGCGCCGAGGCGGACCGCCACGCGCCGCTCTCCCTCTTCCACTGCCTGGGTCGCCTCCACGGCGTTCTGGAGGAGGTTCGAGACAACCTCCTCCATCCGCAGGATGTCGAAGTAGAAGGGAGGCACCGTCTCGTCGGCCTCGTAGCTCAGGGCGATGCGGTGCTCGTCGGCAACAAGCTGGTACTTGCGGACGGTCTTCTCGACGAGGCTCTGCAGGCGGTAGCGCGAAAGCTGCAGCTGCTCGGGGCGCACGAAGTTCAGGATCTCGCGGATGAAGCGGTCGGCATTCGCGATCTCTTGGTCGACGATGCGCAGGTACTTCTCCCGGGAGGCCCCCTCGGAGCGCAGCGACTGCGCCGCGAGCTGAACGAGGTGCAAGGGCTTGCGGATCTCGTGCGCCATGCGCGCCGCAATGTGGCCGAGGAAGAGGAACTGGTCGTCGGAGCGCAGCTTCACCATGCGTTCGGCAAGGCGGTTGAAAGCGTCGGCGAGCTCTTTTAGCTCGTCCTGGGTCTGGACGGCGACCTGCTGGCGGTAGTTGCCCTCCATGAGCTGGTGCACCCCCTCGGTGAGCAGGCGCACCGGTCGGGCCACCGCGCCTGAGACGAGCAGCGAGACCACCGCGGCAAGAAGGGCCACCACGAAGAGAAAGAAGATCATGAGGGTGTTCATCTCCCGAATGGGCGCGATGACGCGGGCGGTGGGCACGAAGAGCAGGAGCTTCCAGGTGGTCCGAAGGATCGAGACGAAGACCATGTCCCGCTCATAGCGGCCCGCCATGGTGAAGATCCGCCCGTACTGCGCGGCCTCGCCCAGGCCGGCCGCGAGGCCGGTCGAATCAGTGATGATGGTTCCGCGGGGATTGACCACGGCGAAGGAGCTGAAGCCCTCGTGAGCGAAGTCATAGACGGTCCGCCGGAAGGTCGAAAGCGCAATCGTCGAGGCGAGAACCGCGCGCACCTTCCCGCCGACCGTTACCGGAACCCCGATGAGCAGGCAGCTGCCGAAGAGGGGGTCGTTGAGGATCGGCGCGCTGTAGGAGAAGAGCCTTCCCTGCGTGGTAAGCTCGGCAAGGAAGGGGCCCGGGGCCTCGGTCCCCGAGCCGTCGGAGGTGTCCCAATAGCGTCCGTCGGGAAGAATGTAGTACAGCCGCGCGAAGATGAAGGAGAGGCGCTTCTGCTGTGAGCGAAGAAAGGCAATGATGGCCCGAGAGTCGCCTGACTCGACGAGGGGGGTCTCGGAGAGGAGGACCATCGTGGAGATCCGGGCAATGAGCCAGTTGTCGATCCCGCGGGATGCGCTTGCAACCTGGTTCATGCGGTCGCGCATCACCTGCTCCCGATAGGAGCGGTCCACCAGGAGAAGCCCGCCGCCGCCAACCAGGAGGAAAACGACGAGGGTCGGGACCATGATGAGGGTGAAGACCCTAGTGCGGAGCCGTCTCATGATTCAGCCGGTAGCGGAGGCCCCGCACCGAGATCCCGAGCCGCTCGGCGGCCCGCGTGCGATTGCCCTCCATTCTATCGACGGTCCAGCGGATATAGGCCTCCTCGAGGTCGTGAAGCCTCGTGACGCCGAGGGCCTCGAAATCGAAGCGCTGCGGGGCAGCGGGGTGGCGCGGGATGGTGAGCGACGGGGGCGAGATCTCGCCTCCGAGCTCCATAATGGAGGCTCGCTCGATGACATTGCGAAGCTCGCGGATGTTGCCCGGCCAGGAATAGTCGAGGAGGATACGTCCGGCCCCTTGCGAGATCGAGCGCGCTGGGCGGTTGTACTCGGTCCCGAACCGCTCGAGAAACCACTGTGAGAGCGGCAGGATGTCCTCACGCCTCTCGCGCAGCGGAGGCAGGAGGATGGGGATGACCTGGATGCGGTAGAAGAGGTCCTCGCGGAAGCGCCCGGCGCGCACGAGCTCGCCCAGATCGGTATTCGTCGCCGCGATGATCCGCACGTCGACGGAGACGTGCCGGTGCCCCCCGAGCGGCACGATCTAGCGCTCCTGGAGGAAGCGCAGGAGCGCGACCTGCGCCTTCAGCGGCAGCTCGCTCACCTCGTCGAGGAAGAGGGTTCCGCCGTCGGCGATCTCGAGCTTGCCCTTCGTGCGCGCGCGGGCATCCGTGAAGGCCCCTTGCTCGTAGCCGAAAAGCTCGCTCTCGATGAGGGCCTCCGGGATCGCACCGCAGTTGATGGCGACGAGGCTGCCCCGCGTGCGCGGCCCGCTTGCGTGGATGTGGCGGGCGATCACCTCCTTGCCGGTTCCTGACTCGCCCTGGAGGAGAATGGTCGAGTTTACCTCCTTCAAGGCCTCGACGAGACGGTAGACCTCCTGAACCGCCGGGGAGCGGGAGGCATAGAGGAAGCTCCTCTTGCGGTCGAGCTCCTCGCGCAGGAAGCGATTCTCGGTCTCGATTCTCTTCAACTCGAGGGCCTTCGAGATGACGATCTCGAGCTCCTCGAGCTGGATGGGCTTGGTAAGGTAATCGAAGGCGCCGCGCTTCATGGCCTCCACCGCGCTCTCGATGGTGCCGTGGGCGGTGAGCATGATCACGGGCATCTCCGGGAAGGCCGCGACGCAGTGCGCGAGAAGCTCCATCCCGGAATCCCCGGGCATCTTGAGATCGGTGACGAGGAGCTTGAAGCTGCGGCGGGCGAGAATCGAGCGGGCCTCCCCGGCCGAAGTGGCGGAGGTCACCGCGAAGCCCTTCGACTGGAGCAGATCGGCGAGCAGCTCGACGGCGGTGGTGTCGTCGTCAACGATGAGAATCGGATGCCGAGCAGTCATCCATAGATGGTAGGTCCCCCCGTCGCGAGCTGTCAATCTCGCTACCCTTTCAGCATCCCTTCGCTCAAGCCCTTGATGAAGAAGTCGCGCAGGGAGAGGAACAGGATGAGCACGGGAATGATGCTGATGACGATCATCGCCCCGACCCGGCCCATGACGACCGTCTGGAGCTCATCGCGCATCCAGACGATGCCCACCGGAAGGGTCTGCCAGTTGTTGCTCGGCATCAGGGTGCTCGCAAAGAGGAACTCCTGCCAGGCGAAGACGAAGGTTATGATGGTGGTCGCCGCGAGGGCGGGCCTCGCGATCGGCACGAGGATGCGCCACCACATCCGGATCTCCCCGCAGCCGTCGATGACCGCGGCGTCGCGGATGTCGAGGGGAATCGTCGAGAAGGATCCGCGCATGATGAGCAGCCCCCAGGGGAGGTTCAGGGCGACATAGGGCAGGATGAGCCCGAGCCAGCTGTTCTTCAGATGGAGATGATCCTCCATCATGTAAATGGGGATGAGGTACATGATGTAGGGGATCGTGAGCACCAGGATGATCGCCAGAAACAGCACGTTCTGTCCCCGGAAGCGCCGCATTCCGAAGGCGTAGCCCCCCATGGCGCTCGAGATGAGGACGATGAGAACGGTCGAGAGGGTCACGACGATGCTGTTGGCGAGGTAGCGCAGGAAGCCCTGCATCTGGGTGACGACGTAGAGGTAGTTCGCGAAGGTCAGGCTCCCGGGAATGAGGGTCGGGGGGTAGTGGTAGATATCGTCGTTCGGGCGAAGCGAGGTAACGAGATCCCACAGGAGCGGGAAGACGTAGATCGCCGCGAAGACCCCCACCACGACTCCGATGATCCAGCGCGGATTGACCGGCCGCCTCCGCTTCACGAGCAAGGTTGGCTCCATAACGTTGTTCTCCATGGCTATCCGCGCTGGGCCACTTCGGGCCGAAAGAGGCGATTCAAGCCCCACGAGAGCAGAAGGATGATTGCCGCAGTGAGGTAGGCGACCTGGGAGGCCCTTCCCATCTCTAGGCGCTGGAAGGCGAGCCGCCAGGAATAGAGATAGAGCGTGAGGGTGGAGACCCCCGGTCCCCCCTTCGTCACCACTCGGGGAATGTCGAAGACCTTCAGGGAATCGATGAGGATCCAGATCGATCCGATGAGGAGGTAGGGCTTGAGGAGCGGCAGCACCACGCGGGTGATCTCCTGGAAGAAGTTCGCCCCGTCGACCCGGGCCGCCTCCCGCAGCTCGGTCGATATCCCCTGAAGCCCGGCGATGAAGATGATGAGCGCGAAGCCGATCATCTTCCAGGACTGGGCGACAACGATGGCGTAGATCGCGGTGCTCGGATTGCCGTACCAGTCGACGGGACGGGCTTGAAGCCCGAGGACGTGGAGCAGGGTGTTGAAGATTCCGAAGTTCGGATCGAGCACCCAGGCGAAGGTGATGCCGACCAGAGAGAGCGGCACGATCATCGGAAGGTAGAAGATCGCCTGGAGAAAGTGAACGCCGTGACGAAGCTCGTTGATCATGATTGCGACCGCAAGCGAGACCACGAAGGTGATGATGACGTAGGCGACGGCGAACTGCAGCTGATTGAGAAGCGCAGTCCGGAAGAACTCGTCCGAAACCAGGGTGCGGAAATATCCGGCAAAGCCGATGAAGGTCGGTGCCTTGTCGATCGCGTAGTTGTACTTCGTAAGCGAGAGGAAGCCGGAGAAGGCGATCGGGAAGGCGATGAAGACGAGCACGAAGGCAAGCGCCGGCGCCAGGAAGAACAGCAGGCTTAAGCGGTCTCGCAGTTGCGGTCGCATGGGAATTACCTCGCCCGGATGTCGGTGAAGTCGAGGTTGGCCGACTCCGCCTGGATCTTCGCAAGCGCCTCATCGACGCTCATGCGGCCATAGGCCGCAGCCGGCAGGTACTTCGACAGCACGTCGAGATACTGCTCGTAGTCCTTGTAGAGGGGAATGCTGCTCGAGCTGTCGGCTACCTTCAGGAGGAAGGGCATGTCCGCCTTCAACCGGGTGATGCCGTCGCCGTAGTAGGCCTTCAGCGCTGGGAGCTTTCCGTAGTGATTGAAGCTCCACTGCTGGAAGTACTGCGAGAAGATTGCATCCCGAATGAACTGCTCGGCGAGGGGGATCTCCTTGGAGACCTTCGGCACCCAAACCGCGTGCGTCCAGATGATGCTGCCGTTCTTGTCGGCCCCCGGCCAATCGAGGTAGGCTAGATCGGCGGGGTTCTTGGTGACGCTGATGAGCTCGGTCCCGTGCGAGGCGGCGGCGAAGAACGAGCCGGCCTCGTTGCTCTTCCACTTCGCGAAGCCGTCGATGTCGGTCGTCGTCCAGGCGCCGAGGTTGTCCTTGTAGAGCCGCTGCAGCATCGTGAGCCAGGCATGGGCCGCCGGGCTGGAAACGTCGAAGCCCTTCCCGTCAGGGGCAAGGAAGGTTCCGGTCATCGCCTTCACCCCGGAAAGGTAGTCGTACTGCATGAACTCACGATCCCAGATCTGAACGTTCGCCCCGAGCGGCGAAACCGCCCCAAGCTTCTTGAACCAGCCGAGGAACTCAGCCGTCTTCCATCCGGGGATTGGCACCGGAGCGTCGTTCTCCCACAGTCCGGCTTTCTTCAGCAGCGTGGTGTTGACGTTCAGGATGGCGACTTCGCCCATGAAGGGAAGGACCGGGTAGTAGGCCCCGCTGCCGTCGGGTTTCTTGTAGCGTCCGTCGGCGAGGATGCCCCCGACGAACTTGTCGCTTGCCATCTTGCCCGTGAGCATCCCGTCCAGAGGCGCGAGCCATCCGCCTGCGATGACCGGAGCGAGCTCCGAGCCCGTCCCGCCGACGAAGAGATCCTCCTGGGTCTCGCCGCTCGACCAGTCGGTGATGTAGGTCGCCGCGTCCCACTTATCGATCCGAGTGAGCTGGATGTGCGTTCCCGGGTGGTCCGCCTCGAACTTCTTGGCGACCTCCTCGAGGGGAAACTTCGTGAAGATCCAGGACTGGGCCGCGACCTTCAGGACGTGGGGGGCGGCCCCTTGGGACTTCGACTCGCTCTGGCCTCCGGCGAAGGCAAAGAGGGCTGCCCCGGCGAAGAGGACCAGCGCAAAGAAAACAGTACGCTTTTGCTTCATGAGAGCCTCCTAGTTGTTGGTAGGAGCTATATGCAAGGGGCGTGCCACCTGCGCACCGAGAGGAGAAAAAAAGACTTTCGCTAAGTATCGATTGCGGAAAGAGTTCGGAAAGCCGCCGCGCCCGAATCCGAGCCGACGCTTCAGGCTGTCCCTCCCGGCGTCACGTCACCGGCAATTCCTGCCGGTTTTGGAGGAAAGCTTTGCCGGGCAAGGAGCGCGCCGTGGGGCAATCCGACGCCTCGTCGGCGCGCGGATCAGCGCGAAGGAGGACCTTCGCGACCCTCCTCGGGATCCTCGCCGGCGAGCGCCACTCGGTTGCGCCCCGCAAGCTTGGCCCGGTAGAGGGCCCGGTCCGCCGAGTGAATGAGGTCGTCGATCGACTCCTGCGCTTCGCCCGAGAGGACCGAGACCCCGAAGCTCGCCGTTGGGAGCACCTCGGCCCCCCCTGCGATCGCGATGCTGCCGGAGGCGATCGTGCGCCGCATCCGCTCCGCCACGACGAGCGCGGCCTCGAGGTCGGTTTCCGGGAGGAAGAGCAGGAACTCCTCCCCTCCGTAGCGGCAGAGGACGTCGTAGGTGCGAATGGCCCGACGGATTCTTTCCGCGACCTCGATCAGCACCCGGTCTCCGGCCGGGTGGCCGTAGGTGTCGTTCACGGCCTTGAAGTGATCGAGGTCGATCATGATCGCGGCAACGGCGCGCCCGCTCCTCTTGGCCCGCTCCATCTCCCCCGCCGCAAGCTCGAGAAAATGGCGGCGCGTGAAGAGCTGGGTGAGGGGGTCACGGATAGCAAGCTCCTTGAGCTCCCGGGCGAGCTCGAACTGCCGCGTGGTGTCGTTGAGGATGATGACCTTGCCGAGGGTGCGCCCCCGGCGGCTGTCGACGTGAGAGAGGGTGACGTCGAAGCAGCGGGTGGTCCCCTCCAACGTGACGAATAGCTCGAGGCTGCGCTGCGCCTCCGAGCGGGCGAGCCCGATCAGGGTGCTCTCCTCGGGAAGGACTGCCTCGATCGGCTCTCCGAGCCACTGGTTCGACAGCTTCGGGAAGATCCCGCGGGCGGCATCATTGAAGTCGACGAGACAGCCCTCGTTGTCGAGGATGATGCCCCCTTCGTGCATCGCCTCGAAGACGCGGATGTGGGCGATGGGCGTGAAGCTCAGGATGTGATAGCGGAACAGGCCGTAGGCGAACAGCAAGCCCGAGAGGGCGAGGAAGAGCGGGTTGAGGTCCAAGCGCCCAGGCATGAGCCCCGAAATGTAGAGGAGGTAGCCCAAGATCGCGACCAAGAGGCCCGCGGTCACGATCATCCCCTGCTTCTGCCGGACACCCGCCGTGCGCAGGGCGCGGCGGACGACCAGAAACAGGGTGAAGGCCATGGCCGCACTCAGGTAGAACAAACGATGCGACCCCGCGGTCTCCTCCACGATCAGGGTCAGCAGGGACAGGGCGAGGAAGAAGGCGGTGAGAAGGCGCCGGTGGCGGAGAGCGATCGGAGAAAAGAACATGCCGAACAGGGCGAGGGCAAGCGGGATGAAGGAGATCCCCAGATACTGGATGTGGGTCCAGAACAGGGCCGACCGCAGCGTGGGGCTCAGGTACTCGAAGCCCGTCCCGAAGCTGTAGAAGGTGAGGCACAGCGCCAGCGCGCTGAAGGGAAGGGCGGCCTGCACTTTGCGCCGGGTCGCTCCGAGGGCGGCGAGGGTGCCGGTCACGCCCGCTGAGAGAAAGGCGCCGACACTCACGAGGCTTGGGACGAAAGTCATGCTTCGCATTCTACAACATGGCCCCCGTCACAAGAATCCTGCCCGCCCGCACAGGCTTTCGCGGAGGCGCCTGCGAGCGGAGGCACGGTCGCACAATGGCTCTCAAGGGCGTACAATGGGAAAACCTGAAGGACTTCGGGCCGTCCGGAGAGGAGGAGCGAATGCTCATCGAGCTTCGAGCCTGCACGGTACGGTCGTGGCGTCCCGCCGACGCCGAGTCGCTTGCGCGCTATGCAAACAACCGGAAGATCTGGCGGAACCTGCGCGACGCGTTTCCCCATCCCTATTCCCTATCAGACGCCAAGGCCTTCATCGCCCTGGCCTTGGGCGCTCGTCCGGAGACAATGTTTGCGATCTGCCTGAACGATGAGGCGATCGGGGGCATCGGATTCATGCTCCACTCCGACGTGGAGCGGATCTCGGCGGAGATCGGCTACTGGATCGGCGAGCCCTTCTGGGGAAGGGGAATCGCCGCGGAGGCCCTCAAGGCGGTCACGAGCTATGCGATCGGCGAGCACGGGCTGAAGCGGGTCTACGCGGTTCCCTTTGCCGGGAACGAGGCCTCGCACCGGGTGCTCGAGAAGGCCGGCTACGCCTTCGAAGGCCGGACGCGAAAGAGCGCGCTCAAGGACGGCGAGGTCATCGATCAGCTCCTGTACGCCTACGTCGTGGACTAAGACGCCGACGGGCAATGCGGGCCCGAGTGAGGCAGGCTTGGGGTCACAGGGCGCACGGGCGCTTGGATCGTCCGGATAGCAAGCTTCCGAGCCGCAGCCTCTTGCGTTACCATGTCAAGACGCCGCCACAGATAGCCGTCCACACTGGAGGTAGGGAATGGACAACGCCTGCACCGATATTGCGAAGATGATCGACCACTCACTCCTGAAGCCTGAGCTGACCGACGAGGAGATTGAAGAGGGCTGCGAAATCGCCAGGAAATACGATGTCGCCTCCGTGTGCTGCGTCCCGACCGACGTGGCCGTCGTCCCCACGGCCCTGGCCGGAAGCGACGTGAGGGTAGCGGTGGTCGACGCGGCCCACGAGAAAGGCGTTCTCGTCAAGGTAATCCTCGAGAACTGCTATCTGACTGACGAGCTGGAGGAGATGGGCTGCTCGTTGTGCGAGCAGGCCGGAGCCGACTTTGTGAAAACCTCCGCCGGCCTCGCGCAGGACGGGGCGACCCTCGAGGACCTGAAGCTCATGCGGCGGACGGTATCGGCGAAGGTCCAGATCAAGGCCGCGGGCGGGGTGCGGGATCTCGATATGGCCCTCAAGGTGCGCGAGGCTGGAGCCACGCGGTTTGGCGCGACGCAAACCGCGAAGATCATGGAGGAGTGCTACAAGAGAAGCGGAAGGTGAAGTGCGGGCGTCTCGGCGCTGCGAGGTCTATCGCACCGACTACTCATCCTCCGGGTCGATCCGCATCGTCCAATTCGGTCCCCGCTTCACGCAGCGCCTCGTTCACGAGATCTTGCGGATATCCGATGAGGGCGAGCAGCCGGATTGCGTTTCTGCTGCGTACGATTCCCGGCCTCATCCGGTAGTCGAAGCGGAGTCCCCCTGCGTCCGCATGATCCGTGAAGCAGAAGGGAGTGTAGAGCTCTTCAACTCTGCGGGCTATGCTCACGTCGTGCGTTGCCGCAATGGTCAGAGCGTGACGTTGGGAGAGATAGCGAAGGATGGCAACTGACGCTCCTTCACGTTCAATGGAGTTGGTTCCCGAAAGCAGCTCGTCGATGAGGAGCAGCACGGGCACCTCGCTGCCGACCTGTTCGATCATCCGGAAGATGCGCTCGGCCTCGTCGTAGTAGAAGCTCTTGCCGGTGCCGAGATTGTCGGCCTTTTCAATCGATGACATGACAAGGAAGCGACCTGCGCGGTACGACGCGGCAAAGCACGCGCCGATCGTCTGCGCCAGCACGACGTTCAGGCCTACGGTCCGCAGGAAGGTCGACTTGCCTGCCATATTCGTGCCGGTAATAAGCGCCCCAGGGTGGGAGATGGCGACGCTGTTTGCGATCGCGTCCGCCACAAGCGGATGGTACACCCCTTCGAGGTTGAGCGCGAGCTCTTCGCCAGGCAGCGGCTCGGTGTCGAGCTTCCGCCTCTCGCGGTAGGATGCAATTGCCTGAAGCGCATCGAGCCTCCCCATTGCTCGATAGAGGGCCTTGAGCTCCACCCGCCTGCGTTCGACTCCCCTGCTCAAGTGCCCGAAGACGATAAGGTCAATCTGGAAAAAGATCTTGATGTACATGAGGATGCTCTCCGCAACGTCTCCAGAAAGCGATGCTACTCCGGCGGATGAACCGGTGAGAATCCATCTGAAGGTGCGCGCAAGGGGAAGAAGCTGGGCGACGAGCGGCCTCAATTCCTCGATCCTTCCGAGGGGCTCAGGAGGGTTGAGCCGGCATACGCGGATCGCCTGCCGCACTATTGCGTCAAGCGAGCGGAGGGCCGGGATGTAGCTCGATATGTGCCGTGCTTTCCGATAGTAAACCCACATGTTCAATCCGAAGACCGCAAACAGCAGCAGGAATCCCGTTCCGAGTCCGAGGAAAACCGGGGCGCATACCGATGCCGCCGCGCTCAAGCCCAGCAGCGCGAAAAGCGGCTGCAACGGATCCCTTGGCGCAGACTCCTCGGAAATGAGCGCCGCGCAGTCGCGGCCCGGGTGATCGTCAAGCAGCGCAAGCTCGCTCAACAGGCGAACGCGAAAGGAGCCGTCCGTCCTGAGCACCGCGATCGTCCGGTCCCTCTCGGTGACCGTTGCGGGGTCGGGAAGAGGGCAGCGAAGCAGTGTGTAGAGCTCATTGCGGCCGGCGACGCTGTAGCAGCTGTCCATCTCCTCGTAGAGTCTGCTCAGACCGAGGTCCTTCCAGGTGCGGCTGTCGATGGACACCTGCCGGGGCTCCACGAAGGACTCAAAGTAGCGCTCGAGGTCCGACAGCTCCATCTCCTTCCGATCGGTTGGAGCAATGCCGCCCCACCGGCGGGCGACGCGCGCTCGCGCCCGGTAGGCCCGGGCGCTCCTGCGCAGGAGGAGGTAGCCGGCAAACGGCACAACCGCCATCGGCAGGCAGAGATAATATGAGCTTCCGTAGTTGAAGCCGATCGACCAGACGACGAGGACAATCGCAATGCCAGCGATGAGCAACAACCAGCGGACCGGACCGATGAGAAATCCGAAGTCGCCCGACAGGGGTGTGCGCGCCATGGGCGGCATTCTATCACGGCGGGTCCGGGACCTCCACGCGCACGATCTGTCCCGAGCCCGGAGGGAAGCCGAAGCCGAAGTTGGAGACATAGAGCACGCCGTCGGGTCCAAAGGTCATCGCCGTTGGGAAGGTGAGTCCCGACGCGACTGTCTCCGGCGTTTCGGAGTCCGGGAGGACTCGCACTACCCGGCCGCTTCCGGGTGCCGGTCCGGAGTTGTCGACCGTCGTCGTCTCCAGGGCATAGAGCCGACCGGAAACATCGAAGGCGATGGCGGTCACCGCCGTCAGCTTCGGGGCGAGGACGGTAAGCTTTCCCTCGCGGGTTATCTCGTAGATCCTGGCCGCGCCGGCGCGCACCGGGAAGCGGTGTAGGCTGCCGACGAAGAATCGCCCCTCGTGGAAGACAACGGAGGTTGGAACGACGTGCCCCTCGCTCGCGGAGATATCTACAAGTCTGGTGATCCTTCCGTCGGTCGTTATCTCATCGAGCACGGCGTTGTGCGCCTCGATGACGTAGAGCCTGCCGTCGTGCGCGACCATGCCGAAAGGGGTGCCGTCGGGCTCGATATCCTCGGGATCGGCATGTGCGGGCGGATGGTCCTTCCAGAAAGCGCTCAGGTCGGCGATCTGCGTGTGGATGCCGTCGTCGCAGATGCGGACGATCCCGTTGGCCGTCCCTTTGAGCCCGTGCGAGCAGCCGGCGCCGCTCGTAAGCGCGTAGAGCGTGCGGCCGAGGAAGGCGACGGCTGCAACTCCGCTCACCATTCCTCCGGACCTCGCGCTCGTCTGGCTCGAGGGAAACCCCGCCACTATGACCGCGTCGCGGCCGTCGTCGGGACTCATCCTGCGAATGCCGGCGCTGGCCGGCCCGGCGGTGTAGGGACCGATGGGCGGGGGCACCTGCTCGCAGTCCTCCGCGCTCGTCACGCTCGTGGTTCCGCCCGCCCCGCCCTCGGCCACATAGAGAAAGCCGTCCGGACCGAACGCGAGGCCGCGCGGATTATTCAGGCCGCTTGCGAAGACGACGCCCGAAGCCGGGCCATGCGCGCTCAGAGCGTCCCCTCTCTTTCCCCGAGGAACTCCCGCAGGATGCGGTCGAAGGCCTCCGGCTGGTCCAGGGGCGGAAGATGGGCCGAGCCGGCCAGGGTGATCCGGCTGGCGCCGGGGATCTCGCGCGCAAAGAGCTCAGCAAACAGATGGGATTCCCGATAGTCGAGCTCGCCGTCGATAACAAGCGTCGGACAGGCGATCTCGCGCAGGCGCGTCCCCGGTTCGGGAGTCATGAGCTCCGGGAAGCGGTACTCGGCCCGCCGCGCGAAGGCGGCCTTTGCCATAGCGAGGAATCTGCTTCGCGTCTCCGCGGGAACCCGCCTGTTTGGCTGTCCCGGGCCGTCGAGCCACATGCGGGCGTAGGCCTCCGCCATCGCCTCGAGATCGCCCGAGGCAACCGCAGACGCGAGCTCCACGGAGGCCCTTCTGTGCTCGTCGGACTCGGGGGTTTCGGAGGCGAATAGCCCCGCCGAGACCAGCACGAGGGAGGCGACGCGCCGCGGCTGCGCCAGGGTAAACTCGAGCGCGCAGTACCCGCCGGCGGAGACCCCGACAAGGGTGCAGGCGCCGATGTCGAGGGCATCAAGCACCCCTTCGATATCGCCGTGGGCCGTGTAGCGCTCGGTGCCGATCTCCGAGCGCCCCATCCCGCGCATGTCGTAGCGGATGATCCGGTAGCGCGGGGAGAGCGCGGCGGCCGTTTCCTCCCACATCCGCGCGTCGGTGTTTGCCGCGTGGATCAACAAGACCGGCCGGCCCG
>DAHVAK010000146.1 GCA_027314665.1 Spirochaetales bacterium
GCCCTACAAGATACCGAAGATAGTGAGGGAAACCCATGACTCAAGAGACATCCGTAGATGACAAAATCAGGCAAGTTATGGCGAAGGTGTCGCGGATCGATATCTCTGAGCTTGAAGACGATATCCGGTTTCGCGAGGAGCTTGGGGTCGACAGCCTCATGGCGATTGAGATCGTGGCGACCTGCGAGAAGCGTCTCGCGATCGTCCTCGACGAGTCCGAGCTGGCGAGCGTCGAGACCATCGGCGAGTTCGTCGGCTACGTGAGCGAAGTCTACGGGCAGACCCATGGCGAGCCGTAGTCTGCAAATCCTCCTCGTCTCTCCCCGAGCCGATTTCCTCTGCCGCAACGACGAGTTCGCCGCCTACGTTGCCGACTCGCGGGAGATGAAGACTATCCTCCACTGGTGGAGCGGGGCGGGAGCCGCCCTCCATACGATCGCGGGCCTTACCCCGCGCGAACACGCCGTGACGATCGTCGATGAGAACTACGAACGGCTCGATCTCGAGGATCACTGGGATCTCGTCGGGATCACCGCAATGACGCAGCAGGCTCTTCGGGCCTACGAGCTTGCGCAGGAGTTCCGCCGAAAGGGGAGCTACGTCGTGATGGGGGGCATCCACGCCTCCGTGCTGCCCGAGGAGGCGGCCGAGCGCGTCGACACGGTGTTCGCCGGTGAGGCCGAGATCACCTGGCCCCAGTTCCTACGAGACTTCCTGTCGGGGGCCCCGCGGAGGATCTACCGGCAGTCGGAGAACGCCTGCGTCGACATGCCGGCGATCCCGCTGCCTCGCTATGACCTCATCGGGAAGTACCCCTACCCGGTCGTGTGGGTGCAGACCACCCGGGGATGCCCCCACGACTGTGAGTTCTGCGCTGCCTCGACGGTGTACGGAAGGCAGTATAAGCACAAGGCGGTGGAGCAGGTGGTGGCCGAGATCCGCGAGGTTCGCAAGCACTGGAGGTTCTCCCAGATCGGCTTCGCCGACGACAACATGTTCGTCAACCGCGCCTACTCCCGACAGCTCGTGGAGGAGTTCAAGAAGCTCAACTTCGCCTGGTTGGCTCAGAGCGACATCTCGATCGCCCGCGATGAGGAGTTTCTTGCCAGCCTCCACGAGGCCGGCTGCCGTATCGTGCTTATCGGCTTCGAGAGCGTGAACAAGGACAACATGCGGGGCCTGAACCGGAACCACTGGAAGGAGCGGATGTTCGACCACTACCCGGAGTACATCGACACCATCCAGCGGCACGGGATCGGGATCTACGGCAGCTTCATCCTCGGGCTCGAGGAGGACACCGCAGACTCGGTAGGCTCCACCATCGACTTCATCAACGAGAACAACATCATGGGCGCCCAGATCACCATCCTTACCCCCTTCCCGGGGAGCCGCCTGCGCGACAGGCTCGAGCGGGAGGGGCGCATCGTGACCTCCGACTGGAAATGGTACACGGGGTTGAACTCGGTCATCCTGCACCGGAACCTAACGCAGGAGATGCTCGAATCGGGGCTGATGCGGATCTACCGAAGCATCTACAACCCCGAGAGCTACCGGAGGCGAGCGGCCTACTTCCGCGGGATCTGCCGCGAGCTCGTCGAGGCCCAGGAAGCGTAGCCCGGATGGAAAGGCTGGACGGCACGCTGGCACGGACGTACGAAGAGGAAGAGATCGCCCGGACGATCCATGACACCCGCCTTGCCACGATCGCCGCGAGCATTGCCTTCCCGGCCTTCTATGTCCTGGACTGGCTGATCTACCCCACTCAGAGGCTTGGATTTCTCCTGCTGCGAAGCATGGTCGTGGGTCTCAGTGTGTTTGTCTACGCGGCCACGCACACCGGAGTCGGTCGAAGCCATCCGCGTCTTCTTGGAGTCGCGGAGTATCTGATTTCGTGCGCCGCAATCGTCGTGATGGTGCACCTTACCGGCGGTTACCTCAGTCCCTACTATGCCGGCATCAACCTCGTGCTCATCGTCTTCTTGTTCATCCTTCCCCTTGATGTCGCGCGCACCTCGCTCATCTGCGTCATTGTCTACGGGGGCTATTTGATCCCCATCCTCATTCGGCAGCGAATCGACGACTTCCCCGTCTTCGTCAACAACAACTTCTTCCTTCTGTCGACCATGTTTCTCGTCATCCTGAGTTCGCACCTTGCCAGCCGCATGCGACTTCACGAGTTCACCGCCCGCTTTCGGCTGGCGCAAGCGAACGAGGAGCTCAAAGCCCTCGACGAGCTCAAGACCCAGTTCTTCGCCAACGTGAGCCACGAGGTCCGAACCCCCCTCACCTCGATCATTTCCCCCATCCAGAGCATGTATCAGGGCGATGCAGGGGAGTTTACCGCGACGCAGAGGGAGCTGATCGGACAGATCTACCGCAACTCGCTGCGCCTGCTCGACATGATCAACCAGATGCTCGACTTTTCGCGCTTCGAGGCGCGGAAGATGCAGCTGCGCTTGAGCCCTGTCGACCTCGGCGAGCTCGTTCAGGAAATCGCGTCGGTCTTCGAGGAGCTCACCGATCGCAAGGGCCTCAAGCTGAGCTACGTGGTCGAGGCGGGGCTGCGTGAGGCCTACCTCGATCGGGACAAGATCGAGCGCATCCTCACCAATCTGCTGCGCAACGCGATCAAGTTCACCGAGTCAGGCTCGATCTCGATCCTTACCCGAGCGCAGGAGGGTACCCTGGTGCTTGAGGTCGAGGACACCGGGATCGGGATCCCTCAGGAGCATCTTCCGCATATCTTCGAGCGCTTTCGCCAGGTCGACGGCTCCTCCACCCGCCGCTACGAGGGCACCGGAATCGGGTTGGCCATCGTGAAGGAGGCGGTCGAGCTCCTGCAGGGCAGGGTTGAGGTCACGAGCGAGGTGCGCCGGGGCACCCGGTTCAAGATCACCCTCCCGATGGACCTCGAGCAGCGCGCGCCCGACGCTTTCGTGGAGAGACGCAGCTATGACCGCAGGCAGAAGGAAAGGACCTATGCGGGGGCCGATCGGCGGGAAGGATACCGCAGGGGCGGAGACCTCGCCCGGGTTTCGCTGGAGGACCTAGTCTTCATCGAGCGAAGTCAGATGGGGGTGGATGCCGAATCGGTTGCCTTGGGGGCGGACGGAGCGAGCTCATCGACCTTCGCCCCCGCCCCCGCCGAGACCGGGATGGCCGATCGGGTCTTGTACGTTGAGGACAACGCCGACCTGCGCGGCTACGTCGGACAGATGCTTGCCCGCATGGGCCACGAGGTGCAGACCGCCTTTGACGGGATGGACGGTTGGGAGAAGGCTCAAGGATGGCTGCCCGACGTGGTGGTCTCCGACGTCATGATGCCCCGTCTCGACGGCTACGACCTCATCAGCCGCCTGAAGGAGGGCGAGCGGACGAAGACCATCCCCGTCATTCTCACGACCGCGAAATCGGAGATCGACGCGAAGATCGAGGGTCTTCGATCCGGGGCGGACGACTATTTGGCGAAGCCGATCAACATCCGGGAGCTCGACGCGCGGATTCGAAATCTCGTGAGTCGACAGCGGATGGAGCGAGCGGTGCTTCGGGCGCAGGAGCTCGAGGAGCGCATGGACGAGCTTTCCATGAGCTTTGCCCAGTCCCTTGAGATCCGCGACTCCAACACCGCGGGCCATTCGCGGGATGTCCTCGCCCTGGGAACCATCATCGCCGAGGAGCTGGGCGTTCCGCTCGATCGGGTGCTCAAGGATTCCCTGCTCCTCCACGACATCGGGAAGCTCGGGATTCCGGACGGAATCCTCCGCAAGCCCTCTCCCCTCACCCCGGAGGAAGCCGCGATCATGCGGCAGCACGCGGAGATCGGCGCGGCCCTGCTCGCCCGCTTCGACAGCTTCCGGGAGGTGAGCGAGATCGTCATCGCGCACCAGGAGCGCGCCGATGGGACCGGCTATCCCCGAGGGCTCAAGCGGGAGCAGATCCCCCGCTATGCCGGGATCATCGCCGTCGCCGACGCCTTTCACGCCATGACGAACGACCGGCCCTATCGAGGGGCGATGACCAAGCAGGCGGCGGTCGCCGAGCTTCTCGCGCACAGGGGAACCCAGTTCGATCCGGAAATCGTCGATGCCTTCGTTCGCGGCCTCATCCGTCGCCGGGTCATCGAGGAGAGCGACGCGCGGCTCGATCCCGAGACGCGCCCCTAGCCCGCGGGAGCGTACCCCAAGGCTCGCCGGGCGTCGGAGAGGCTTTCCCTTGCCCGACGCCGCCGGGTCGGCTAGACTGACGCACGCCGAAAGAGGCTTCCGAGATTCATGTTGGAGGACAAGAGCATGGGTTATCTGTTCGATCCCGAGGTGATAGACGAGTGCGCGATGGCCTGCTTGGGATACTCCAAGCCGGAAATGTTCGATGTCTTTGCCAAGATCCTCGACGAGCGATCTCCCGGCTACACCTACAACGACCAGCCCTGGATCTACAGCATCGCCGGAGGGGCGATGATCCAGATGAAGCTCTACT
>DAHVAK010000103.1 GCA_027314665.1 Spirochaetales bacterium
TTGAGCTTCCTCCGCCCTTCTTATGTGCCATCTGTTCCTTCTCCTTCCGAGCCGTCGACGCGAACATCGACCTCGCGTGGGTAGTCTGCCGCAAGGTCCGTGAGCCCTCGAAGCAGGCTGTCGGTTACTCCCCGCACCCAATCAATCGATTCCGGCGCCACTGATTCCACCTCAAGCAGAAACTCGCCCCGGGCTCCCGCTCCGCCGGAGAGCCGAACGCCCGAACCGCCTTCGAGGGTACGAGCCGACGTGCGGATGAGCGCAGAGGCGGCGGCGCACACGATATCGCCCCCGAGGGGACCGGCAATCGCGTGCCCGGTTGCCGCCAGACGCCTCAGCGAGCCGTTTGCGGCTCGAGCGATCTCCACACGAATCAACGAACCCTATGCCTCGATGATCTCTTCGACCCGGACGTAGCTGTACTGCTGCCGGTGCCCTTGAGTCCTGCGGTAATCCTTGCGCCGCTTGTACTTGAAGACGATGACGCGGCGCTCGCGTCCGTGCTTCTCGACCTTGGTGCGGATCCGAGCCCCTTTCAGGTAGGGCGTGCCCACCTTCACCGAGTCGCCTCCGCCGAGGAGCATCACGCGATCGAACTCGAGAATATCGCCCTCGGCATTGTCGATGCGGTCGATTTGCAGAAGCCCGCCCTTCTCGGCCTTGTATTGCTTTCCCTTGATTTCCACCAGTGCGTACATCAAATCACCCTCATGTCACCTGCGCGCGTCGAAGCGCTCGGATCGACCGATGCCCTCGCGCCGTTTTTGGAGCTGCAGACGATCATGTTATATAGCATGGCCGAGAAGCGAAGGTCAAGGGAGCGAGCCCCTGCGGTCAATTGCCCTAGCTGAGAAGCGTGCTCCCCATCAGATAGCGGTCTACCTCCCGAGCGGCGGAACGTCCCTCCTTGATGGCCCAGACCACCAATGACTGGCCGCGGCGCATGTCCCCCGCCGCATAGACCCCCGGCTGCGAGGACAGAAAGCTCCCGAAGGACGCCTTCACGTTTCCCCGTGGATCCTTCTCGATCCCCAGCTCTTGAATGATCTGCTCCTCCGGCCCGAGAAATCCCATGGCAAGCAGGACGAGGTCCGCCTTGAACTCCTGTTCCGTGCCTGGGATCTCCTTCATGCTCCAGCGGCCCTGGGCGTCCTTCAGCCACTCCACCCGAATCGTGCGGATAGCGCGAACGCGCCCGGATTCGTCGCCGAGGAACTCCTTCGTGAGGATGGCATACTCGCGAGGGTCCTTCCCGAAGACTGCGGCCGCCTCTTCGTGACCGTAGTCGTATTTCAGAAGACGCGGATAGAGGGGCCACGGAAACTCCTCGTTTCGCTCCCCGGGAGGCGCAGGCAGGACCTCGAAGTTCGTGAGGCTCGCGCAACCGTGGCGCATCGCCGTGCCGATGCAGTCATTTCCGGTGTCTCCGCCTCCGATCACAACCACGTGCCTTCCCTTCGCGGAGATGTACTCTCCGTCCGCAAGACGACTGTCGAGAAGGCTCTTGGTGTTCGCGTGGAGAAACTCCATCGCAAAGTGAATCCCCGCAAGCCCCCGGCCCGGCGCGGGAAGATCGCGCGGCTTCGTCGCCCCGCAGGCGAGCACGATCGCATCGTTTTCCTCCCGCAGCTTCCGCGCCGATAGGTCGCGCCCCACCTGTACCCCGGTGACAAACTGGATGCCTTCGGCAGCCATAATACCGATTCGCTTCTGAACGAGGGCCTTGTCAAGCTTCATGTTGGGGATCCCGTACATGAGCAGACCCCCGACCCTATCATCGCGCTCGTACACAGTGACCGTGTGCCCCGCCTGGTTCAGCTGGTCGGCGGCGGCAAGACCCGCCGGTCCGCTGCCGACCACCGCCACCCACTTTCCGGTGCGCGCGGCCGGAGGCGTCGGCACCACCCAGCCGTTCTCGTAGGCCAGATTGATGATGTAGGCCTCGTTGTGCTTGATGGTCACCGCGGGCTCGTTGATGCCCAGAACGCATGCAGTCTCGCAGGGCGCCGGACAGACTCGACCGGTGAACTCGGGGAAATTGTTCGTCTTGCGGAGGCGAAGATAGGCTTCTCGCCACAGCCCGCGGTAGATGAGGTCGTTCCACTCCGGAATCAGGTTGTCGACCGGACATCCATAGGAGGAGTGACAGAAGGGCACGCCGCAGTCCATGCATCGGGCCCCCTGACGCTGCCGCTCCTCGCGCGAGAGCTCGAGGTGAAACTCCTCAAAATCGCCGATCCGCTCCGCCGGAGCGCGGTCCGGAACCGGGGAGCGGGTATATTCCATGAATCCCGTTGGCTTTCCCATGACCTCTCTCCTAAAGGTTGGCGGCTTGAAGAGTCTCGCGGTCGGCAAGCTCCTTCCGCTGGCTCAAGACTCGCTTGTAGTCGATCGGCATCACCTTCACGAAGGCGCCCTTGTTCGCGTCCCAGCTAGAAAGCAGATGCCGAGCGACGCTGGAAGCGGTGTACTGCTCGTGGAGGCCGATGAGCTGTCGCACCTCGAGCATCTCCTCTTCGTCCTCCAGCTCCTCGAGCTGGACCATCTTCAGGTTGCAGCGCGCGCGGAAATCCCCCGTCCGATCCCAGACGTAGGCAATTCCGCCGCTCATTCCGGCAGCAAAGTTCCTCCCGGTGGGCCCAAGAACGACGACGCGCCCGCCGGTCATGTACTCGCAGCCGTGATCCCCTACTCCTTCGACCACGACCTCCGCGCCGGAGTTGCGCACGCAGAAGCGCTCAGCCGCTCGCCCTCGGATGAAGGCCTGTCCGGCGATCGCTCCGTAGAAGGCCACGTTGCCGATGATGATGTTGTCCTCGGGAACGAACTGCGCGGTGCGCGGCGGATAGATGATCACCCTGCCCCCGGAAAGCCCCTTGCCGACATAGTCGTTGGAGTCACCCTCCAGCTCGAGCGTCACCCCGCTCGCGAGCCAGGCACCGAAGCTCTGTCCTGCCGAGCCGAAGAGCTTCACGTGGATCGTATCATCGGGAAGTCCCTCTTCACCGCAGTGCTTCGCAATCTCGTGGCTCAGCATCGTTCCGACGGCGCGGTTGGTGTTGTACACGGGAAGATCGATATCGACCTTCCGCTTTCGTTCGATCGCCGCGCGGCTGAGCTCGATGAGCTTGCGATCCAGGACTTTCTCTAGGCCGTGCTCCTGCAAGGTCGTGCAGCATACGGCCGTATCCGGACGCGGCTTCATCGCAGGGAAGAGGATCGGCGAGAGGTCGAGCC
>DAHVAK010000153.1 GCA_027314665.1 Spirochaetales bacterium
GAGCGGCCTCGGCGAAGTTCCTCGACATCGTCTACCAGGCGGGCGGAAGCGTCTTCGACGACCAGGGCAAGCCCGCGATCGGGAAAGCGTGGGCGGACGCCTTCAACTTCTACCTGGATCTGATCTACACGTACAAGGTGGCGCCTCCGGGCTCTCCAACCTTCGACAACGCCGACACCCACAACCTCCTCATCCAGGGCAAGCTCGCGATGGCGCCCGGTTGGCCCTACATGTACTCGATGATCCAGGACCCGAAGATCTCGAAGGTCGTGGGCCTGGTCGGGGTGGGCGAGCAGCCCGGGCTCGTGAAGCAGATCGCCGCGGTCTTCTCGTGGGGATTCTGCGTCAACAGCGCATCGAAGGCGAAGGATGCTGCGGCGAGCTTCGTGAAGTTCGCAAGCAGCACCGATTCGATCTACGACCTCGCGAAGAGCTTCATCAACCCCGCCATCCGGCGCTCTGCCCTCGCGAAGCTCTCGGCGGATGCCTCCATCACCACGAGCGACCGCTCCGCCATCACAGTGATGACTAAGGACGTGGATGACGGGCGGACGATTCCCATGATTCCGCAGTGGCCGCGGATCGATGACCGGATCCAGTGGGCGCTTTCGGCGGTAACGAGCCGCCAAGTGACCCCGGACCAGGCGGTTTCCCGGCTCCAGTCGGACATCGAGAAGATCATGGCGCAGTAGCAGGACGCCGCGCGAGAGAAGCCGTCATGACCGCACGACGAAGCCTCGTGATTCCGCTCCTTTCTGCTGGGCTCATCCTCTTTGTCCTGCTGGTTCTGGCGCCGCTCGCGTGGCTCTATCTCTCTTCGCTCAAGAACGGGATCGAGATGTACAGCGTGCCTCCGACGGTGCTGCCTGTACACCCGACCCTCGAGAACTACGCCGAGCTCTTCGGCGACGCGAGCTTCCGCAGCGGTTTCCTGAACAGCCTCGTGGTCTCCGTTGCGAGCACCGCGGCTGCGCTGGTATTGAGCTGCCCGGCGGCCTATGCCTTTTCGCGCTACCTGTGGAGGGGAGCCTCCCTGGTCCTGTTCTTCGTGCTGGTGGTGAGGATGTTCCCTCCCATAACCTTCAGCCTTCCCTTCTTCCTCGCCCTCCAGCGCCTCCATCTCATCAACACCAGGCTAGGGCTCGTGATCGTCTATCTCTCCTTTCAGATGCCGCTCGCGATCTGGCTCCTGCAGTCCTTCTTTCGCGAGATTCCGACCGAGATCGAGGACGCGGCCAAGGTCGACGGGCTCTCGCGCACCGGGATCCTCACGCGGATCGTCCTGCCCCTCGCACTTCCGGGGCTGGCGGTCGCCACGATCTTCTCCTTCCTCCTCGCCTGGAACGAGTTCATCTACGCCCTCATTCTGACGAGGTCGAACGCGGCGCAGACGATCCCGGTCGTGGTCTCCGGATGGATCAGCATTTTCCAGATCCTCTGGGGCAAGATGACCGCTGCGGCCGGGCTGTATGTCCTTCCGGCGCTCGTCTTCGTCTCGCTGGTGCAGAAGGGGATGCTCAAGGGCCTCGTCCACGGCGGGGTAAAGGGGTAGGGCGAGGGCGATGCGGATTCCCCACGTCAAGGACCGCACCTATGGGCTGCTCCTCGCGGCTCCGGCGGGCGCGATCCTCCTGCTCATCATCGTTTTTCCCCTCGTCTATTCGATCTCCTTGAGCTTCGTGCCCCTCGATCTCCTAACCCCGGGTGCTCCCCGCCGCTTCGTCGGGCTCGCCACCTACGCCGCGGTGCTCTCCGATCCCCGCTTCATCGGCTCCCTTGTGCACACGATGATCTTCGTGGGCGTCACCTTGACGATCGAGCTCGTCGTCGGTCTCGCGGTGGCGCTGATGCTCGATCGGCCCTGGCTGAAGGGCAAGGGGGCAGCGCGCACCCTCATCATCTTCCCGCTGATGGTGGCGCCGATCGTCGCGGGGCTCCAATGGCGCTGGATCTTCTCCGATCAGTACGGGATCCTCAACTACGCCCTGGGCTTCCTCCACTTGCCGACTCCGGTCTGGTTCGCCTCCCCGACCACCGCCTTCGCCGCGATCATCGTGGCCAACCTCTGGGTCGCGACCCCCTTCGACATCATGGTTCTCCTCGCCGGGCTGCAGGGCATTCCCGACGAACCGGTCGAGGCCGCCGTGATTGACGGGGCCGGCCCCGTCCAGCGCCTTCGCTACGTGATCCTCCCCCTCCTGCGGCCCGCGATTCTGGTCGTCCTCCTCATCCGACTTGCGGACGCGATTCGCATCTTCGATATCGTGTATGTCCTCACCGGCGGCGGACCGGGAGACAGCACGCAGGTCTTCAGCACCTACATCTTTCGGGTCAGCTTCAACAGCCTGAACCTCTCGCAGGGAGCGGCGGGGTCCATCATCATGGTTCTGATCACCGCCGGGATCAGCCTGCTCCTCGCGAGGCAGCTCCGTTAGCAGGAGCGGCAAGGAGGAACTCGCGTGCAGACGAAGATAGTCCTACGAGGCAGCGCCGAGACCGGCTACGTCCCCCAGCTCGTCGCGGAGCGCAGAGGCGCCTGGGAGCCCCTCCTGCAGGCCGCTCCCCCGGTCGTCCTGACCTTTCTGCGGGGCCGAGACCCCTACCACACCGAGTCCGTCTCCTATTCGAGCATCGAGCGCAACGGAGGCGACGCGGTCTGCGGTGCGGAGCTCGCCGCGGCGGACGGCGCGCGTGTCAGGGTGACCGACAAGTACCGGTGGCTCGCCGAGGGCGACCTCCTCATCAAGCGGGAGGTGAGGATCCTGAAGGGAGGATCGAGCCAAGGAATCCGTTCGGACCTCTACCTCTCGACCCTCTACCCCGAGGGAGCGCAGCCTCACGATCTGGAGTATCTCGTCGGGAGCGCCTTCTACCGCCACCTGGATCCCGACCATGACGGGGTTCCCGACACCCACGCGAGCTTCAACCTGGCCTGGTGCGAAGACAAGCTCACCTTTCCGGCGGTGACGGCCTACGACCCGGCCCGCAAGCTCTCCTTCTCCCTGTGCCGGGCGATCCTCCCGCGCTTCGACCGAGACATCATGCCCGAGATTCGGGAGGGAAGGCGCTTCTTCGTCCAGGACACCGAGATGGGGTCGCTCGGCTTCACCCCCGTGGCCTTCGCGGTCGATCAGATGGCCCTCCGGGCGCACTTCCCGAGCTATGAGGGGCCTCAGAGCTTCTCGATCGACCGATCGGGTAGCCCGTGGGGGCGCTTCAGGGAGGCCGCTGAGGGCGCAAGCTTTCGCGTTGCCTACCTCGTGAGGGTCGCCGAGACCAACTCCTTCGTCGACGCCGCCTGGGACATCTACACCCACCTCCTCGACTTCTACGGGGCGGCGCCTCCGAGCCTCGCCTACAGCCTCGAGGAGGCCAATCGCCTGCGGATCGAGCTCGTGAACAGCTTCTACAAGGAGTGGCGGAGAAAGAGCGGCGCTTCGGGCGCCGCCTATATCCTGAACTTCCATCCCGACGAGGGAAGGACCCTCGCCGAGGTCGTCGAGTACGGCTTTACCGGTCGAACGGTCACGAATGCCTGGGCGAGCCTGCGACATGGACGGGAGTCGGGCGACTCGATCATGATGGAGCATGCCCGGCGCGTGGTCGATTTCTACGTGCGCGAGGCGGTCCAGGAGAACGGCTTCGTCTACGGGGTCTACTCCCTCGAGGCAGACGATTTCCTGTGCTGGTGGAGCGGCATCACCCTTCCCTGCACCTTCTCGAGGGATCAGCACGAGCTTGCCGCCCACTTGAGCGAAGAGATGGCCGCCGAGCTCTGGCCGCTTGCCGTGCAGATGCGCGAGGTCCGGGGCAACTTCGCCCGCTCCATCGCGGAGTCCGCGACGGCCCTGCTGCAGTGCTATGAGCTGGAGCGGCGAAACGGAACGGAGCATCCCGAATGGCTCGAGGCGGCGCGAAGGGTCGGGGATTTCTTCCTTCGCATTCAGGGCGACGACGGCTCCTGGTACCGGGCGGTCGACAGTGAGGGGCGAGCGGTGAGGGTTCCCGAGCAGTGGTTCGGGCGAACCGAGGAGATGCGGAAGTCGGGAACCCAGACCGTTCCGGTGTTCCTCGTCCGCCTCTTCGAGCTTCTGAAGGAGCAACGCTACCTCGATGCGGCGCTCCAGGGGGCTGACTTCCTGCGCGCCACCTACGGGCGATCCTCCTACTACTACGGATCCCTTCTCGACGCTCCCCATGGGAACATGCTCCGGGGCATGGGGCCGATCTTCGACAACACTACGCCCCTGGTCGCGATGGAGCTCCATCTGCGGCTCTTCCAGGTAACCTCGGAGCGCAGGCAGCTGGATGCGGCGATCGACGCGGCGAAGATCGCCTGCACCTGGATCAACCTCTGGAACGTCCCCTTTCCGGAGGGGAGCACCCTCCATCGCTACGGCCTGAAGAGCACCGGATTCAGCGCGGTCGACATCGCGGTCAGCTCCTTTCAGAACGACATGATGCCGCTCTACTGGGTCCGCGATCTGCTGAAGCTCGCCGAGATCACCCGCGATGAGGGCTTCTTCCGCGTCGCGCGCCTTATCCAGTTCGGCGAGAACCAGATGCTTTCGACGGAGGCGGAGCGCTTCGGCTACGCCCTCCCCGGGGTGCAGAACGAAGGGCGCCACCTCTCTTGGTTTCTCGCAAGGGAGTGGACGAAGGACTTCGGCTTCGGTCGCCGCGGCAAGGGCGAGGAGAACAAGACCTACTACGGATGGGTCGCAGCGATTCCCCTCGCGGGCTACTACCGTGTTCTCGACGAGTTCGGGACCTGCGACTTCGACGAGATCCACCGGCGGATCTTCGGAGGGTAGGGCGCCCTATGCTTCCTCCCTCGAGCCGCTCCCTCTCCCCTCGTCGCGAAAGTCCGAGGGGTAGATCCCGAAGAAGGCCTTGAAGATCCGCGAAAAGTGCCGGGTGCTGTGGTAGCCCACCCGGCGGGCGACCTCCTGGATCTGAACCCTCCCTGAGGAGAGCAGCTCCCGAGCTCGCTCCATCCGGCGGGTGGTGAGGTAGCGAACGAAGGTCATCCCGACTCTCTGGTGAAAGAGACTGCTGAGGTAGTTGGGGGTGATGTGAAGCCTCTCGGCGAGCACCGCGATCGTCAGGTTGTCCGCGTAGCGCAGGTCGAGGTAGCTCTTCACCTGCTCGACCAGCTCCCCGTTCGCGCCTTCCCGGTGAGCGAGGCGCCGCCCGGCCTCGGCCCGGGCTGCCGCTATCCAGTCCGCGGGCGTCCGCTCCTCCGCGGAGGCCTTCACGGGAAGGCTCGAGCCGAAAAAGCGAGCCGCGGCCTTCAGGAGCTGCTGCCGCTTGGCAAGCTCCGGCGAGGCGAGAAGGCGCTCGGCGTCCTCCAGCTCGGAGAGGAGGATGAGGCTCTGGCGCGTGCGCGAGGCATCCGCTATTCGCGCCAAGGTCTCGGCGAGGGCGCGGACCGTCGGGTCGGCTTCCAGCGCCTCGAGATCCTGCTTCGCAAGGACGCGTCCCACGCCCGCGATTGACCGCAGCTGCGCAAGCTCGGCCAGACGCAAGACCTCGTCCGCGAGCCGGGCGTAGGATTCGCACTCCCCGGTGGCAAGGAGGGTCGCGGCGGCGTCGGCTTGCGAAAAGCGATCGATAATCTGGGCGCCGCGGCCGGAAAAGCGCTTGAAGAAGGCGACACCGTCGGCCTGCTGCGCCTTCGCCCCGGCGAGGACGATGCAGATTCGGTCTCCGGCGAGCGGTACGAGACCGGCGAGGCGCCCGCCGGTTATCCCCTCGCGCATGCTCTTCCGGAAGGCATCGCAGAGCTCAAGCTTGAGGGACTCGCGCTCCTGTGCGGAGCGGGCGGTATCGATCATGACCAGGGTTCCGAAGGAGATCATCGAGTCCCCCTCGTCGACCGACTCGGGACGAATCGTGCGATTGAGGAGCGCCGTCATCCGGCTCTCGAACTCCTCGTTTCGGGCGGCACGCTCGCGCTCGGAGTCCAGGCGGCGCCGCTCGAGCGCCCCTCTCAGCTCCTCGGGACCCACCGGCTTCAACAGGTAGTCCACGGCCCCCAGCTTCACCGCGCGCTGCGCGTAGGTGAACTCCGAGTAGCTCGTGAGGATGATCCAGTGTGTCTCCGGCGAATACACGGAGGCCGCCTCGATGGCGGCAAGGCCGTCGAGCCTCGGCATCTTGATGTCCACGAAGGCGACATCGGGCAGATGCCTGCGCACGAGGGCAACGAGCTCCTCGCCGTTCGTCGCCTCTCCTACGACCGTCACGGCTATGCCGGTCTCGTCGAACATGCTCTTGAGGCTGTAGCGCACGAGGCTTTCATCGTCAGCGATGACGACTCTCAACCCGACAGCTCCTCTCCTGAGATCTCGATTTCGACGCGCGTGCCGTCGCCCGGCCTGCTGTGAATCCGGAAAGAGGCCCGCTTGAACGCGAGGGCGAGGCGCTCCTTCACATTCCCCAACCCGATATGGGTCTGCCGCACGATTGGTCCCGGCTCGAAACCGATCCCGTCGTCGACGACCGAGAGGTGCAGGACCGGATCGACGGCCGAGTGGTTGAGGCGGGCCTCTACCGTCAGGTGCCCCACGCGGTCGAGCGGCTCGATGCCGTGGATCACCGCGTTCTCAACAAGGGGCTGCAGGAGCAGCTTGGGAATACGGCAGCGCCCGGCGGCCTCGTCGCAGTCGAGGGTAAAGGCGAGCCGTTCGTGAAAGCGAAGCTTCTGCAGATTGCAGTACTTGAGCAGGAACTGAAACTCCTCCGCCACGGTTGTCCATTCCTGATGCTCGGTCGTGTAGCGGAGCATGTCTTTGAGGGCGAGGATCGAGCTCTCGAGGGCCTTGGTTCGACCCATGCGGTTGAGCCCGATCAACCCCGCAAGGACGTTGTAGAGGAAGTGCGGTTGGACCTGGGACTGAAGGGCTTGGTACTCGGCCTCCCGCTTCTCGATGAGCTCTACGTACTTATTGAAGTTGTCGAGGGTGAGCGCCGCGAACTCGGCAAAGGTCCGTAGGTTCGTCAGGTCGAGATCGGTGAAGCGACGGTCCCGGCGGGTCGAGACGATCGAGAGCACCCCGACCGCTCGCTCGAGTTGAATGAGGGGAACCGCGATGAGGGAGCTCACGAAGTGCGGCCCCTCGCTGCGGTTTCCGGCGAGGCGCTCGTCGCAGGAGGAATCGTGGATGAAGACCGGCTCGCGGGTTGCAAGCGCCCTCCCGAAGATGGGGTGGTCGAGGGGAAGGGGCAGGCTCCCGGGGGCGCCGGCGCTCTCCCCAAGGGCAGCCGGGAGGGGCTCTCCGGCGCGTGAAGAGCCGTTCATGGGAAAGGGAAAGGAGCCGGTGACGGCCCGGGGCACGAAGGTCTGCTGGATCTCCTCGGCGAAGAGGATGGCGGCGCCGCTCGCCCTGGTGTCCTTCACGATGGACTCGACGACGAGCGCGAGGATGTGGTCGACGCTCATGAGGCCGGCGCTCGAGCTGCCGATGTCTCGGGTAAGGTCGAGAATGGTGTTGACGTTGCGCTTGAGGTCGCTCACGAAGACGTTCAGGTTGTCCGAGAGCTCCTCGAACTCGTCGTGCGATGCAATCTCGAGCCGGGTGGAGAAGTCCCCCAGCGAGACCCTGCGAATCGCCGCCTCGACGCTCTGGATGCTTCCCGTGATCCTTCGGGCGAAGACGAGCGCGATCGAGAAGGTGGACAGCCCGATGACGATCGTGATGGCGAGGAAGGTGAGGATCATCTGCCGCTGGATGATCTGGCTTTCCCCCTCGAGCGAGCGGAGGAAGTAGTTGAGGAAGCTCTCGAAGTTGTTGGTCAGGTAGTAGGAGGTCGCCCGCACCTCATCAAAAAAGCTGATCTCCGGGTCCTGGGGGTTCGCCTGGATGGTCTCGTAGAGATTCTTGTTCCCGATCAGGCCGGCCTGGACGAGGCGGGTGAGGGTCACATTGAGCCCGTCGATCTTCCGAAAGGCCTTCTCGCTCACGGCAAGCGCGGCCTGGTACTCGTTGCGCATGTCCTGATTGCGCAGAAGCCGCTTGACCGACGGCAGGGCCATGAAGGTCCGGAAGTCCTCCTTGAAGGTGGCAACCGACTCGATCCACTCCCGAGGGGTCGTGTAGGGACGGGGGGCGTAGGTGAGGTCCTTCAGCAGGTCGTACATCTGCGG
>DAHVAK010000104.1 GCA_027314665.1 Spirochaetales bacterium
TCCTTGCGACAAGCGACGTCGTAGTCAGCTCCACGAGCGCTCCACGGCCGATCATCTCCGCCGCGATGGTGCGCGAGGCGATGGCCGAGCGGCAGGGACGGCCCCTGGTGCTCATCGACATCGCAGTCCCGCGGGATATCGATCCGGAGTCGAGCTCCATCCCGGGCGTCCATCTCTTCGACGTCGACGCACTCAAGTCGCTGGACACCGCGCGCAATGGGGCCTCCGTCGCGGAGATTTCCGCCGTCGAGCGAATAATCGACGAAGAGCTCGCGGAGGCGCAGCTGAAGATGGCGGAGAACTCCTTACGGCCGGTCATCGCCGAGCTCTGGCAGCGTGCGGACGAGATCCAGAGCGAGGTTCTCGCACACACCCGCTCGCGCCTCCCGGAGCTCGACGATGCTGAGTGGGATCACGTTGTCAATCTTGCGCAGGCTCTCGTGAACAAGCTCTTGCATGCGCCGGCGACCCGCCTGCGCTCCGAAGCCGCAAACGGCCACGCCGCCGACTACGCCGAGGCCCTGCGCTACCTCTTCGACCTTCGCGCCTCCGCAGCCGCGCGAACCCCTACCGGTGACAAGGCCGAGAAACAATGACCGTCCGGGTCGGGACCCGCTCGTCGCGACTTGCGCTCTGGCAGACTGAGCTCGTGATCGGACGGCTGCGCACGGCGCACCGAGGGCTTGCGTGCCGTGTCGTCACCCTTTCGACCCAGGGGGACGAGGTGATCGATCGACCCCTCCCCGAGATTGGGGGGAAGGGGGTCTTCACCGAGCGCATCGAGGAAGCCCTTCGCTCGAACGAGATCGACATCGCCGTGCATTCCCTGAAGGATCTGCCGGTCGAGGAGGCCGAAGGGACCGCGATCGCGGCGGTGCTCGCTCGGGAGGAGGCTCGCGACGTCCTCGTCTCGCGGGACCGGCTCGTCCTGGAGCGTCTGCCCGCCGGAGCGGTGGTCGGAACGAGCAGCACGCGCAGGCAGGCGCAGCTGCTCGCCCTGCGGCCCGATCTGGTCGTGCGCCCCATCCGGGGCAACGTCGAGACGCGCCTGCGCAAGGTCGAAGAGGGCGAGTATGATGCCACCGTGATTGCCGGCGCCGGCCTCGCCCGGCTGGGGCTCGCCGCACGGGCGACCGAATGGCTCGATGCGGAGCGCTTCCTGCCGGCGCCGGGACAGGGGGCGATCGCGGTCCAATGCCGCTCCTCCGATCGCTCGACGATCGCGCTCCTGGCCGCGATCGACGAGCCGGCCCTTCGCTCGGCGACGGAGGCCGAGCGCGGCTTCCTGCGTGGGCTCGGAGGCGGCTGCTCGGCTCCGGTGGGAGCCTATGCCACCGTGGCCCGCGCTCGCGCGGGCGGGGAGCTGGTTACCCTTCGCGCTCGGGTGAGCGCGCCGGATGGAAGCCGGACGATCGAGGTCGAGGGAAGCGCGGCGGGGGCCGCGGAGATCGCGGAGAGGCTCGCCGAGCGCGCCCGCTCGCAGGGGGCGGAAGCGCTCCTGCGCAGCGCGGCCTCGGGGCGCGACGCCCCCTCCCGCGCTCGGGCGCTTGAGGGCCGGCGGGTGGTTGTGACCCGAGAACGGGAGCGCGCCGGGGAGCTGTGCGCGCGCCTTGCGGCGTTCGGGGCGACGCCGCTTCTGTTTCCCCTCATCCGCATCGAGCCTGAGCCCGAAGGGCCAACCATCGCCGAGGCGATTGGCGCGCTCGCCTCCTTCCAGTGGCTAGTCTTCACGAGCGCGAATGGGGTGGAGCACTTCCTTTCGCGGCTCGAGAGCGCCGGAGCGGGAGGAGGGGCGCGGATCGCCGAAAGACTCAGGACCGCGCGGATCGCCGCGGTGGGAAAGAAGACCGCCGAGGCGCTCGGGAGCCGGGGGATCGCGGTGGATCTCGTTGCGGGCGAGGCGACCGGCTCCGCACTTGCCCGCGAGCTTGCCGCGCGGCTCGCCGGGGAGTCGGTCCGGGTTCTCCTGCCGCGGGCGCGCGAGGGCGGGGAGGATCTCGCGGCGGGGCTGCGAGAGCGGGGGGCGGCGGTGACCGATCTGCCCGTCTACCGCACCGTCGCCGCGCAGCCGAGCGAGGCGGAGCGTGCCGCGGTGCGGGAGGGGGTCGATGCCCTCCTGTTCGCGAGCGGCTCCGCCGTTCGCGCCTTCACGGAGATCGCGGCGCGCGAGCCCGCGATCGACGCGGCGGCCTCCCGCGCCGCGCTCATCTGCATCGGCCCCTCCACGAGCGAGGCTGCGCGGAGCCGCGGACTGCGCGTGGCCGCGACGGCGGAGGAGCACACGAGCGAGGGACTCCTTCGAGCCCTCCTCGCCTATTTCGAGGAAGAGCATGAACGGAATCGATCCTAGTCCGGCTCAAAGGCCGCGGCGCCTGCGGCTGCAGCCCAAGCTACGCGCGATGGTGCGCGAAACTGCCCTGGCCCCGGAAAACCTCATCTATCCCCTCTTTGTGACCCATGGCAGAGGCGTAAGGCGGGCGATCGCCTCCATGCCCGGCGTCTTTCAGCTCTCGATCGACGAGCTCCTTGCGGAGGCCGGGGAGATCGTCGCGATGGGGATTCCCGCGGTGCTTCTGTTCGGGATTCCTGCGGCGAAGGACCCCATCGGTTCGGAGGGCTACGCCCGCGACGGCATCATCCAACAGGCCATCCGCGCGATTCGCCAGGCGCGGCTCGACCTGCTGGTGATCACCGACGTCTGTCTCTGCGAGTACACCGATCACGGCCACTGCGGGATTCTCAACACGGGAGGCCTCCACCGCCCGGTCCCCTCGCAGCCCGAAGGCTATCTGCTGAACGACGAGAGCCTGGAGACGATTCAGCGCGTGGCGCTGTCGCATGCCGAGGCGGGGGCCGACGTCGTCGCCCCAAGCGGGATGCTCGACGGGATGGTCCGCTCGATCCGGGAGGTCCTCGACCGCGAGGGCTTCGCTCACCTCCCGGTGCTCTCCTATGCGGTGAAGTACGCGTCCTCCTTCTACGGGCCCTTCCGAGAGGCCGCCGAGGGGGCGCCGAAGTCCGGAGATCGCCGCAGCCATCAGATGGATCCGGCCAACGTGCGGGAGGCGCTGAAGGAGGCGGCCCTCGACGTGGCGGAGGGGGCCGATCTCCTCATGGTGAAGCCGGCCCTCCCCTATCTCGACGTGGTCCGGGCGGTGCGCGAGCGCTTTCCGGAGCATCCTCTCGCGGCCTACAATGTCAGCGGGGAGTACGCGATGATCAAGGCCGCCGCCGCGAACGGCTGGCTCGACGAGCGGCAAGCGGTGATGGAGCTGCTCACCGGGATACGGCGGGCTGGAGCCGATCTCATCATTACCTATCACGCCAAGGATGCGGTACGATGGATGGGAAGGAGTTGAGGCATGGGGGCTGAGGTTGCAGGCGAGAAGGCGAAAGGCGACGCGCCGGACATTCGAGAGAAGGGCAGGTCGAAGAGCGGGGAGACGACCGCGACCGACAGGCGGCTCTTCATGCAGCTGTACGCCTTCGGGGGCTGCCGCGATCCGCGCTCGGCAGCGAAGGCGGTCGCGGATGCGGGGCTCCAGGGGGTGCTCTACGAGGATCTGAACGATCCCTCCGGGATCGGGGTCCTTACCTTCAGCGAGCAGCCCGATTACTTTCTCGAAGCGGCGCGCCCGCTGTTCCGGCGGGCGCCCTTCGATGCGCTCCGCTTCAAGGAAGAGTACGCCATGATGGGGCGCACCTATTCGATGGGGTGGGAGTCGGACCTGGAGGAGGCGCTCATCACCCGCCCGAAAAAGCGCGTGCTCGCCCCCGAGCTGCGTTGGGCGGTCTGGTACCCGGTACGGCGCGCGGGTCTCTTCGAGGAGCTCGACACCAACGAGCAGCATTCGGTCTTGAGCGAGCACGGCAGCATCGGGCAGTCCTTCGGGCGCGCCGGGATCGCGCACGACATCCGCCTCGCCTGCCACGGGCTGAATAAGGAAGACAACGACTTCATCATCGGAGTAGTGGCGAGCGAGCTCTTTCCGCTGTCGGCGATCATTCAGCGGATGCGCAAGACCCGTCAGACCGCGCGCTATCTCGCCCGTCTCGGGCCCTTTTTCGTCGGGCGGGTGCTCTGGCAGGCGGCGGAGGCATGAGCGCGCCGCAGGGCGGGGAGCGGGAGGCCTCCACCCCGGCGGGCGGCGCCTCGGCAGCCGACTCGCTGTTCTTGCTCGCCTGCCGCCGCGAGCGCGTGCCCTACACCCCGATCTGGTTCATGCGCCAGGCGGGGCGCTACCTGCCCGAGTACCGGGCCGTGCGCGAGCGTCATCCAATCCTCGAAATCATCGAGACCCCTGAGCTCGCGGCCGAGATCACCCTGCAGCCCCTGCGGCGCTTCGACTTTGATGCGGCGATCATCTTCGCCGACATCCTGCCGCCCCTGCGGACGATGGGTCTGGACATCTCGTTTGGACGGGGGGATGGGGGCGAGGGGCCGAGCGTCGCCAACCCGATCAGCCGCACCTACGACATCGACCTGCTTGCCTGCCCCCCTGCCGCGGAGGGATTGGCTCCCACCCTCGAGGCGATCCGGCTCGTTCGCGGAGAGCTCGACCGGATGGGAAAGCCGCTCATCGGCTTCGCAGGGGCTCCCTTCACCCTCGCAAGCTACGCGATCGAAGGGGGAGGCTCGCGCACCTACGCCAAGACCAAGGCCCTCATGTATGGGGAGCCCGCCGCTTGGAAGCGACTCATGACCAAGCTGGTGAGCGTCCAAAGCGATTTCCTCATCCAGCAGGCAAAGGCGGGCGCCGCCGCCCTCCAGCTCTTCGATTCCTGGGCCGGGATTGCGCTGGGGCGCGAGGACTACGTGCGCTACGTTCAGCCCTACAACCGGCGACTCTTCGAGGCGTTGAAGCCGCTCGGGCTTCCGGTCATCAGCTTCAGCACAGGGACCGGCACCTACATCGAGGAGGTTGCCGCCGCGGGTGGTGAGGTAATCGGGGTTGACTGGCGGATGGGGCTCGACTCCTACTGGGA
>DAHVAK010000155.1 GCA_027314665.1 Spirochaetales bacterium
ACCCTGGCCTGGTCGAATCCGATAGGAATGGAGACCTCGACAATCCGAGCTATTTGGAGACATTGCCACAAGAACATCCAACTCGAGCGAACGAGAACGTTTTTGGCTTTAGTTTGTCCGCAGCCTCACTAGAATTCTTACAGCTGCTTATGCTTGTTATTCAGCCACTCGGCCTACGCGGTAGCCGGCCACAAACCTATCATCTTCTTACGGGTGAAATTGGCCTTGGCAATACAAAATGTGATAATGGTTGTCCGTTCCCTGGACTCATAGCTACGGGTGAAACGTACCATCCGGGCACTGGAATTCACATTGCGGCGGGAATCGCTAGACGGGAACGATCAAGAATCCAGTGGACGTTGCACCTTCCATTGTTTCTACGAGACTTCTTCCGGACGTAGCTGGTTTCACCCCATGGTGAAATCCCTGGTAGACGGAACAGGAAGATATCGGAAGCGACCGCCCCCTTCACCGAGTCGGGCTCGGCACGAGGCGACTGCTGAGCACCGGGATCCGTCGTTCTTGCCCGAACCTGCCCCTGCAAGCATCGCTAGGTGTCCCGCGAGCGAGGCTTCGTCGAAACACGTTCCGGTTGCCGGCGGGATTCCGTATGCTTGGAGCGTTGTCGGAGATCCTTGAGCATCGCCGCGCGCAAGATCGCGTTCATCCGCGTCTGGTAGCCTTCTCCTTTCCCTTTGAGCCATGCCAAGACATCTTGATCGATGCGAGCGGTGACCGCCGACTTTCGTACCCTGTAGAGCTTCATGACCTCCGACAAGGGTCTGCCGTTCAAGCGAATAGCCTGCGCAAAGTCGTCTTCCGTCCATTCAGGGATATCGTCGGTGTTGACGTCGAAATCGGGCAGAGAAGCGAGTGCTTCAAGCTGTTTTCTCGCTGCGCGGGTCATCTGGGGGAAACCGTTAACCCTCTTCATACCTTTTTCTTTCATGTGCTGTAACCCTCCGGGCCGAGATGATCCGGTAGACTTCGGCCTCTTCGTCTCGAATGACAAAAACCACGACGACAAGGACGATGTCGTTGATCTTGCCTATGATCTGCCAGCGATCTTCCCCATGAGAGCCCGGGTCGGAGCGAATAAACGCGAGCGGATCGGCGAAGACGTACCGGGCATCCTCAAAGCGCAAGCCATGTTTCTTCTGGTTGCTCAGGTTCTTGGCTTCGTCCCATTCAAAGATCACTATGTAAGTATAATACTGTGTGTACAGACTGTCACCATCAAGTCAGCTTCAAGGCTGTCGCGCGCTCATCCCCGCCATAGCTGCCGCCTCCGCCAGCGGCCTTCCACGCTCCCGCGTCAAGGCGAAATAGGCGCGCACGTAACGGGTGTAGTCAGCCTTGCCGCAAGCTGACGCGAGCGCTGCCCGCCCAACGCTCCAAAGCCCGCGCCGCGAACGCGCGGTACTTATGGTTTCCTCCGCTCAAGCGCTTTCTCGATCCGCTCGAGCGTCCGAAGGAGTTCAGCAGCCTCGGGGAGCGCTCGCCAGTCGATGAGGTCGGCAACACGCGCCGGAACCGTCTCGCGCAAGGTTTTCAGTTCGTTCTCGAGGGCGGCCACGGCCGCCTGCATGTCCTGGAGGGTCTGCATCCGAGTCTCCTATTGTCCGACTTTGTAGCCGAAATCGGCTCCACAAGGATAGCTCCACAACTGCGCTTATGCTGCTAGCCGAGGCTATGCTTGCCAGCAACCTGGTGCCTCCCATAACTCCAAATAGACGACTGAACATCAGGATCTCGGAAGCAGGCGACCCCGGGCGGCGCAAAACAGCCTATCCCCGGCCGCGCGTATTCTCCGCTCGGTCTGTCCTCGTCTTTTTCTTCGTCGGCTCCTGGAGCGGAGCCGACCGCAGAACCGCGTTCAGCCGGCTCCAATACCGGCCCTCTTTTCCCTTCAGCCACAAGAGTTGTTGGGACCGCCGAAGAAATGACCCAGGTCACCGCTTGAGATTTGACCCGGGCCCTGGAGGCCGGGAGTATAGGGCCGGCGTCCACAACATGTCACGGGGTGTCCGGCTTCCGAGGTGTGAGGTGGTCGGTTGCACGATTGGTGCGATACGAACGGCGCTTGGTTATCAGCACGTGGACGTGGTGGTCTAAGCGGCCGAGCAGGGCAGCAGAACATCGATCGCGGAGCGCCTTCAGCCGCCCGGCGCCAAGAAGCCTGTGAAAGCCGCTGGCTCTACCCTCCACGGTAGAGAGCCCCCCGTTTGTCCGTAAGGGGGGGGGTACGTGTTCAGTACCACCCATTGTCTGGGGGGCGCGGGGTCCATGCGGGGACTGAAGACGCAGTGGTGGGCGAGACCAGGCTGCGAAGCCATTCCAGGAGACTAACAGTCGGCAGCTGGAGCCACATCGAGCCCTCCGCAGTGCCAAGCCAAAGCAGGACGCCGAACGAGACGAAGACGATCGAGGTAAGACCAAAGAGCATTATTGTCGGTCGATCTCGAGCGGCGCGATCGGGGTGTCTGGCTATGAGAATCGCGAGGCAAAGAAGGCTGAACCCCGACATCGCAGCGAAGAACCAGAAACCGATGATGAGCTCGAGTTGGATGGAGTAGGCGAAGTTTGGTGCAAGAAATGTAAATCCGTACAGGGGTATCACGGCCGCGAGGTCAATCATGAGCGCGAGCAGAACTCGTTTCAGCCAGGTTCGTTCGATCATCATCGCGCGATAGTCATTACGGAAGAACCAGAGGTCCGTCGACAGAGCCAGGTCGACGCGTTTTCGGTAGGCGGACGCGAAGTCCATGATCTTTCCGAGTGCTACGAGAAGCACGATGACCCCTACGAGGGAGGCGACCCAGAGGACAGCTTTGACGATGTCTGGGAAGAGAACGGTGATCACGATGAGCGGAATGAAGGCAACAAGGCGAAAGCCACCGATGCAGAGTGCCAAGATGCCGACTGCGACCAACATCATGAGGACCATGCCTACCCAGATCGGATGGAGCAGAAAGATGCCGAATCCGGCGCTGGTGCAAAGTAGGGCGTCGACGCCGTGCTCGTGGAGTATGGTGCGGATTGTAGTTCTTACGTCTACCACAGGACAGTACCTCTACTGAGTACCTGGCAAGTCCGTCTACTGACCGCGCATCATTCAAGGGCGAGCTGAACTCTGATCGCCCTGTCGACTTGCGCCCTGTCCGCGCTCGAGAGCCCGGACAGTCTGCCCACGAGACAGGACTTGCTAACCGTGGTGATCTGATCAGCCATAGCCTTTCGTTGCATATCGCGGATCGTAACGTATGCCTCGCACGGGTAGAGCCGCTTGATATGGGAGGTCAGGGGGACAACCTGGACGTGGCCTAGGGATTGGGTGGATGCAGCGTTGCTCACGATCACTACGAGGCGCCGTTCCTTGGTTTCTCTACCGTCGGTGAAGAACTCCACATCGACCCACCAGACCTCACCGCGATTCACGCGCGACTTTCCCCGGGCCGGTTGCTCGGATCCAGGCTTGTGCTTCGGCTTCGTGGACCTCGTCGGCCGCCATTTCTCGGTAGGCGGCGTTCAGATCGTTCTTGACGACGAGAGGCCGTACGACCGATTCAATGAAGGACGCGATCTTCCGCTTGCCGATTACACGATGCAGGCCCGCATACACTTCCTCATCGAGACTGATCGTAATATGCTTTCTCATCGATGTATAGTATACACGGATAAGATCCATTTGTCAATCGATGTTCGCGCTCAGTGTCGACGGCAGAACGCTCTGCGGTCTGAAGCGGCAGTCTGCTATGTAAAACAGAGCAGGCAACTATAGTCAGTGACAGGAAATAGAACTCCATGTAGCCAAGGCTATGTAAAACCAGAAGAGGCTTCTGTAAAACAGAGTAACTCTAGTCAACGTAAGAACTTAGAGCGCAGACTATACACCTAGGTAAAACACCCCTTTATCTTGCTATCACTCCATCCTTCCTCCCCAAACACCCCCCTCGAAAACCGCTCCATCCTAGACGGAAATCGACGGCTCCTCGGCAAGAAGCGAGGAATCCTCCCGAAAAATCGGCATTTCCGGGCAAAAGAAGGGGGTGTCAAAGGGCGCAGAAACGGCGAAGAAAGGCGGCGAAGCGACAATCGTGACGGTGGGGGTGGGACGGAGTGACAGCTGGGCGGGCAGCGTTTGGAAAATAGATGTGATTGGAGGCCTATCCCGAGTGGGCATCGCGGTCGGAGAGCTGGGCGATCTCGGCGGGCGACTTACCGGTGTTTAAGAAACTCCTCCGCGGTGAGGCCTGTCGCCTTTATGATGTTGGCCTGGGTCGGTCGTTTCAACGTTTTGGAGTGCATCGGGACAACGATCTCTCGAGTTCCGTTAATGTAGACCCGGTGGCTGCCTTTCTGGCGAACCAGGGTATAGCCGAGGTGCTCGAGGATCCTGGCAGTCTCTTTCGGTGATAACGCTGGAGGCCTGTTCATAGCGTGACGGCCATTTCGGCGATGTGGGTGTCGTCCTCCTTTATCTCGAGATTCCGTTCTTTCGCGACCTCGAGGTAAACCTCGATAGCTTCGCGGATGTTTGCCAGCGTTTCGTCGTAGGTGTCTCCTTCGGAGACGCAACCGGGGAGTTTTGGAACGTAGGCGCTGAAGCCGCCTTCTTCTGCGGGTTCGATGATGGCCTTGTAGAAATAAGTCTTCATGTGGGTACGCTCTCCTTGCCGGTAGTGTAGTACAGAACAGTCGAGTAATCCATCGCGGGGTCGATCGATGCGCCACCGTTACCGGTCTATGCCACAGCGCGCTCTCTGGCGGAGGCCTCCGCAGGCGAGGCCTCCGAGGTGGTGTCTCTAATCATCGCGGGCAGGAAGAGCTTCGGCACACTCGGCGAGAAGCGCGAGAACGCCGGCGACGGGCGAAGCGTACAGCCAGGCGACCTCCACCCCTGAAATCGTCTCGACCTTCACTTGAGCGACTCCGGGCTCTTTCACAAACCGCCCTGCGGCTCGGTAGGCGGCGCGAGCGCTCGGCCAATAGAAGGAGCCCGAGCCGGGAAGGCGGGCCATCCTCTTCTCCATTTTTGGATCGGGATTCCATGCCTGGTAGACATTTCCGCGCGCCGGATCGCCGAGGGCTCCGACGGTAAACACATCGATACGGCACGGAAGCTCTTTCATCGTTTCCTCCTCCGCCTCAGGCTTGCCACCTGGGCATGCATCACCGGCGGGCCTTCGCCCGCCGTAGCTTTGCGGCTTCACCTTAGGAGGCCGTCGTCGCCATCAGGGCGTCGAGGGTCTGTTTCTGAAGCTCGAAGTGCCGCTCGGCGAGCTCCGCAGTCGGACAGAAAACGTGATGGTACTGTCCTTCAGCGCAGCGCGTGCTCACGCGATAGCGGTGCACGGCGCCACGGATGCGGCGCGGCTCGATCTCATAGAGAGTGACCATCGCGTTGTCGTGGATATAGGTCACGAGGGCTTTATCTTTCATCTGTTCCTCCTTCTTGTCATAGCAATGACGTTCACCGTGTCCGTCCCCACCATTGTTTCCGCCGACGGAGGCGGGCGGGGGCTTTTGCCCCTCACTTCCGCAGTGGGCAAAAGTCACTGCCCGCCCGGCAGCGAACGTTCTCGCCTTCGAGGGAGAGTCGCCGGTCTGAAGGGAGCCGAAGGGTAGGGGGAGCGCGAGGGTGAGCGGGTCCGCCCGCCTGGCGCGGTTCCTGCACCGGGCCGCCGGCGGCACCCGTGCCAGCCGAGAGCGACTGGGGAGGGGCGAACGGAGGGACGGCGACGAAAGCTGGTGAGGTCTTCGCCGGGGTTCCCGGAAGGGGGCGGCGAGCCCCCTTCGTAACTCTTTCCTTCAAGGCGTGGAGCTACGATGTTGGAGACGGGTGTACGTTCGGAGAGGGCGGGCCGCGTCGAAGGGGCGTACCACCGCGGTCGAGGAGAGACGACGGAAGGTCCCGCGCTGAGACGGCGGGATCTTCGTCTTGGGTGCGGCTAGCGCGCGAGCCGCTTTGCGAGATGGGCGAGGTAGCGGCAGTACTCGACGTACTCGGCGGTGGTCATGGTGTTTGAGCTGCCGAGGTAGCAGCGGGTGACGCGCTCGCGGAAGGCGGCGAGCTGCCGCTTGGAATCGATACGAGCGATGCGTTCAAGGGTTCGAATGGACATTGTCTTTTCCTCCCTGACCCTGGGGTGTGCCCGGCTGCACTGCCGGGTGAGGGGCTTTTGCTCCTCACCGTTTTCGGGAGCAAAGGCACCCACCCGGCGTGAGCGAGAAGCGCGCTGGAATCCAGGGTGGAGGCGGCGGGCCCTAAAGGAAGCTCAGAAGGGTGGCCGGAGCGTGAGGGTGAGCCGGTCTTCCGGCCTGGCACGTGTTTCTGCGGGTGTCTTCCCTGTCAGAAACCGTGCCAGCCGAACGCGACGGTGGGGGAGCGACCGAGGGCTCGCCACCGACCGAAGCGAACGGGACAGAGGGCCCCCAGGGTCAGGGAGGAAGAGGCATGGTGAGACCTGGCGGTTCGCGCGCTCGCATCCAAGCGGCGGGCTGAGCGTGAAGCTGCGGATCATTCGCCGCGCTCTGGGCGAGGCTGATCCATGACCGCTGCCAGAGTCGCAGACGTGCGCAGGTTCGTCGCTTGCGAGCGACTTGCGTGGCAGCCGCACCACTTGAGGCCAAGAATCCCCGGGGCCTTGCGCAGCGATCGGCGCGGAGCCCCGGGCGAGGGGGCGAGATCAGCCGGGTTCGTCGGAGCTCGGAACCACGTCGGCGAGGCGGAACATGGCAAAGAAGACGTGGCCGGCTTCGCATCGGAAGCGTTGGGTGACGGTGTCAGGACCCTCGAAATCGGTCGATTCGAAGTACGTAATCGGATCTCCGCACTCGGGGCAGCGTTCGCTGCGGTAGCCTTCGAGGGAGCGCTGTCGTTTGCGTTCTCGGGCGAAAAACGCGGCAGAATCTAATCGAAACATGGGGTGATCTCCTTTCGCGCCGATGATGCGGCGCGTTTGTCAGGCGGTCTGCCCCCGGCACGGGATGCGGCCGGGATGCTCCCCGGTCTTCCCCGAGCGGGAAGGACCGGGGAGAGGTGCTCACGCCGGAAGCTCACACGGCGCGAGGGTCGCCGTATGAGCGGCAATGAACTGGGAGATCGCCAGAACGCGCTCCACGACGCGGGCGATGGAAAAGGCGACGTGTCCCTTGCCGGAAAAGTTCTCGAGGTACGCTTTGGTGTGCCCGTCGTGGGGCGGCAGGCGGTAGAGGTGGCAGAGAAAACAGGAAGAAAGCTCGGCGGCGCACTCGCGCAAGGCGGTATCGTCGCTCGTGCCGGGAAGGTGGGAGTCGACGGCGTGGGAGAGCTCGTGAAAGAAGGTGGTCACATCGTCGGTGCCAAGAGCGATGAGCTTCTGGTCATTGGAGTACCACCCGTAGCACGACTCGGTGACGGCCGTGGTGACGGTGACGCCGAGCGTCTTGGCGATGTCGAAAAGCGGAAAGCGCGAAGGGTCGAAGGCGTCAAGCTCGCTCTGGTAGACGAGGGGCTCGCCTTCGGTGTCCTCGACGCGGAATACCGGCATAGCGCGAAAGCCGGCGAGGTACTCGCGCTCCTGTTCTTCGGTCTCCTGCGTCTGCGCTTCGGCGGTCGTGGCGGTCTTGATGCGGATCATGGGCACGAGGATGTAGAGTGCGCGTGAGCCCTTTGTGACGTGCCGTCCGACGGCTTGCCACTGGCGGAAGCCTCGCGCGTCGGAAGTACCCGAGAAATAGGCGGTAAGCTGATTCAACATCGACCATTTCCGCATGGGGATATCCGCTTCACGGGCGAAAAGCCGCTTCTCGACGAAGCAGGCGATCACCTCGGAATCGAGCCTCTCAACCAGATTGTCAAGGACCTTGCGAGCGTTTTCGGTTGTGACCATCGGTGTTCCCTCCTGTCTGTGCGCGCCATTGCTCCGGCCGCACGGGCCGGGTGGGGGCTTGAGCCCCTCAGTTCCTGAAGGGCTCAAGCTCTCAACCGGCCAGGACGGAAAGTTCTCCTCTCGGGTGATCTCGAGGCGACGGCTCGAAGGGATTGAGGGAGGGTGGGGTGCGCGAGGGCGAGCGGGTCTGCCCGCCTGGCGCGCGTTCCCGCGCAGGTCCGCCGGCGGGAACCGTGCCAGCCGAAGCGCGCCGGAGCCCGACCGGGGGGGAGCCGTCGCCGGGCCGAAGGGTGGCGCCTGAGGTTCGGGAAGGGGGTGTCCTTCTTCGTTGATCGAAGAGGGGCGGGGCCGAATGGCCCCGCCGCGCGTGATCGCATCCTATATATGGCAATCGACTAGGCTAAGCCATTCGGCGTCGGGAAGGGGCGCGATGAACCGGTCGAAGAACGCGGTGTGCCATGTCTCGCGCTCGCCGTCGCTTTCGGAACTCATGCCCCACCAGCCCATGTCGCCTGGAGCGTACCATTCGCCGTGAGAGAGGACCGCATAGGTGCCTATGTAGTGCGTGACGTGCCGGTGGACGAACGAATGAAGGGTGCCGTCGGCGAAGTAGGAATGGTAATCCTGGTCCCACGAGAGCATCTCGTTGCGCTTGGTTTCGCGCGCTCTGATCGCGGCGATGACCGGATCGGCCCAGTAGGCGAGCCGGGCGGCTTCCGCAGTGCTCTCGCGCGCGAGAAAGTCGGCGAAGCGAGGAATCTTCCTTCCGGCGAAGCAATCCTCGTAGGCGTGAAAGATCGAGAGGGCGGAGGCTGCCGCGTCCGCAGCCATAGCTTCCCAGTCGATGGAGCCCTTCTGTGCCTGGTCGGCGGTGGCGGGCTTGGGAGCGCGAGCGTCGGCTCCGACGGTGACCGCCCCGGCGGGGACAGTCAGCCTGATGAAGCTTTCGACCATCTGCTCAAGGGGATGGGAAGTAGGATCGCCGAGAACGCCGAGTGCGCCGTCTTTGAGGCGGAAAAAGCCTTTCCATCTGCCTCCGATCGTGTACCAATCCCACTTGCTGTCCGGGTTGTAGCGCGAGAGGTAGAAAAGTCCGTCCTCGTCGTAGCCGCCTTCGCAGCCGTTCCATTCGTGCATATGAGGGATGAGCTTGGCGGCGAGGTCGGCGGTGATGCTCCGGACCTCCTGTGGGTCGATGCCGAAGTAATGGTGGGCCATGTCACGGGCGGCGTCGAGGTCCATGGGTAGCCGGTAGGGTTCCACGAGCAAGTTCTCGTCGTAGGGTGCGAGTTGACCTTCGACATCCTCTCCGATAACAAGGACGGTGAAGTGACTCATAGTGTCCTCCTGTTCGGGCGCTTTCAGATACTCGGCCCAGGGCCGGGTGCGGGGGTGAGCCCCCTCGTGTCAGGGGGGCTCACCGCCCAGCCGGCTTGGTGACGGGTCTTTACCGCTTTTTAGGACACCCGAGTCGGCAGCTCGAAGGGTGGGGAGGAGGGCGAGTGCGCGCAGCAGGGGAGCGGGTCGTCTCGCCTGGCGCGCGTTCCCGCACAGGTCCGCTGGCGGGAACCGTGCCAGCCTGAGAGCGCGCCCGAGCCCGACCGAGAGGGGAGCTGCCGACTCAGGCTAGAGCATGCCGGAGGAGCTCGAGGGCTGGGTCAAACCTCCTCGTCGTCGTGGTCTATGATATCCAGCATGACGCCTTCAGGAACGGTTGCGTCATCTACCTCGGCGATAGCGCCGAGGACATGGACCGTGATGGTGAGAGGCAGGGCGGGATTGCCGGCGAGGAACGCTTCGACAGCCGCGAGCGCCGCTCGCATGACGGCCACGTCGGGGTACTCCTTCCCCTACCTGTTCTCCTTCTTGATAGGATGACTGATCGCAGTCGTCGATGGTCGCGAGGTGCTCGTCGACGGCGCCGCACGGGCGCTCAAGCGCGGTACGCTCGGCAAGGTTCATGGTGGTCTTCTCCTCGGGGCTCTCGGTTGGGGTTCCCGCGAGGTCGGCGGGGACTTTCGAGATCGCCTCGGGATCGAGCGTAGGCTCGCGGCGGGCGGTCACGACGCTCTTGCGGCGGATGCGGTTGACGGTGAGGACCGCGATATCGGCTCGGTTCGTGGTAATGGCATCAAGGATGCCGTTTGAAAGGCAGAGATCACGGTGGAGGCTGCGGGTAACACTTCGTCCCGCTCGCCTTGCGGCTGATCGGTGAACGGAAACTCGTGCTCGCAATCCTTGAGGATCGAAACGTCGGGGTGCTCGAGGATATGGAGGCCGAGATTGGTGAGAGGGTCATCGAGGCCGGGATCGGCGACGAGGTTCCAGGAGAGGGCGTACGCGATGCCCGGTGCGCCGTAGCGATAGACGAGGCCGTGAAGCGCAGCGATCATCGTCGGTTGCATGGGTGATACCTCCCGTCGAAGCGCCCTACCGGCTCGGGCCGGTAGGGGCGAGTGGCACGGTGGCGACCGCGTACCACGACAGGTTGAAGCGGCGGCACGCGGCGCGGAGCTCGCGGACCATCTCGCCGAGGTCCTCCTCCTTCTCCTCGGCTTCCTGGTTGCGCGCGTGCGGCACCGCTACGAACGTCGAGCCGGTGGCGGTGCGGATGAGCTTGTAGCAATCAAGAGCTGGTTGGTGCGCCATAGGATGCCTCCTCGATTTCCGGTTTGCCTCCGCTCAATTGTTTCCGCCGGCGGAGGCGGGCGGGGGC
>DAHVAK010000159.1 GCA_027314665.1 Spirochaetales bacterium
ATCGGGGTGGAGATGGCGCAGATCTTTCACCTCCTCGGCAGCGAGGTCGTGCTTCTGGAGGCCCTTCCCCGCATTCTCGAGCCCGTTGACGCGGTGGTTGCCGATCGGCTCGCGCAGATCCTTAAGAGGGACGGGATCGGCCTCCGAGTTGGCGTTACGGTTGAGGCCATCCACGAGTCGGAGCGTCGCCTCGACGTGGACTACCGGCAAGGCGACGTAGAGGAGCTCGTTTTCGGCGATGTAGTGGTGACGGTCGTCGGCCGCCATCCGAACGTGGAGCACTTGGGGCTCGAAAACACGGGAGTGCGCGTCGATCGGCATGGTGTGAAGGTCAACCATTTTCTTGAGACCGACGAGGGAGGAATCTTCGCCCTCGGGGACGTGGTGGGCCAGCCGATGTTTGCCCACTGGGCGACGAGCCAGGCCCTCGCTCTCGCCCGCCACCTCCTCGGCGAGCCGGCACGGTTTCCCAAGGTGGACGAGAACAGCGCCGTCGTCTTCTCGCGTCCCGAGATCGGGATGGCGGGGCTCACCGAGGAGGCTTCCCGCGCGCTCGGAATGGACGTCGCTGTCGCCGAATATGACTTCCGCCGCGATGCGCGCGCGCAGATCACGAACGACGCCGAAGGGTTGCTGCGCGTGGTGTACAAGCGTGACGATCGCCGAATCGTCGGCATTCACGCCCTGGTCGAGGGTGCGGCGGACCTGACCGGAGAGGCTGCGGCCGTGGTGCATGCGGGGCTCACCATCGAAGAGCTTGCCTCGACGATTCATCCCCATCCGACCCTCACCGAGTCGTTCGGGCTTGCCGCACAGGCGGCCCTCGGGTAGAGGGTAGTTCCGGAGAAACGAGGTCGAAGAGGAGGATCCTATGAGTGAAGAGAAACACCGTTACACGACCAGTCTTGCCTGGGAGGGCCAACGGCGCGGGAGGCTCTCTTCGGAGGGGCTGCCGGCGCTTGCCGTGGCGACGCCCCCTGAGTTTCCCGGCGGACATCCGGGAATCTGGTCGCCGGAGCACCTCTTTGTCGCGGCCGCGGAGGCGTGCCTCATGACGACCTTTCTTGCGATCGCGGAAAACTCGAAGCTGGAGTATCTCGAGTACAGCTCAGAGGCGGAGGGGACGGTCGAGAAGACGGATCAGGGCTACCTGGTCACCGAGATCACCATTCGCCCGAGGGTAGTCGTCAAGGAGGCATCGGCGCTGGAACGAGCTCGAAGAGTCGTGGAGAAGGCCGAGCAACGCTGCTTGATCTCCAACTCCATGAAGACTCGTGTGAGTCTTTCGCCCACGATCGTGGTCGGCGCATAGATGGCTGAAGAGTATGACTTTCGAGTGGCATCGCTCGGCGACGCGACAATTCCCTCGCCGATCAAGATGTCGCCGACCCACGGCAACCATCTCGCGGGATATGTCCACGACGACGAGCGGATCCTTTACGCCATTCACGTCAGGCCGCGGGACAACGCTCACACGCCCAGTTCCGCGGAAATGTTGGAGATCGCCGGTCCGCGGGGAGAGCTCTTCTTTGACCCGAGCCACACCAGCGTCGGAATCGTCAGCTGCGGAGGGCTGTGCCCGGGCATCAACGACGTCATCCGATCGAGCGTACGCTCGCTGTGGTACCTCTACGGTGTCCGCCGGATTATCGGAATCCGCAATGGCTACAAAGGACTCCTCCCCGAGAATCGATTCGAGCATATCCCGCTGGATCCGGAGGTGGTCGACGACATCCAGCAAGTGGGCGGCACGATCCTCGGGACCTCGCGCGGGGGCGGCGAGCGGACGGCCGAGATCGTCGACACCATCGAGCGGCTGAATCTGAGCATCCTCTTAACCATCGGCGGCGACGGGACCGGGAAGGGAGCGGTCGCGATCGCGGAGGAGCTTGAGCGGCGCGGCGACAAGGTGGCCGTCGTGGGAATCCCGAAGACCATCGACAACGATCTGAGCTTCATTCAAAGGTCCTTCGGTTTCGAAACCGCGGTTGCGCGCGCGGGCGAGGCAGTCTCCTCCGCCCATTCGGAGGCTCACTCGACGGTCAACGGCATCGGGCTCGTGAAGCTTATGGGGCGCGAGTCGGGGTTCATCGCCGCGCATACCGCGCTCGCGGTGAACGAGGCGAACTTCGTCCTCATCCCCGAGGTTCCCTTCGACCTCGACGGGCCGAACGGGCTCCTGGTTCACCTCCAGCGGCGACTCGAGTCGGCTAACCACGCGGTGATCATCGTAGCCGAGGGGGCGGGGCAGCATCTCCTCAAGGAGCTCGGCGAAGAGGATGCGTCCGGGAACCAGGTTCTCGCGGATATCGGCGGCTACCTCAAGTCCAACATCCAAACCTACTTCGACGCGCTGGGCATCGAGATCAATCTGAAGTACATCGACCCGAGCTACATGATACGGAGCGCGACCGCAGACGCCTCCGATGCCTTCTACTGTTCCCGTCTCGGCTCGGACGCGGTCCATGCGGCGATGGCGGGGAAAACAAAGCTACTCGTGGGGCTGGTCAACGACTGTTACGTGTACGTCCCGACGAGGCTCGCAGTCGCGCACCGCAAGCACGTCGACCCCGAGGGAAGCCTGTGGCGCGACGTACTGATCGCCACTCGGCAGCCCGAGGTGATGACGAACGGCTAGAACTGTGGGCAGCGTGCATGAACGACTCACGGCGGGACATGGCTTAAAGGGCGTGCCCGGAATCTCCATGGGCGTCATCGTCACTGTCGGATTCGTTTCTTCGATCTCCACAGCTCAATGACTTTCTTTCGGATCTCTTCAAGCATGAAGATCGCGAGCATGAGCGCGAAAAGGAGCGCCCAGTCGCTCCAGCCGAGCCCAAGGGTGGTAAAGACCGGCTGAAAAAGCGGCGTATAGACGAGCAAGGCGGTGAACGCGAGCTCGAAGGCGATCCCGACGACGATGAGGCGGTTCGACCAGAATCCGATTCGGAAGGCGGAAAGGCGCTCGCTTCGGCACGAGAAGACATTCGCGATCTGCATGACGACGATCCCGGCGAAAACCATGGTGGCGGCCTTGATGTGCAGGGGATTCGTGAACGCTGTTACACTGAGCTCCAGCTGCTGGCCGAACCTCCAGCCGCCGTGGAGCAGCGTGGTAAAGTAAGCGCCAAGCACGGCCACGGTGTTCAACAAGCCGAGATAAACATAGCCTCGAAACAGGAGGAATCCGTTGATGATTCCCTGCTTCCTGTCGCGCGGCGGCACCTCCATGATCCCCGGCTCGGGCCGCTCGATGCCAAGGGCAAGGGCGGGGATCGTCTCCGTCCCAAGATCGATCGCAAGGATTTGAAGCGCCGTGATCGGCGCGGGAATCTTCAGGAGCACGTACAGGATGAAGGGTACCGCCTCGGGAACTAGATGAGCGAAGATATACGTGATGAACTTCTTCACGTTCGCGAAGACCGCTCGGCCCTCCTCGATCGCGGACACGATGCTCGCGAAGTTGTCATCGGTGAGGATCATCTCGGCCGACTCCCGCGCGACATCCGTGCCTCGCAGACCCATCGCCACGCCGATATCGGCCTTCTTGAGCGCCGGAGCATCGTTCACACCGTCTCCCGTGACCGCGACGATATTCCCCATCTCCTTCAGCGCCGTCACGACTCGGAGCTTATGTTCGGGGCTGGCCCTGGCGAATACCACCTCCTCGTTGGCGAGCCTGCTCTGAAGCTCGTCATCCGTCATTTCCGAGAGCTCGGCTCCGCTGATGACCGTCGAACGACCCGCAGGCATCAAGTCCAACTTGCGGGCGACGGACAACGCGGTAAGTTGATAGTCGCCGGTAACCATGATGATGCGGATCCCGGCACGCTTGCACTTTTCAACGGCCTGGGCGACGCCGGATCGCGGGGGATCGTTCATTCCTGTGACGCCGAGGAAGGTGAGGGAGCGCTCTGCTTGTTCCGAGGAAAGCGAGCGTACCGATTCGCTGTCTGCCGGCCGGAAGGCGAAGCCGAGTACGCGCAATCCTTCGGAAGCAAGACGATCTACCTCGCTCCTGATTTCCGTGCGCATGGTCTCACGAAGGTCGCGCTGCTGCCCTCCGACCAAGACCGTGTCGCACAGGTCGAGAAGCTCATTCGGTGCACCCTTTACGAGAACGACGGCATGTTTATCCTCGAAGAGGCGAACTGAGCTCATGCGTTTGCGCACCGGTTCAAAGGGGAATCGCTTGAGCTCGGGATAATCCGCACGAAGCGATTCGATATCCGCTCCAGACTTTCGTGCAAGCACCAGGAGCGCGCCTTCGGTAGGGTCTCCAGTGATCGTCCAATAGGGGACTTTCGGGCCTGGCTTGGTCAATGTGGCGGTGTTGCAGAGCACCGCAGTCTTTATGAAGAGATCAAACTCGCTCGAGTGCAGTGCTTCTTGATCAATGGTCCCATTCGTGCCCGAGAAGTTTCCGCTCGGCTCGTAGCCAACCCCTGAGATATGCAAAGACCTGCCGCCCACCCACATATCGGTGGTGGTCATCTCGTTGGTCGTAAGGGTGCCCGTCTTGTCCGTGCAAATGACGTTGGTGGAGCCGAGGGTTTCCACGGAGGAGAGCTTTTTGATCAAGGCGCCCTGCTTCGCCATTCGCTGTACCGCCATCGCGAGAGCGAGGGATACCGTGGGAAGCAACCCTTCAGGAACGTTGGCGAGGATGATCCCGATTGCGAAGATTGCTGAGGCCGTGAGGTCCATTTTGGTGAATGCGGTTCCGATAAGGAAGAAGCCCAACCCCATTGCAACCGAAATAAGAGCGATTACCCGTGTGAGCCGTCCAATCTCTTCCTGGAGGGGACTTTGGGTGATCTTGATAGACTGGGTGAGCGACGCGATTTGACCGATTTCCGTGCGCATACCCGTGGCGGTCACCACCGCGGTCCCTGATCCCGAGATAACGCTCGTGCCTGCAAACACGAGCACGGGTATCTCAATCCAAAGGAACCGCCGATCGCTCCCCTGGTTCGGCATTTCTGCCATCTTGTACACAGGTTTCGACTCACCGGAGAACGCGCTGTTGTCGACGCGCAACTCGTCGGCATGGATAAGTCGCGCGTCCGCAGCGACGCTATCGCCCTCCTCCAGCTCCACGATGTCGCCGGGAACGAGCTCCTCCGATGGTATGCGGATTGTCTTTCCGTCACGCAATACGTTTGCATACGATGGGATTAGCCCCTTCAGCGCTTCAATGGCCCGCTCAGCTCTGAACTCCTGCCAGAAGCTGAACAGCGCGTTCACGAAAATAACGATGAGGATAGCCAACGCGACCTGCCGCATCCCGATCGCATAGGCGAGCGCCGCTCCCACCCACATCAGGAGCGCGAGGAGGTTCACAAGATTGGCGAGGAACTTTCGCAGAAGCGACTCCGATCGCACGCTCTCGAGACGATTCGGGCCGTTTATTTGTCGACGATGATGCGCCTCGGACTCGCTCAGGCCCTGTCTTGTGGTTTCAAGTTCCTCGCAGATCTCCTCCTTCGAAAGCGGCACAAAGGCGTCCCTTCGCTTCCCGTGGGAGGTTATCGCTTTCAAGAGTTCGCCGTCGGTGCGTGCCGCGCGAATGTCGTTGAGAACGGTTCGTTGGCGCAGCAAATCCCCGATAATCGAAAGAATCTTCAGGTGGACATCGGTCGCAGCGGCGGGGGTGAGAAACAGGATAATCACGTCGACGGGCTGCCCATCCGGCGCCCCCCAGGGGATCCCCTGCTTCGCGGTCGCTATGAATACGATCGGCTCCCTGAGATTCGGCAGACGAGCGTGAGGGATTGCAACTCCGCCCCCAAGCGCAGTCTTGAGCGCCCCTTCGCGGCGGAGCACGGCGTGGAGGACTTGATCGGGGTCCCGCAGCCCCTTCCTGCTGCTGGCGTAGCCGACAATCTCAGCGATTGCCTCTCGTTTCGTAGAGGATACGACGTGCGCGCTAACCACATTCTTGTTGATGAGCGAGCCTATGTCCATGCCGCCTCTCGCGAAAGGAGCCGACGATGATCTACCTCTGAGATTATGCTCCTCCCCTCAGGCGCTGTCAAATCGAGGCGGGACGCGGCGCTGTTTTTCCTTCGTGACGAAGATCTTCCGGGAGAGCGCTGCGCACACTTGCTCCAGTGCCCTCCGCCCGCAAAAGTGCGCTTGATCAATTTGCCATTATTGGTTATATTGCCAACAATATTCGCACAACAGGCGTATTCTTTGCGTGGGACGAGCGTCTGAGGGTCGCCGTGGGTCGTTTGGCGACACGGGCCTTGCGGAACGCGTGATCACGGAGAGTCGTCCGCGCGGGAGATTGTATGGTCACCGTTCTTTCGATTGATGGCGGCGGGATTCGGGGGGTAGTCCCTGCGCGAGTTCTTCGTGAGATCCGCCGACGCCTCGATGCCGGCGGAGAGAAGCGGTCCTTCGCCGAGCTCTTCGATCTGGTTGCCGGAACCTCAACCGGGGCTCTCTTGGCCCTCGGTATCGCCCTTCGCGACGAGAGGGGCGAGAAGGTCTATTCAGCCGACGACCTCGTCGACCTCTACGAGCGGCGCGGGAAGGAGATCTTTCCTGTTTCGGTTCGGAGCGTGATCCACACGGCGATCCAGGTGTTTCACAACAAGTATTCGGCCGATGGCTTCGAGCGAGTGCTCGCCGAGACCTTTGGTGATGCAACGCTGAAAGGCGGGGCGACAAACCTCTTGATCACCGCCTTCGACACCGAGCGCATGAAGCCTCACTGGCTGAAGCACCGGCCGCCGCGAACCGAGTGGTCGGAGGATCGGGACTACTACATGCGCGACGTCGCCCGCGCATCCTCGGCGGCGCCGACCTACTTTCCGCCTGCGATAATCAGCCCGATCAGCGTCGTAAGGGAAAGGTTCTCGCTCATCGATGGAGCCGTTTTTGCCAACAACCCTGCGGGGCTCGCCTATGTTGAAGCGGCGAAGATCTTTCCCCGCGAGCGCGACTTTCTCATAGTCTCACTTGGGACCGGCGAGCTTCGCATCGGCTTTCCCTACCGGGAGATCCGCAACTGGGGATACATGGAGTGGGTGAATCCTGCGAAGGGTTTTCCGATCGGCGCCATCATGTCGGCGGGACAGAGCGAGGTCGTGAACTATCAGCTGGGTCGAATTGCGGACGCGCGCTACATCCGCCTAAGCGGGCTTCTCGACGAGGACAACGCCGCAATCGATGACGCGGGGCCGAAGAATCTCGCATCGCTTCGGGCGCTCTCCGAGCGCATCATCCAGTCACACGATGCTGAAATCGACGAGATCTGTGAAGCGCTGCGCTCGAGAAAGCCCGTTGGGCGATCACAGGCGCTTCGGTCGTAGCCCAAGGATCGCGGTATCCGCAGAAAGGCTTGCGAGCCTGCTTATCTCGCTCGACGGGCGGGGCGGTGCCAGGGGGGTCCGCCCGGCGCCTAGCTACAGGGCTCGCGCCTCGATGCGCGGCAGGACCCATGCGAGGTGGTCCGGCTCGATCGAGGCGGGCTTCCAGCTCATGCAGTTCGCGGTGCCCATGGCGGTCGCCAGTCCAATAGCCTCGCGGAGATCGGCGCCATCGGGGAAGGGTCGGTCCGTGGAGTGCCGTTCGAGGAGGTGCGACACGATTCCGGCGGTGAAGGAGTCGCCGCTTCCTATCGCGTTGACGAACGGCACGCCCGGCGGGGTGGCTGCGACCGAGCTATCGCCGTCGAAGCCCTCGGCGCCGTCGCCGCCCTTGGTGATGATGACCCAGCGCACGCCGTAGTCGCGGCGGATCGCAGCCGAGGCCGCAGAGCGCTCCGCGATGGTGCTCGCCGGAAGTCCGGTCAGCTCGGCCAGCTCCTGGGTGTTGATCTTGAGGATTTCGGGGGAGGCGTCGAGCGCGCGCCTTCCGTGCGCACGGTAGGAGTCAAGGAGGACCGCGATGCCTCGCTCGTGCGCCGCGCGAGCGAAGCGGAGATAGCAGTCCTCCCGCTCGCCGACCATCGCCGTGCCAGAGATCACGAGGAAATCGGCCTTCCCGATCCACCGCTGGAAGGAGCCTTCGAAGGCCGCGCGCTCGGCATCGCTTACCGGAGGGGCCGGCTCGACCAGCTCGGTGGAGCGACCGGACGCCTCAATGAGGGTGGTGCAGACGCGCGTCTCGTGCTCGATCTCTGTGAACTCCGCCCGCACTCCGTCCGCGGCGCACGCGTCCACGAACTTCTTGCCGTTTGGGCCCCCGGCGTAGGCGAGGAGGAGCCCCTCCCTGCCGAGCGTCGCGAGCGCCCGCACCACGTTCGCCCCTTTGCCTGCGGCGGAGGCCATCACGCGATCGATTCGGGTGACCTCGCCGACCTTCAGTCCGGCGAGGTTGTAGGTGTTCTGCCAGGTGCTGTTCTGACCGATGACGAGGACCATGCCTCACTCTACCACGGGGATGGGCGCGGGAAAACAGGCGCTCGGCGCAAAGCTGGCGGGCACCTGTGCGCCTCGGCGCGGCCCCGACGCCTCGGCCGCACCGCCTGCCGTGAAAGCGACCACGCTCCCTTCGCGGTGTGCGTCTCTCTATGTCCCCATCCCCATCTCCCGCTTGATCTTGTCGATCATGTTGCCCGGGCTCTTGGAAAGCCGCTTGACCTGCTCGACGAACACCCGCAGGCTCCCGTCGCAGCGCTCCCGCTCGAAGCGCACGAGGAGGGGGATCTGATCGGTGTAGAGATTGAAGAGCATGAGGTAGGCGTTGTTGAGGGGGAGGTCGGCGCTCGCGCGATACGCCGCGGTTTTGTAGTGCGGCAGGTAATCCTTTCGGTAGATGCCCTGATACTCGGCGATGACCTCGCGTTTCTTCGCAAGCTTCTCCACTCGAGAAAGGGGGCTTGCGTACACGCGCGAGAGCGCCTGGGTCAGCCGCTTCACGAAGCGCAGAAAGAGCCGAGAATCGGCCTGCTCTCCGACGGCCTGTCGATACTCCGTCGAGTTGGGACCGTAGGTCGATGAGAGATACTCGAGGGCGCCAGTATCGCCGATGAAGGTGGCGAGCTCCTCGTTGAACTGATCCTGCCCTTTCAAGAAGACCGTCGCATGAGTCTGCTCGTGGATGATGGTCGAGGCGAGGTCGAAGAGGCTGTAGCGCTCCATGAAGGAGTAGACCGGATCCTTCAGGAGGCCGAGGGTGCTGAAGGCGTCGACCTTGCGGACGATGACATCGTAGCCCTCCTTCTTCAGGCGCTCGGCCTCGGCCTTCGCGTCGGCCGGAACGTAGTAGCCGCGATAGGGAAGCTTGCCGAGGAAGGGGTAGCTCCACTGGTAGGCCGTCAACGAGAGGGCGTCGGCGGCCTGCACCACCTCGACGAGGTAGTTCCGGTCGATCTTCTTGTACTTCGTGTAGTTGGCATTGTCGGCGAGCCCGATTTCGTCGACGGCATAGCGCTTGATGCGCAGGACGGTGAGGAGGAAGGAGCGCTCCTCGCTTGAGGTGCTGGGATCCTTCAAGAGCGCTTGGACGCTCTGGGCCCCGAGGCTGTCGCGAAGGAGGTAGCCTCCCTGCTTCCAGAGATAGCCGATGCTCGTGGCGCAGCCGGCGAGGGTAAGGGTAAGGATGAGAACCAGTGCCCCGAGCGCGCGACGGACCCGCCTTGCCCTCCGGGCGGTATCGAAGCGTCCAGCCTGCAGAGGGGGCCGCCGGACGATGCCCTCCTGTTGGGCGGTGTTGTAGCGTCGTTCATGCATGAGCACGGGGAGTATAGTCGACATTGCGCGTCCCTTTCACCCACCGAGGGCTGGCGGCGCCATGAGGGCGCCGAGTCGAAGCCGATGACATGGGGCGGCGCCGATGCGAAGGCTCAGCCCTAGAGGGCGGCGACCATCACCCCCACATCTCAGCGAGCAGCTTGAGCTTTTCGGCGATCTGATACCCCTCGCCTCCCTCGTGGCGATTGTAGGGCCACACGCGAATCTCCTTCGGTCCCGCATAGTGGTTGTAGGCGGCAAAGACCGTCGAGGGCGGGGAGATGTCGTCCATCAGGGCTACCGAAAAGAGGGCTCGCGCCTTCGCGCGCGCGGCGAAGCTCATCCCGTCAAAGTAGGCAAGGGTGCGGAAGACGCTCTCGATCTTGTCGCGATGACTCCGGCAGTAACGGACGATCTCGCCGTAGGGATCGGAGTCGGTGATCTCGGTCGCGCGGCGAAAGTGGCAGAGGAAGGGGACGTCGGGCATGGCGACTGCCACCTCGGGGACGAGCCCCGCCGCGGCGAGGCTCATGCCGCCCCCCTGGCTGCCGCCGGTCACCGCGACGCGGCTCCGGTCGACCGCCTCGTGCGCGGCCCCGGCCTCGATCGCTCGCACCGCGTCGGTGAAGAGGCGCCGGTAGTAGTAGCCGGCAGGATCGAGGATTCCGCGCGTCATGAACCCAGGAATCTGGGCGTTGCCCCCGCCGGTCTCGACGTCGGGGGTGTCGCCGACGCGCCAGCTCGAGCCCTGTCCCCGGGTGTCCATCACGAGATGGGCATACCCCGCGCTTGCCCACAGGAGCCAGTCGTGGACGAAGCCGCGCCCCCCGCCGTAGCCGATGTACTCGACGACGAGGGGAAGCTTCCCCGCGCGCGCGCGCGGAAGCATGAGCCAGCCTTTCACGGGCTGCCCGCCGAAGCCGCTGAAGGTCACGTCGAAGGCCTCCACGAGCTTCAGGCCGGTGTTGAGCGGCGCGAAGCGGGCATCAAGGGGGTGCCGGCGGGCGTCGGCAAGGGTCTGCGTCCAAAACGCCGTGAAGTCTGGGGGCTCCCGTCGATCGGGCTTGTAGCTCTTCAGTTGCTCGAGGGGAAGATCGTATAGCATCGGTCGGCTCCTTGCGATCGGTCTCAACGACAAGCGTGCCATCATACCCCGCCCGCGCGGGAAAGCGCCACTCCCTGCCCCGCCTCGGGCGGAGCCTCGGATGCTGGAGCGCGTTTCCCCGCGCGGCTTCTAACTCCCTTCTAACCGAACGGTCACGGAGTGAAGACGGCTGCCGCGTAGGGTCCTTCTGCGGCGCATCCGCGAGTCAGGTGGATGAGTGAAGCGACCGGGGAGCGCAAAGGAGGCAGAGGAGATGAGAGCTCGCAGTCGATTTCTCGCGGGGATGGTTGTCCTCGCAATGGCAGGGACCGCCGCGTCCGCTTGGGCCGGCGGCCAAAAGGAACGCACGGGAGGGCCGGCAAGCGTCGAGGCAGGCGAGGCCTTCGGCCACGGAGGCACCTCCGGGGCGGCGACCCCGATCGACCACGTGGTGGTCATCTTTGACGAGAACATCTCGTTCGATCACTACTTCGCCACCTATCCGCGCGCGGCGAATCCGGCCAAGGAGCCTCCCTTCTTTCCCGCGCCCGGAACCCCCGCGGTGAACGGGCTCACCCGGGAGCTTCGCACGCACAATCCGAACCTCGTGAACCCGGAGCGCCTCGATCGAAGCGAGGCCATGACCCCCGACATGGACCACGGATACACCGCCGAGCAGAGGGCCTTCGACGGTGGGCTCATGGACCGCTTTGTGGAGTCGACCGGACACGACAAGAAGATTGTCATGGACTACTACGACGGCAATACCGTAACTGCCCTCTGGAACTACGCCCAGCACTTCACCATGAGCGACAACTCCTTCGGAACCACCTTCGGGCCCTCGACCCCGGGCGCGCTCAACCTGGCCGCCGGGCAGACCCACGGGGCCAGCGCCTACAGCGCGAACATCTCCCTGCACGGGTCGTCGGTGCATCCCGGAGAGAAGGGCTATCCGGCCTGGGCGCTCAACGCGAATGGAACGGACTTCAGCGATATCGACCCCTACTTCGACGACGCATCCAAGGGGTCGACCCTGCGCATGAGCGGGAAGAACATCGGCGATCTCCTCGACGCTCATAAGCTGACCTGGGGATGGTTCGAAGGCGGGTTCCTCTCGGCAGGCAAGCATCGCAACGTCGGCGGTGCGGAGATAGCCGACTACATCCCGCATCACGAGCCCTTCCAGTACTATCGCTCCACCGCGAACCCCGATCATCTTCCCCCGACCTCGGTCGCCGCGATCGGGCGGACCGACCGGGCGAACCACCAGTACGGGATGAGCGATTTCCTTCGGGCTCTCAAAGCGGGCAACCTCCCAAGCGTGAGCTTCCTGAAGGCCCCGGGGTACGAGGACGGCCACGCCGGATACTCCGACCCGATCGACGAGCAGCGGTGGCTGGTCGAGATCGTAAACCGCCTCGAGCGGTCGAGCGAGTGGGACCACACCGCCATCTTCATCTCCTGGGACGACTCCGACGGATGGTACGATCACGTCATGGGGCCGATCGTGACGCGCTCCGACGATCCGAAGGAGGATGCCCTTGTGGGACCCGGCGAGGCAGGAACGCCCGCGGCGGGTGCCTATCTCGATCGCGCCGGCTACGGACCCCGCCTTCCGCTCCTGGTCATCTCTCCGTGGGCGAAGCGCAATTTCGTCGCCCACAGCGTCTCCGACCAGTCCTCCATCATCCGCTTCATTGAGGACAACTGGCACCTCGGGCGCCTCGGCGATCAATCGATGGACAGCGCGGCGGGCCGGCTCGACGACCTGTTCGATTTTCAGGCGGAATACCGCAACACAACCCTCTTTCTCGATCCGTCGACCGGTGAGCCCGTCGCCCAGGTCGCGCCCGAGGAGATCAACGGACAGCTCTCCATGAGCGTGGAGGATCTCGCTCAAAGCCTTGACGTATCCGTGTCGCGCGGCGCGGGCCGCATCTGGTTCACCTATGGCGCGCACCTCGTCATCCTTGCGGACCGGGGAAGCTCGGCCTCGGTCGACGGGAAAACGATCGGGCTCGGGGCCCCGGTGCGAATCCTCGACGGCCGCGAGATGATCCCGGTCGACAGACTTGCGCAGGCGCTCGGCGTGGAGCCGGTCAAGGTGACGGACTCCGAGATCCTCTTTCGACCCTCGGGCGATTGACGGCCCTCACATGCCGCGGGGCCTACCGCAAGGCCCTCGGCGTCGAAGGGCTGAAGCCGGCGGACTCGCGCGCGGACTCGCCCTATTTGTTCCGCGCTGCGATAAGGGCAAGCCCGTCGAGGGTGAGCCAGGGGTCGAACTCTCCGAGACTCTTCGTGAGGGGGAGGAGGTAGCGCCCTTGATCGCCGGTGGAAACGACTTGCGCCGAGCCCCCGAGCTCGGCCCGTATGCGGGCCACCAGCCCCTCGACGAGCCCGACGTAGCCGAAGAGGATCCCCGACTGCAGGGAGTGGACCGTGTTCCGCCCGATGGCTGTGGGCGGGGCGACATACTCCACCAACCGCAGCTGCGCTGAGGCGCGAACGAGAGCGTCGGCAGCGGGCTGGAGGCCCGGTGCGATGGAGACCCCGAGCAGATCGCCTGCCTCGTTCACGGCCGTGAAGGTGAGGGCGGTTCCGAAGGCCACGACGATGCAGGAGGAGCGCAGGCGCTCATGCGCCGCCACCGCATTCGTAACGATGTCCGCCCCGACCTCGACGGGATTATCGGTGCGAATGCGGATCCCGGTGCGGATGCCGGGTCCCACGACTAAGGGCGTTCGCTCCATCTCCCCCTCGAGCATCTCGCCGATGACCGAGGTGAGGGGGGGAACGACGCTGCTCACGACGGCGGTGCCGACCTCCGCGAAGGAGACGCCGATCCGCGACAGGAGGTCGCGGAAGATGAGGGCGTACTCATCGGGGGTCTTGGACCGAACCGAGCTCACGCGAAAGCGACGCTCCCACTCTCCGCCCCGGCGAATGCCGAGCTTGATGTTGGAATTGCCGATATCGATCGCGAGGATCGTTTTCGCGCCCGCCTCATTCAAGCTGCGCCCCCTTGCGGCCGTAGGCGACTCGCTTCCAGGCAGCCACCACCGCGAGGGTGAGGATCGCGTTGGCGACCGCCTCGGGCGCGCCGTTCACCGCGGCGATGGTCAGGATGAGCCCCCAATGCAGGTAGCCGTAGAGTCCGAGCATCCCGAGGACAAGCACCGTGTTGGTGAGGCTTCCCCCGAGCCCGGCGAGGACGAGGGCGGCGGGGAGGCTGCGCTTCTCGAGCGGGCGATAGATGAGCCAGGCGACGAGCCCGATGAACAGGCGCGGGAGCACCGAGATGAGCGGGTTGGTGAACCAGGCGTCCGTTGGTCCCGCCGGTGCGATGGCGGCCTCGATGAGGCTTGAGGCCCCAAAGAGGAAGCCGATGATCGTGCCGACGACGGGTCCCTCGAGGACCGCGCCGATGATCACCGGAGCTGCCATGATCGTGAGCGAGGCCCCCGTGAACCAGGGGATGAACCCCGGATGAAGCGGCGGAGCTCCGAGGAAGATAGCGACGGCGCTCAAGACGCCGGCCACTGCGATCTTTCGTGCATTCATGGGTTTCTCCTTCCTTTCATGTTCTATCCGCGCGAGGCGAAGAGAGCGCGCGCGGCCTCGTCCCAGGCGTGGAGGGGATTGACGAGGGCGAGGGCGACGACGGCGAGGGCGACGACGCCGCCGAGGAGGTCGAGCCGCCGCACCGGGTAGGTGTGCAGCCGCGTCCGCCCCGATCCCACCGTGTAGCAGCGCGCCTCCATCGCCCGCGCGAGGTTTTCGGCGTGGCGCAGGGCAAGGACCAGAAGGGGGACGAAGAGCGGAAGATAGGCGCGCACCCTCCGCAGGAGTCCAAGCCCCTTCGTCGAGAAGTCGGCGCCGCGCGAGGCCTGGCTCTTTCGAATCCGCGCCGCCTCCTCGCCGAAGAGGGGGGTGAAGTAGAGGGCGATGGTGATGGTGAGGGAGAGCTCGCGCGAGGGAAGCCCGATGCGCGCGAAGGGCGAGCTCAAGGCCTCGGCGGCGTAGGCGAGCTCATCGACGCGGGTGACCGCGCTCCCCAATGCGAGGAAGAGGATGAGGTCTGCGAAGCGCAGGAGGCTCGTCACGCCCGTGTAGATCTGGCCGCCGCTCAACGTGAAGATCCACCATCCCCCGTAATCGACTCCCCATCGGGCCGAGGGGACGGTGAGGATCTGGATCAGCACGATGACGAAGAGCCAGGGAAGGGCCCGCGCGAGGCTCCCGAAGGGAAGCGCGGGCGGCACCCCCGCCGCAAGGGTGGAAGCGAGGATGAGCGCGAAGGCGAGGGCGAGCCCCGCCGCTCCGTGGACGATGATGAGGGCCGCGAGCCCTCCGAAGAGAAGGAGCGCCTTGGCGCCCGGATGCAGCCGGTGGAAAGGCGAGTCGCCGGGCACGTAGCGGGCGAACTGAAGGGTGGTAGTCAGGTCAAACTGCTCCAAGGTCCGCCCCCTTTGCTGCGGCGGCCTGCGGAGGGTTTGCGAGCGTCCCGTCCGCAGCGCCGCCGCTGCCTTCCGCCGGCGTCGCAGCCTCCGCCCGTCTCGCGCCGCCGTGATCGCCCGCTCCTGCGCGCGCCCCCGCGTTCGCCGCGCCTGCCGCGTCCAGGGCGAATGCCGCCGCCAGGCTCTCCTCGGCCTCCGCGAGGGTGCGCGGCGCTCCCGCCGAGAGAAGACCCTCCCCCGCGAGGCGGTCGATCAATCCGACGAAGCCTGGAAGCTCGAGGCCCCAATCCTCGAGCTCCCGCGCGCGTGCGAAGGCATCGCTCGTCGGAAGGTCAAGGCGCATCTCTCCATCGACGAGGGCGACGACCCGATCGGCGATCCGCCCGGCCTCCTCCAGGTCGTGAGTCGAGATGACGATGGTGGTGCCTTCCGCCTTCATGCGCGCAAGCAAGGCGAGCAGCTCCTCCCGGGAGGCCGGGTCGAGCCCGGCGGTCGGCTCGTCGAGGAGAAGCGCCTCGGGGCGCAGCGCAAGCACCCCTGCAAGCCCGACCTTGCGCTGCTCTCCCCCGCTCAAGGCGAAGGTGAGGCGGTCCTTGTAGGCGGCAAAGGGCAGCCCGACCGCCTCCATCGCCCAGCGGACCCGCTCCGTAAGGGCCTTCCCGGCGAGACCCGCGAGACGGGGGCCGTAGGCGACCTCGTCGCCGACATATTGGGCGAAGAGCTGCTCCTCGGGGCGTTGAAAGACGAGACCGATTCGCCTGCGCACGCCCGGGAGCTCGGTCCTAGCCGGGTCCACGGGGTTGCCGTCGAACTCGGCTCTCCCCGACTGGGGCAGGAAGAGGCAGTTTAGATGCTGGAGGAGGGTTGACTTGCCCGAGCCGGTGGGACCGATGAGGGCGATCGCCTCGCCGCGCCGGACGGCAAGCGAGACCTTCCGCAGGGAGGGGATTGCCCCCCTGGCTGGCGATGGAGCGGCCGAAGCGCGGGCGCTCGAGCTGCGGTAGGTGTGGCTCACCCCGACGAGCCGGATGAGCGGCACATCGACCGCATCGGCAGAGGGGGCGGGGAAAAGCGCCGCCCGCGCGGGCGCATCGACCGCGCCAGGCGAAAGGGCGGAGGACCAGGCGGGCGACGCGGGCGCACGGTCGGGCGGAGGGGCGGCGCGGGCGCTGGAGGCGAGGGGCTGCGGATGGCTTCCGGCGAGCGCGCGCGAAAGCGCGCCGTGAAGCGAGCGGTAGTCGAGCGGAGAGCCCAGGCCGCGCGCCCCGCGCCGGGAGAGTCGAGCGGCAAGTTCGAGGGCGCTCGGGCGCTCGAGGCCATAGGAGGCGAGGTCGACGCTCGAAAAAAGCTCCCCCGGCGGCCCATCGGCGGCAACCCGACCGTGCGCCATCACGAGAACCCGTCCCGCCTGCGCCGCCTCTTCCATGCGATGGGTGATGTGAACGATGGTGGTGCCCGAGCGGTTGAGCTCGGAGAGCAGCGCGAGAAGCTCGCGCCTTCCCCGCGGGTCGAGCATCGAGGTCGCCTCGTCGAGCACGATCGCCTGCGGCTCCAGTGCGAGCGCCCCCGCTATTGCAAGGCGCTGCTTCTGCCCGGCGGAAAGCTCATGGGGCGAGCGCAGGCGCTGCTCCTGGAGCCCGACCCGCTCGAGTGAGCGAGCGACGCGCGCGAGGATCTCCTCGCGGGGCAGCTTCAGATTCTCAGGACCGAAGGCCGTGTCCTCCTCCACGCTGACCGCGACGATCTGATCCTCGGGCTTCTGAAAGACCATCGCCACCCGCTGCCGCACGCCCGGAAGATTGCGGGCCCGACGCGTGTCCAGGCCGGCGACCGTAACCGATCCGCTCGTGGGCGCGAGCAGCCCGTTCAAATGGAGCGCCAGGGTAGTCTTTCCGGAGGCGTTGGCGCCGACGATCGCGAGGTACTCCCCGCGCTCGACGGAGAGGGTCACCCCGCGCAGGGCCTGCGGGGCTGCCGGGCCGGGGGGGGTACCTTCGTAGGCATAGACGACATCGCGGAGGTCAATGAAGGGCACGACCCCTTCTTCGCGCGAGGAAGGGAAGGCCTAACGTCTCGGTCGCGCTGGATCCAAGCGTTTGCATGGGGTAAATGTATACGCTGCCCGCCGCGGGGTCAATATCGTTCCGGTTGACAACTGGTCCGAAGCGGGAGATGATAGGCGACGGGCCGGCGGGAATGGCAAATACCTACGAGTATATCGTCAATCGCTCCCACGACTTCATCACCCTCGTAAACCGCGACTACGTCTACGAGATCTTCAACGACACCTACTGCCAGATTGTTGGTCTCGATCGCGCCAAGGTCTTGAACCATTCCGTCGCCGAGATATGGGGCAAGGAGACCTTCGACGACCGACTGAAGGGCTACCTCGATCGCTGCTTCGCCGGCGAGGAGGTTCACTACGTGGAGCGCTTCAGGTTCGGCCTGGAGCAGCGCTACATGCATGTCTCCTACTATCCCTACGGCGAGCCGGGAGACGTCACCCACGCCCTGGTCTTCTCGCACGACATCACGCGGCTCGGCGAGACCGAGACGCGGCTCATCAACTACGAATACCGCGATCCCTTGACCGGGCTCTACAACCGCAAGTCGCTCGAGATCATCCTCGATAGCGAGCTCGAGAAGGCGCGCAGGTCCCGGGCCGAGCGCAACCGCGCGGTTCTCTTCTTGGGAGTCGAGAATCTCACCGAGATACACCGAATCTACGGCCACAGCATCGGGGGCGTCCTGCTCGAGAATACCGGCCTGCGGGTGAAGGAGCTCCTGCGCTCGAGCGACTACGTCTTCCGCTACGAGGGCAACGAGCTCGCGGCGATCCTCACCTCCCTGACCCGCCCGGTCGACGTCGCAAAGGTGGCCGACAAGCTCATCGAATCGACGACGACGCCCTACCGCTACAAGGACCTCGACATCACCCTTGACTGCCGGATCGGGGCGGCCGTCTTCCCTGCGGACGGGCAGGACCGCGAGAGCCTCGTGGCCTCGGCGCGCTCGGCGCTGAACGAGACCACGCGACAGGGCAAGGGCTATCTGCTCTACGACGGAAGGCTGCATGAGGAGGCCATCCGCCGGCTGCAGATGGAGAACGACCTCAGGCACGCCTTCGAGCAGGAGCAGTTCGAGCTGTACTACCAGCCCATTGTCGAGCCTGCCGGCAGAATAGTCGGCGCGGAGGCGCTCATCCGCTGGAATCGCCCCGAGGAGGGAGTCCTTCCGCCCGTTGAGTTCATCCCCCTTGCCACCGAGACCGGCATCATCCGCCTCATCGGGCGCTGGGCGCTCTTTAGCGCCGCCCGCCGGCTCGCCGAATGGGGCGCTCGCCATGCGATCTACCTGTCGGTGAATCTCACGGCGCGGGAGTTCGAGAGCCCTGAGCTGATTGAGGTGATCCGCAAGGCACTCGATCAGGCGGGGCTGCGGGATGGGATTTCCCTGAAGGTGGAGATCACCGAGTCGGAGTGCATGGCCAATCCCGTTCAGGCCATCGAGCGGATCAAGGCGATCCGGGACCTCGGGGTGGAGGTCTTCATCGACGATTTCGGCACCGGACAGTCCTCCCTCGGTTACCTCAAGGACCTCCCCGTCGACGCCTTCAAGATCGACCGCACCTTCGCTCAAGGCTTGCTCGATGATCCAGCCGACCTGCACTTTCTCCAGACCATCATCGATCTGGTGAAGAGCAGGCGGCGCAAGGTCATCGTCGAGGGAGTGAGCAGCCCGCAGCAGGTCGCGGTCCTGCGCACCATGGACTGCGACGCGTTCCAGGGATTCTACTACTCCCAACCCCTATCCGCCGCGGCCTTCCTTTCCTGTCTCGAGCGGGGCGGGCGCCTGCCCGCCTGAACGGTCGGGAATTTTGCGCAGGAAATACCGATCGCAATCGGATATAATGGTGTAGCTACACAATAGGATTTGCACGATGGAATGTTTTCGATGGAGAACAGATACGAATACATAGTCAATCGCTCCGACGATTTCATAACCCTTATCAATCGGGACTACCTCTACGAGATTGCGAACGATACCTACTGCGCCAACATGGGACTCGAGCGCGATCAGGTCCTCAGCAAGAGCGTAGCCGACGTCTGGGGTCAGGAGACCTTCGATCTGAAGCTGAAGGGCTACCTTGATCGGTGCTTCACCGGCGAGGTGGTTCACTACGTCGAGCGGTTCAAGTTTGGCCGCGAGCTACGCTACATGCACGTCTCCTACTACCCCTATCGGGAGGGGGGGCGCATCACGCACGCCCTGGTCTTTTCCCACGACATCACCACGCTCGGAGACATCGAGTCGCGGCTCATCAACTACGAGTATCGCGATCCTCTCACCGGGCTGTACAACCGCCGCTCGCTCGAGATCATTCTCGAGGGAGAAATCCTCAAGGCGCGACGAGCGGGCTCGGAGCGCTACCTTGCGGTGCTCTTCGTCGGCATCGAGAATCTCTCCGAGATAAACCGCACCCACGGCCACAGCGTGGGAAGCGTGCTCCTCGAGAACACCGGCCAACGCATCAAGGAGTCCCTGCGCGAGAGCGACTACGTCTTCCGCTACGAGGGACACGAGCTCGTGGTCATGCTCTCGTTCTTGGCTCACAGCCTCGACGTGGCGAAGGTCGCCGAGAAGCTCGTCGCCTCGGTGAACACCCCCTATCGCCACGGGGAGGTGGACATCCTCCTCGACTGCCGCATCGGGGCCTCGGTCTTCCCGTCGGACGGAAACGACAAGGAAACCCTCGTCAAGAACGCAACCCTCGCCCTGAGCCATGCCGTGAAAGAGGAGAAGCGCTTCGTTCTCTTCGATGCCCGCCTGCACCAGCAGGCCTCCGACCGCCTGAGGATGGAAAGCGAGCTGCGCCGCGCCGTCGAGCAGGAGCAGTTCGTGCTCTTCTTCCAGCCTATCGTCGACCGCACGGGAAAGGTCGAGGGTGCGGAGAGCCTGATTCGTTGGCGCGCCGGCGAGCGGGGCCTTCTGGCGCCGAGTGAGTTTCTGCCGCTCGCGACCGAAACCGGCATCATTCAGTTGATCGGGCGCTGGGCCATCTTTGCGGCGGTGCGGCGGATTGCCGAGTGGACGCAGAAGTATCCCCTCTACGTCACGGTGAATCTCACCGCGCGCGAGTTCGAGAGCGAGGAGCTCGTCGGGGTGATCGAGAAGGCGCTCGCCCAGGAGCCCGGAATCGATCCGACCCAGCTCAAGCTCGAGATCACCGAGACCGAGTGCATGCAGCATCCGGAGGAGGCCATCGCGAGGATCAAGGCGATTCGCAAGCTCGGCGTGGATATCCTCATCGACGACTTCGGGACCGGCCAGTCTTCGCTCTCATATCTGAAGATCCTTCCGGTTGACGTCTTCAAGATCGATCGGTCCTTCGCGCAGGGGCTCGCGGAGAGTCCCGACGAGCTCCCCTTTCTTTCGACGATCATCGACTTGGTGAAGAGCCGGAACCGCAGGGTCATCGTCGAGGGAGTGAGCTCCGCCCTCCAGGTGCAGGCCCTGCGCTCGACCAACTGCGACGGTTTTCAGGGCTTCTACTTCTCACCGCCGGTTCCCGCAGAGCAGTTCTCCTTCCTTCTCGAGCGCGGAGGCGTGCTCCCCCTGTAGGGCCACCGCTGTCGGCAGCCGGCAGGCTGCCCCGGCCTGCTAGCTGTGCTCGAGCTTCAGGGTCATGGTCGGCTGATCGCAGACCTCCGCCGGGCCGAAGTATTGGATGGCCCCGGGGAAGAGGTAGGATGTCGAGACCGCCCACTCCTTGCGGGAGGCGGCGAAGGCCGCGAAGGGCTTGCCCGCGAGATCGACGAGGGCTTTCCGGATGACCGGTTTCATCTCTCCGTGACGGCGCTCGAGGTTCATCATCATGGTGATCGGAACCCCGCCGGGGACCCACTCTCCTGCCGGACGGTCGAGGTGCGCAATCGCCGACATGTAGCCGCTGCGGCCCGACGCGATGAGGAGGAAGGCGGTGCAGCCGAGGGCGTAGCAGTAGTCGGCGTCGAAGTTCGAGGGAAAGGCGCACCGGCCTTCGTAGCCGAAGAAGTGGTGCAGGGTGCTGAACTTGCCATTGTACCTGCCGGCCTTTTCGAGCTCGGCGAGCTTTGCCTCCGCCATTTCGGAGAGGAGCTTCTCGGTCTCGATCCGCGAGACCTGGACATTTCCGTGAGGGTCGCGGTCCATGAGAAGCTGCCGTTGGATGGTCGCAGGCAGTGACGCGAAGGCCTTGGCGGACTCGGTCGTGAGGCTCTTCGCAACCCATGCGCGCTGCTCCTCCGGGCCGGCGAGCCCCGCGAAGGCGGCGCTGTGTGCGGCGAGAAGGGTGTTGAGCTCGGCGATGAGCCGCTTGATCTCAGGGATGAACTCCACGAGCCCCTCGGGGATGAGGGCCACCCCGAAGTTCTCGCCCCGCTCGGCGCGCGCGGCGACGACCTCCGCGATGTCGCCTGCGATCTGGTTCAAGGTCGCCTGGTCGCGCTCGACCTCTTCGGAGATGATCGCGACGTTGGGTCGCGTGAGCAGAGCGCACTCCAGGGCGATGTGAGAGGCCGACCGGCCCATGAGCTTGATGAAGTGCCAGTACTTCTTGGAGGAGTTGGCGTCTCGCTCCACGTTTCCGATGAGCTCGGCATAGGTCTTGGTCGCGGTATCGAAGCCGAAGGAGGTCGCGATCTGCTCGTTCTTGAGGTCGCCGTCGATGGTCTTGGGAACCCCGACGACGGTGACGGGCTCCCCCGTCTGCCGGAAATATTCCGCGAGTATGGCGGCGTTGGTGTTCGAGTCGTCGCCCCCGATGATGACGAGCGCGCCGATCCCGTGCTTGCGGCAGACCGCCGCCGCCTTCTTGAACTGCTCTTCGGTTCCGAGCTTGGTTCGCCCTGAGCCGATCATGTCGAAGCCGCCGGTGTTGCGGTGACGCTCCACGATCTCGGCGGTGATCTCGATCGATTGGTCGTCGAGGATGCCCGACGGCCCGCCGAGAAAGCCGATGAGGCGCGAATCGCGATTGCCCGCCTTCAGGCCATCGAAGAGGCCCGCGATGACGTTGTGTCCGCCCGCTGCGGGCCCTCCGGAGAGGATGACCCCCACCGCCCTGCGCTCGCCGGCCGCAGGATTCTCACCCGGAACGAACTCGAGTGAGGGCATGCCGTAGGTCTTGGGGAAGAGGTCTTTCAGCTCGGCCTGGTCGGAGGGGGCAGCGGTTTCGCCTCCGAGCTTCGCGCCGATCTTGCGCACGTCGCGGGAGAGGATCTTGGGAACCTTCGGGGTATAGGCGTAGCGCGCTTTCTGCAGCGGGGAATTGTCCATGCTCTCTTCCTTCATTGGCGGTTGGTGTCTTTGGATAATTATAGCCGAGCCAGCAGCGGGACGGCAATGGTCCCGCTGTTTCGCACCCGCAGCACCGTAACGGACGTCGGTCCGAAGATCGCCTCCATCGCCGCCCGGTAGGATTCGGCTCGCTCGATCGGGGCGTAGACCTGAATAGTCCCCGCGAAGCCTCCGCCGTGTACGCGGGAGGCCCCCCTGCCGGCGAGCAGCTCGTCGCTTACCGCGAGGGCGAGGGGAATCGGCTGTCCCGCCACCCGCGGCGAGGCGCAGTTCTGCAGGAGCCGCCAGGAGGAGGAGCCCGACTCCCGGACGCAGGCGAGGTAGGCGCCCATCTCGGCGCCCTTCAGCGCCTCGATCTGGCGGGCGACCCGCTCGTTGTCGGCGAAGAAGTGCAGCGCCCGCAGGATGGCGCGGTCGCCCGCCTCCTCCCTGAGCCGCGGAAGGGAGGCGAGGAGCTCTTCGCGGCTGATCTCGCGGCAGACCGACCGTCCGAAGGCGGAGGCTACCGCGCGCATCTCCGCGGGGATGGCTGCATAGTCCGGGGTCAGGTCGTCGTGGCTGCCGCCGGTGTCCACCACCATGAGGGCGTAGCCGTGCTCCAGGAAGCTGAAGGGGATGCGCTCGATCTGGGGCGACGACGGATCGCGGAAGTCGATCCCGATGATCCCGCCAGTGGCGCACGCGAGCTGGTCCTCCAGTCCGCAGGGCTTGCCGAAGAAGGTGTTCTCGGCGAACTGCCCGACGATGGCGAGGGTAACCGTCGAGATGCTGCCCCCGTTGAAGAGGTGATTGAAGATGGTCCCGATGAGCACCTCGATCGACGCCGAGGAGCTCAAGCCCGAACCGCGCAGGACGTCACTCGTGATGCAGCCGCGAAGGCCGCCGATCTTGTAGCCGAGGGCCTGGAGCCGGGAGGCGACCCCGCGAATGAGGGCCTCCGTGCGCCCCTTCTCGGCGGCCACGGGCGTAAGTGTGCGGAGATCCACGGCGAAGGGCTGCGGGAAACCCTCGGAGTAGAGCTCGACGACCCGATCTCCCGTGGGGTAGGCGGCAGCGAGGGAATCGAGGTGGACGCTCGCGGCGAGGACCCGCCCGTTGTTGTGATCCGTGTGATTGCCGCCGAGCTCCGTCCGTCCCGGAGTGGAGAAGAAGGAGAGGGCGGCGTTTTCGGCCTGCGGCGCCCCCGCGCCGGAGGCGGACTTTCCCGCGCCGAAGCGCTCGCTCACGGCGGCGAGGAGCGTGCGGTAGCGCCTGCGCTGTCCGGGCGCAGCCTCTTCGCCGTAGTGCTCCCAAAAGAAGGGGTCGAGATCGCCGGAATCGAGCGCGCCCCTCCACGCTGCAGGCGAGAGAGCGGTCACGATGCTGCCCCGCCTAGGTAGTGGAGCTCGGGAAGGGAGCGCAGTCGGGCGGCGGCTCCCTCCGCGGTGATGTCGCGCTGCGGCATCCCGAGCAGCTCGTAGCCCACCATGAACTTCCTCACCGTCGCGGAGCGCAGGAGGGGCGGGTAGTAGTGGAGGTGCAGATGCCACGCCTCGTGGGGCTTGCCGTCGGTGGGGCTCTGGTGGAAGCCCATCGAATAGGGAAAGCTGGTCTCGAAGAGGTTGTCGTAGCGAACGCCAAGGCGATGGACCGCATCCGCGAGGTCGCGCTTTTCCTGCGGCGAGAGAGACAGCAGCGAGACGTGGTGCTTCTTCGGGAGGATCATCACCTCGAAGGGCCACACCGCCCAGAAGGGAACGAGAGCCACGAAGCCGGTGTTCTCGAAGACGATCCGCTCGCCCGCCGCGCGCTCCGTCTCAAGGTAGCTGCAGAGCAGGCAGCGCCCGCGGGAGGCGAGGTACTCGCCCTGGCGCGCGGTTTCGAGCGCCGCATCGACGGGAAGGTTCTCGTTCGCCCAGACCTGCCCGTGGGGATGCGGATTGGAGGCGCCCATCACCTCCCCGCGGTTTTCGAAGATCTGGACATAGCTGATGAAATCGAGCGCGCCGATCTCGCGGTACTGCTCGGTCCACATCTCCACGACCGGGAGGATCGATTCGACCTCCATCCGCGCGAGGGTGAGATCGTGACGGGGGGAGAAGCACAGGACCTTGCAGAGCCCCCGCTCGCTCTTGGCGACGAGGAGACCCTCCCGATCGAGCTCACCGCCGGGACCCTGCGGAAGGAGAGCGGAGAAGTCGTTCACGAAAACAAAAGTGCTCTCGTAGCGCGGATTCGTCACGCCGCCCGCCCGCTGGTTGCCGGGGCAGAGGTAGCAGGCGGGATCGTGCTCCGGCGCCTGCGCAGCGGGGAGGCGCTCGACCTTGCCCTGCCAGGGGCGCTTGGTTCGATGGGGCGAGACGAGCACCCACTCCCCCGTGAGAGGGTTGAGCCTCCTATGCGGATCATCCTGCAGATTCATGGTTGCTCCTCGAAAGGGTCGCTTGAGTGGGCCTCATTCTAATCGGGCGCAAAAGCGCTGTCCAGAGGAGCCGCTATTCGATGCCCGGTAATCTTAGTACCTTGAAGGGGAGACCTGTCTCGCAACCCATTCTCTTCTCGCATCAGGAGCACGGCAATGCACAAGAAGTTCCATTTCTCCATCTGGTACTACGTGGCAATCATCGGGGCTATCTTCCTGCTCGAGACCACGGTGTTCTCTGGAAATGCCGTGAAGGAGATCCCCTACAGCGAGTTCAAGAAGGAGCTTGTGGAAAATCGGGTGCAGAGCGTCGTCATCCAGGAGAGCATGATCTACGGCGTGCTGAAGCCCTCGTCGAGCACGACCGCCAAGACCCCTGCTGCGGGCGCGGCTGGGACGGCGGGCGAGGAGAGCGCTCCGGCAACCGGCTTCACCCCGATCACCAAGTCCACGCCTTGGAGCGTCGCCTTCCAGCAGGCGAGGGAGAAGCGGGCCGAGCTCCTGAAGCGCGAGTTCAGCGTGGTCAGGCTCTCGGATCCCAATCTCCTTCATGAGCTGGACGTCCACGGGGTGAACTACCGCGGGAAGATCAACTCCAACTGGCTTTCGCAGCTGTTCTTCAACTGGATCGTTCCCTTCGGGATCCTCTTCGTTGTCTGGGGCTTCGTCTACCGGCGCATGGCGAAGGGAGGGCCGAACGTCCTGAGCATCGGGAAGAACAAGGCGAAGATCTACGAGGCGGACACTTCCAAGCGGGTCACCTTCAAGGACGTGGCGGGGATCGACGAGGCGGTCGAGGAGGTGCGCGAGCTCGTCGCCTTCCTCAAGGAGCCGGCTCGCTTTACGAAGCTGGGTGCGAAGCTTCCGAAGGGGCTGCTCCTCGTCGGCCCGCCGGGGACCGGCAAGACCCTCCTCGCGCGGGCGGTGGCCGGAGAGGCGGGCGTGCCCTTCTTCTCCATGAGCGGCTCCGGTTTCGTGGAGATGTTCGTGGGCGTCGGGGCCTCGCGCGTGAGGGATCTCTTTCAGGAAGCGAAGGCAAAGGCCCCCTGCATCATCTTCATCGACGAGCTCGACGCCGTCGGCAAGAACCGCTCGGGCGCCTACTTCGGCGGCAACGACGAGCGGGAGACCACCCTCAATCAGCTCCTCACCGAGATGGACGGCTTCGATCCGAACGCCGGGGTCATCATGGTGGGCGCAACCAATCGCCCGGAGGTGCTCGACCCCGCGCTCCTGCGCGCGGGACGCTTCGACCGCCAGGTTCTCGTCGACCGACCCGACCTCAAAGGGCGGGTCCAAATCTTCGAGGTACACACCCGCTCGCTCGTGCTCGGCGAGGATGTAGACCTGAAGCGGCTCGCCTCCACCACCCCAGGCTTCGCCGGCGCGGAAATTGCCAACGTCTGCAACGAGGCGGCTCTCCTCGCCTCGCGCCGAGAGGGCGACAGGGTGAGCATGGTCGACTTCCAGAACGCGATCGAGCGCATCATCGCTGGGCTCGAAAAGAAGAACAAGCTCATCAATCCCCAGGAGCGCCGCATCGTCGCCTACCACGAGTCGGGCCACGCAGTCGTCGGATACTTCACCCCCGGAGCGGACCCGGTGCAGAAGGTCTCGATCGTGCCGCGCGGGGTAGGGGCCCTCGGCTACACCCTCCAGACTCCGCTCGAGGACCGCTACCTGATGTCGAGGACCGAGCTCCTCGGCAAGATCAAGGGTCTCCTTGGGGGCAGGGCCGCAGAGGAGGTCGTGCTCGGCGAAATCTCCACCGGAGCCTCCAACGACCTCGAGCGGGTGTCGCGCATCGTGCGCGACATGCTCACGGTCTACGGGATGAGCCGGCGCAGCCCCAACATCTCCCTCGTCGACCGCGAGGATTCCCGCTTCCTCGGCCAGGGCCCCTCCCTTGCGCGCCGATCCGAACGCTACGAACAGGAGATCGACGAGGAGACGCGCGAGATTATTCGGGAGTGCTACGAGGAGGACAAGGAGCTTCTGCGCCGCAACCGCACCCTTCTCGACCGCATGGCGAGCGAGCTGCTTGAGCGCGAAAAGCTCGACGAGGGGGAGATCGTCGCAATCCTCGGCCCCAAGCCGAGTGTCCCGCTTTCGGAAGCGGTGAGCGTTGACGGTGGGCGACCCACGGCATAGGATGGGTCCATGGCTCTAGACCCCCGCCGGATCTACCGGCTCCTCAACGTGATTCAGGATTACGACTGGGGCTCGCTGACGGCGATCCCCGCCCTGCTCGGTCGGCCCAACCCCGAAGGCAAGCCGCAGGCCGAGCTGTGGATGGGCGCTCATCCGAAGGCGCCCTCGCGCCTTCGCGACGCGCTGGAGCGCGCACCCGTCTCCGAGGAAGCAGCCCCGACCCTTGCGGCCCTCATCGCGGAGGCGCCGGCGGAGGCGCTCGGGCAGCCGGTGGCCGAGCGATTCGGGACGCAGCTGCCCTTTCTGTTCAAGGTGCTTGCCGCGGCCAAGGCCCTCTCGATCCAGGCCCATCCCAACCTTGAGCAGGCGAGGGCGGGCTTCGCGCGGGAGAACGCTGCCGGCATCCCCCTCTCCTCGCCCGAGCGCAACTACCGCGACGCAAACCACAAGCCTGAGATCATCTGCGCCCTCACCCCCTTCTGGGGTTTGTGCGGCTTTCGCCCCGAGGAGGAGCTCTCCGAAGAGCTTGCGCGCTTCGGGCTTTCCGGGGCATCGGATCCGAAAGCCCTGCTTGCCAAAATGCTCACTCTCGACGGCAAGGAGCTTGAGCGGATCCTTCGCTCCTGTCTCTCCCTGCGCGCGCAGGCCCCGCGCTACGACTGGGCGGCCCGGCTCTCCGAGCAGTTCCCCGGCGACGTGGGGGCGCTCGCGCCGCTCTACTTGAACCTGGTGCACCTCATGCCCGGGGAGGCCCTCTTCCTGCCGGCAGGCGAGCTTCATGCCTATCTCGAGGGGACCGGGGTTGAGCTCATGGCGAACTCCGACAACGTTCTGCGCGGGGGGCTCACGAACAAGCACATCGACCTAAGCGAGCTCTCTTCCCTTCTCACCTTCCGGCCCGCTTCCCTGGAGGTCGTGAGCCCCCGGCGGGTGAGCGACAGCCTCGAGCTCTATTCGACCCCCACGAACGAGTTTCGCCTCGCCCGCATCGAGCTGCGGCATTCAAGCGACTATCGCGCTTCCCTCCATCGCTCGATTGAGCTTCTCATCTGCGTCGAGGGGAGGGGCGAGATCTCCTACGGCCATCCCAAGCTCTGGATTCGCTTCGCGAAGGGGGACACCTTCGTTGTGCCGGCGGCGGTGGCCGGCTACCGCCTCACCGGAGAGGCGCTGCTGTACCGCGCCGATGTCCCGATAGAGGGCGGCGCGTGAGAATCTGGGTGGACGCGGACTCCTGCCCCCGGCAGGTGCGGGAGATCATTGCGCGCGCGGCGGTCAGGCGGAGGATCGAGACCCTTTTTGTTGCCAACCGCGCCCTTCCGGATGCCGGCGGAGCGTCGATCTCCTTCGTGAGGGTTGGGAAGGCAGAGGGCGAGGCGGACGCCTACATCGTGGATCACGCCCTCCCGCCGGATCTCGTGGTCACCCGCGACATCCCCCTCGCCACGGCGCTCGTCGAGGGGGGGCTTCGGGTGCTGAACGACCGGGGAGAGCTCTACACCGCCGAGAACGTGCGCGAGCGGCTCTCGGTCCGTGACTTCATGTACGAGCTCCGTTCGAGCGGGCTTACCCCCGAACGGACCGGGCGGTTCGGGGGGCGGGAGACCAAGGCCTTCGCCGACGCCTTCGACCGGGAGCTGGCGAAGGCCGCGAAGGCTTCCGGTCCCGCCCGGTCGCAGACGGCGGACGAGGGGTAGCATTCGGCGCTGCAGCCAGTTTCCGGATCTGCGGGCGGCCCCTCTAGTTGAAATCAGGTCCGTTTTGGGTCATCATGCGGACATGAGGGTAACGAGACGTCTGCTCATGCTCGCGGTGGTATCGGTGCTCTTGGGCTCCTCGTGCTCGATCAACCAGCTCGCGATCAACGCAGTGGCAAACTCGCTTTCGGCCGGCGGGGCAGGCGGGAACGCCTTCACCTCCGACGACGATCCGATCCTGGTCGGGCAGGCGCTTCCTTTTGCCCTGAAGCTCTTCGAGTCCCTTCTCGCCGAGGATCCGAAGAACGCTGCGCTCGCCCTGCAAACGGGAAGCCTCTTCGTGATGTACGCGAACGCCTACGTTCAGACTCCTGCAGAGATGCTGCCCGATTCCGAGTTTCAGAGGCAAAGCGCCATGCTCGAGAGGGCCAAGGAGCTCTACCTTCGGGGAAGGAAGTATGTCCTGGAGGGGGTCGAGGTGCGCCATCCCGGCTTCGCCGCGGCGCTCGCAGATTCGAAGGGGGATGCCCTCGCAGGGCAGCTTGCCGCCATGCGCAAGCCGGACGTCCCCTATCTCTTCTGGGCCGCGGCGGGCTGGATGGCGGCCTACGCCATCAATCCGCTCGACTTCAATCTTGCGATAACGATCAAGAAACCCCTCGCCATGATGGCCGCGGCGGAGCGTCTGGACACCGGATTCGACCAAGGGGCAATCCACACCTTCTACCTCACCTACGACGCCTCCGCGCCGGAGTCGCTCGGCGGGGGACTTGAAAAGGCTCGCTCGGAGTATGCCTTGGCCCTCCAGTACTCCGAAGGCAAACAGGCTTCGGTTTATGTGGCCTATGCCCAGTCGGTCGCCGTGCGGGACCACAATCCCCAAGAGTTTCGCGAGGCGCTGGAAAAGGCCCTCACTATCGATCCGAACGCCGATCGAGCGAATCGGCTTGCGACGATCATCGCGCAGAACCAGGCTCGTTGGCTTCTCGCGCATATCGACGACTACTTCCTTTCACCATGAGGAGCGTTGCATGAAGGAACGACTTCGACGATTAGCCCTGCTGTTCGCCATTCTTGTCCTCCCCGTCTGGCTGCCGGCGCTTACCATCAAGATGGGAACCATCGCGCCTGCGAACACCCCGTGGGACACCGCGCTGAAGACCATCGCCTCGGACTGGTCGACCATCAGCGGAGGGGAGGTGAACGTTCGCCTCTACCCCGGTGCTATCGCGGGCGACGAGAACGACATGATCCGCAAGATGCGCATCGGTCAGCTCCAAGCGGCGGCCCTCTCCGGGGAGGGGCTGAAGCAGATCGTGAACGACGTCATTATCCTCGATCTTCCCTTTCTGTTTTCCTCCGGGAGGGAGTTCCGCTGGGTGCTCGATCGGGTCACCCCCGATTTCAAGAAGCGCTTTGAAGAGAAGGGCTTCGTGCTGTTGGGATGGAACATCGCCGGTTGGATCAACTTCTTTTCGCGAGACCCGGTCGTCACCCCCTCGGACCTCATGCCCCAGAAGCTCGCCGTGTCGGCGGGCAACGACTCCGCAATCGTGCAGGGGTGGCAGCAGGCCGGATTTCAGGTGGTTCCGATCGGGATATCCAACCTGATGTCCGCGCTTTCGAGCGGCATGGTCGATGCCTTCTACACCGAGCCGCTCGCGGCAGCCGCCTATCAGTGGTTCGGAATCGCGAAGTACATGTGCGATCTGAAGATTGCCCCGCTGCTCGGCGGGATCGTGATGAGCGAGCGGGCCTGGCGCCAGGTGCCCGAGGAGTACCGGCAGCCCTTTCTCGCGGCGACCGAGAAGGCCGAAGGCCCTATCTTTCGGAACATGTCGGCCCTCGAGAGCGAGGCCATGAACGTCATGACGCAGAACGGCCTGGTCGTCGACAAGGTGCCCCCGTCCGCGGCGGCCGAATGGCGCTCGACGCTCACCACCGGCTTCGAGTCCCTCGCCGGGCGCGCCTATTCCAAGGAGGCCTACCACGAAATTCTAGGGCTCGTGCAGGAGTATCGGGCCACCCATGGTCAGTGAACGGGTCAAGCGCGGGCTGCTGGGGGTAGAGAACTCCGTTGCGAGCATCGCGCTCGGGCTTCTTGCGCTGCTACCGGTCGCGGAGGTGGTCGTCCGACTGGTTTTTCACACGGGTATTCCCGCCTCAAACGACTACATGCGCCACCTCGTGCTCTGGGTGACCTTCCTGGGGGGAATGCTCACCTCGAGGGCCGGCAGGCATCTCTCGATGTCCGTAGGGGTCGATCTGCTGAAAAACCGGGTGGGTGATGGCCTTCGGATCTGGGACGCCTTCATCGCTTCCACGGTCTCGAGCGCCCTCGCCTGGGGCTCGGTCGAGCTGGTGCTCATCGGCTTCGATCCGACCATGATGGTGGGGTTCGTCCCGACCATGGTCGTGGCGGCGATCATGCCGATCGGCTACGCCTTCATGGCTGTGCGCTTCGTCTTGAGCGTTCGGTCGATCCGGGGCGGGGCAATCGCCTGGGCGGGTCTCGTCCTGGGGCTGCTCCTTGGGATCGGGCCTGCCGTCAACATCTTGAGCACCCTCCTTCCCAATCCGCCCGCCTACCTCAATAACGTGAGCAGCATCTTCTACGCGGTGACCGGAGCCGCCGCTGTGCCGGCGATCGTCATTCTCATCGCATCGGCCTTCGCCGGAACCCCGATCTTTACGGTGCTCGGCGGGATTGCCTACATGCTGTTCGCCCACTCGGGGGGCTCCCTCGCAGTGATCCCCAACGAGGCCTATACCATGCTCACCGGGGAGAGCATCGCGGCGATCCCGCTCTTCGCCTTCGTCGGCTTCCTGCTGTCCGAGAGCAAGGCGGCAAACCGGCTGGTGCGCCTCTTTCGCGCCCTCTTCGGCTGGCTTCCCGGCGGGATGGCCATCATGTCGGTGCTGGTCTGCGCCTTCTTCACGACCTTCACCGGGGCGTCGGGGGTCACGATCCTTGCCTTGGGCGGGCTCCTCGTCATCGTGCTCACCGAGCGCGGCTTCTCGCCGAGCTTCAGTCGCGGCCTGCTCACCTCCTCGGGGAGCATCGGGCTGCTCTTTCCTCCGAGCCTTCCCATTATCCTCTACGGGGTCGTGGCCCAGATCAACATCAAGGACCTGTTCGTCGCAGGAATCCTCCCCGGGGTGGTGCTCGTGGTTACCCTATCGGGGATCGGAGTGGTCAACGCGGTACGCAACAAGGTGGAGGTCAATCCCTTCAGCCTGAAGGAGGCCGGGCTTGCGCTGCGCGACTCGCTGTGGGAGATCCTCCTGCCGGTCGTCATTATCGCCTGCTACTTCGGCGGGATTACGACCCTTGTCGAGACCGCAGCGGCGGCGGTCGTCTACACCCTCATCGTCGTGGTCTTCATCAAGCACGACCTGAAGCTTTCCGACATTCCCGGGGTGATGCTGAAGTGTCTGCCTATCGTCGGGGGAGTGCTCGTGATTCTCGCTATCGCGAAGGGGCTCTCCTACTTCATCGTCGACGCGCGGGTCCCCATGCACCTGACCGCCTGGGTCGAGCAGCACATCCATTCGAAGTATATCTTTCTCATCCTGCTCAATCTGGCGCTTCTCGTGACCGGAAGCCTCATGGACATCTTTTCGGCCATCCTTGTCGTGGCGCCGCTCGTCATCCCGGTCGGGGCGCTCTTTGGGGTCAACCCCATTCACCTCGGCATCATCTTTCTCGCCAATCTCGAGCTTGGCTTTCTCGCTCCCCCGGTTGGGATCAACCTCTTTCTCGCCTCCTACCGCTTCGAGCAGCCCTTGGTGCGGATCTACCGCAACGTGATCCCCTTCTCGCTCACCCTTTTTCTCGCGGTGCTCCTCATCACCTATGTCCCGTGGTTCGCAACCGGGCCGCTCTCGCTGGTAAAGGGCGGATAGGCCGCGGAGGGCGCCCCGCCACTGCGCGAGGCAGGCCATTGCGGGGCGCCGCAGCCGCAGGCGAGCCGGGCCTCGCGTCGCTCGGGTTGTCGCCCGCAGTGCCCTTCGCCTTGGCAGCGGGCTGTTAGAAGTCCGCGGAGCCGACCGCCCGCGGAAAGGGGATGACGTCGCGGATGTTCTGCATCCCCGTCACGTACTGGATGAGGCGCTCAAAACCGAGCCCGAAGCCCGCGTGGGGCGCACTCCCGTACCTGCGCAGGTCGAGATACCACCAGTAGTCTGATTCGCGGAGCCCGAGTTCTGCGATTCTTCCTTTCAGCCGCTCGTGATCAGCCTCGCGCTCGCTGCCGCCGATGATCTCCCCGAGCCGAGGAACGAGGACGTCCATTCCGCGCACGGTCCTGTCGTCCTCGTTCATCTTCATGTAGAAGGCCTTTATCTCCTTCGGATAGTCCGTGACGATGACCGGGCCCCCAAAGAGCTTCTCGGTCAGGTACTTTTCGTGCTCCGATTGGAGATCCACCCCCCAGTGCACGGGATACTCGAAGGCGACCCCCGATCGGGTTAGGCGCTCGACCGCCTCGGTGTAGGTGATCCGATGAAAGCTCGATTCGACTACCGCGCGAACGGTCGCCGTAATCCCCGGCTGGATCCACTTGTCGAAGAACTCCATCTCCTCGGGACAGCTCTCAAGCAGTCGGCTGAGGATGAACTTGATGAACTGCTCCGCGGTCTCCATGTTCCCCTCGATGTCGCAGAAAGCCATCTCGGGCTCCACCATCCAGAACTCGGCGAGGTGGCGGGTGGTGTTGGAGTTTTCGGCGCGGAAGGTGGGACCGAAGGTGTAGACGTCCCGAAGAGCGAGGGCATAGATCTCAGCCTCGAGCTGGCCGCTCACCGTAAGAGAGGTTCGCTTGCCGAAGAAGTCCTGGGCGTAGTCGATCCCTCCCTCGGCGAGCGGGGGGTTATCGAGGGGGAGGGTGGTCACCTGAAACATCTCGCCTGCCCCCTCCGCGTCGCTCCCCGTGATGATCGGGGTGTGAATCCAGAGGAAGCCCCGCTCCTGGAAAAAGGTGTGGATCGCGAAGGCGAGGGCATTGCGCACGCGCGTCACCGCCCCGAAGGTGTTGGTTCGCGGGCGGAGGTGCGCAATCTCCCGCAGAAACTCGTAGGAATGGCGCTTCTTCTGCAGGGGGTAGCTCTCCGGCGGGGCCTCGCCGACGACCGCGAGCGCGGAGGCCCGTAGCTCGATGGGCTGATTCTTTCCCGGGGATTCCGCGAGCTCCCCGCTCACCTCGACCGCCGAGCCGGTCGTGGCCCGGGTCAGCTCGGCTGCAAGCCCGGGGGGAGCCGAGGCAAGATCGATGACGACCTGGAGATTTCGCAGGGTGGAGCCGTCGCTCACCTCGATGAAGGAGAGGCTCTTCGATTCCCGCTTGGTGCGCACCCAGCCGCGAACCGTGATCGGCATGCCTGTGCGGGGTGCGGCGAGTATCTCTCTGATACGAGGCGTTGTCATGGTTGGGGTAGGGATAGCACGTTTCGAGGTGCGGGTAAAGGAGCGCTGAACGGCGCATGCGGCGCGGATCGCCCGAAGAGGGCGCGATGACCGCGCGGCCACAGCCGCCCGATGCAGGCAGCTACCGCGCGAGCATCCCTTCCAGGCGGGATTTGACCGCCGGCCACTCCTCGGAGAGGATGCTGAAATAGACCGAGTGGCGCACGCGTCCCTCGCTCGTGATGACGTGGTTGCGAAAGACCCCCTCCTGGATCGCGCCGATGCGGAGAATCGCAGCGCGCGAGCGGGCGTTGAGGCTGTCGGTTTTGAGCTCGACGCGAAGGGCCTGAAGCTCCTCGAAGGCGTGGCGGAGCATCAGGTACTTCGCCTCGGTGTTGACCCGAGTGCGCTGCCACGGGCGTGCAATCCACGTCCCGCCAATCTCGAGCCGGCGGTGATTGCGCTCGACGTTGAGGAAGCGCGTCGTGCCGACCACGCGCTCGCCTCCCGCCTCATCGCGGTAGACGGTCACGAAGGGAATCACCGCCCCGCGCTCCCGCGCCTCCACCGCCTCGCGAATGAACGCCGCCATCCCCTCGCGATCGTGGATGGAAGTCGGATTCATCCGATAGAGCTCGGGGTCGAGGCCCACGGTGCAGAGGGCGTCGAGATGGCTCTCGCTCATCGGGTCGAGCCGAACCCGTTCGCCCTGAAGGGTGGGTCGGTGCTCCTTCGGATGCGGGAGAGGGTGGCGGTCGGTGAAGCGCACCGCGCGCCCCTCGGGGTCGAAGGCAGGCCAGCCGTCGCTTCGGTCTGCGGGATGATCGTCAGCCATCATGAAGCGCAGTATAGTCGCGGATGCCGGAGGGCGTCAATCTCGATGAAGGCCTCGTCCGAGCCGTGGGCTACGGTCTGGAGCGCTCGGATCGATCGAAGCCCTTCTCGCTACCCGCCTTCGGCTCGCCCTCCGTCCCCGCCGCCGACCCGCCGGCCCCTTGTGTGCCCGGCGGGGCGCTGGTATGCTTACCGGAGGAAGGGGCAGGGCCGTGACCATCCAGATCATCGGTACGAAGGGGTGCGCGCTGACGCGCAAGGCGGTTCGCTTTTTCAAGGAGCGCGGGATCCCTTTCGCCTTCGTCGACCTCGAGGAGCGGGCCCTCACGAAGGGGGAGCTTGAGAACATCGCCCGAAGCGTCGCCCCCGCGGAGCTCATCGATCGCAGCGGCAGGCGCTACGAGCGGCGCGGCCTGGAGCACATGGAGTTCGATTCCTTCGAGGAGCTTCTCGGCGATCCGCTCCTCTTCCGCACCCCCATCATCCGCCTGGGACCGGAGGCCGTGGTCGGCGATGCGGCGGATTCCTGGCAGCGCTTCGCGGTTGCGGCAAAGGGTTCCCGTGACTGAGGCGGTGTTCGCGGATTCCGAGATCGGTCCCCTCGAGAGCGTCATCGTCCACACCCCCGGGATCGAGATCGAGGCGATGACTCCCACCACCCTTGCGGAGGTTCTCTACAATGACATCGTCCCCCTCGGGGTGGTGGCAGAGGAGCATGCCCGTCTGAAGGGGGTGCTCTCCCTGTTTGCGGAGGTCCTCGAGCTGAAGGATCTCCTGCGGGAGTCGCTCTCCTCCTCCGAGGTCGCAGCCGATCTCGTAGATCGGATCGTGCGCTCCTTCGGGATCGAGGGGCGACGGGGCGAGCTCCTCGCCCTCGGCCGCGACGAGCTCATTCGCCTGCTCATCGGCGGGCTTCCGGCGCGGCGGGACAGCCTCGCCCGATTCCTCGATCCGAAGGAGTTCGATCTCAACCCCCTGCCCAATCTCTACTTCACCCGCGACGGCGCGATGGTCTACCGAAACAGCGTCCTCATCGGGGCGATGGCGCACGAGGTGCGCCAGCTCGAGGCGCTCCTCGCAGGCTTCATTTTCCGCTACCATCCCCGCCTGCGCCCGTCGGGGCTGCTCTTCGACGGCGCCAGCGAGCGGATCGCCGGGGTTACCCTGGAAGGCGGCGACTTCCAGCTCCTCAAAGAGGATCTCCTCGTGATGGGGCTCTCCGACCGCACCACGAGCGGGGCGATCGACCTCATTGCGGAGCGCATCGCCGCCACGCGCGACAGCCCCCTGCGCGTCTTCGCGGTCCTACTCCCCTCGGAGCGCGCAACGATCCATTTGGACATGATCTTTACCATGGTCGACCGCGACCGCGCGGTGGTCTACGCTCCCCACATCCTCGGCAAGGACCGACGTCCGGTGGTGAGGATGGACGTCGACCCGCAGGGGCGCCGCTCGATCCGGCGGGTCGACGGGCTGCTCGAGGGGCTCGCCGAGGCGGGCCTGGCGCTGGAGCCGATTCTCTGCGGGATGGGCGATCCCCTCCTCGAGCAGCGCGAGCAGTGGCTTTCCGGCACGAACTTCCTCGCGGTCGCTCCGGGGAAGATCCTCGGCTACAGCTGCAATCCCGCGACCCTCGAGGCCCTCGATCGAGCCGGCTTCGCAATCTGCGGCGCCGAAGGCTTTCTCTCGGGAAGGGAGTCGCCCTTCACCTACGAGCGTCTGGTCATCGCGGTCGACGGGATCGAGCTCGCGCGCGGCGGCGGCGGGGTGCGCTGCATGACCATGCCAGTGAGACGGGCGCCCCTCGCCTGGTAGCCTCCCGTCGGGACGGGCGCCGCCGGCCCGTTCCTGCGGCTCGGGCGCCCCTCTCATGGTAGGAGCACCCCCTTCCGCTCCCCGCGCCTCCGCTGTGGTAGGCGCAGGCCCTCGGATTCTGTATACTAGTCCATCGGTGAGCAGAGAGAAATGAAGGCAACAGAGGATCTACGCATAGCACAAACGCGTCCGCTCATTTCCCCGGCGGCCCTGAAGAGCGAGTTTCCCATGACCGAGCGGAGCATCCGGACTGTCCTCGAGAGCCGTACGGCGATCGCCTCGATCCTTCAAAAGAGGGACAAGCGCCTCCTTGCGGTCGTCGGACCCTGCTCGATCCACGACGTAAAGGCGTCGCGCGAATATGCCGAGCGCCTCGCGGCGCTGCGCAAGAGGATCGAGGATCGGATCTTCCTCATCATGCGCGTCTATTTCGAGAAGCCACGAACGACGGTGGGCTGGCGCGGGCTCATCGTGGATCCCAACCTCGACGGCTCCTATGACGTGGCGCTGGGCCTGCGCACGGCGCGCAGCCTACTCCTCGATCTCACCGAATTGGGCGTTCCGGTCGGCTCCGAGATGCTCGACCCGATCGTGCCGCAATACATCGCCGACCTCATCTCGTGGGCGGCCATCGGGGCGCGCACGACCGAGAGCCAAATCCACCGCGAGCTTGCAAGCGGGCTGTCGATGCCGGTGGGCTTCAAGAACAGCACCGACGGAAACCTCCAAAGCGCAATCAATGCCATCGAGTCCACCCGGACTCCCCACAGCTTCATCGGTATCGACCAATCGGGGCGGACCTGCGTCCTGAAGACGCTCGGCAATCCTGACACCCACATCATCTTCCGCGGAGGATCGCGGGGACCGAACTACCAGGATCACTTCATCGAAGAGGCGGAGCGCCTCCTCGCAGAGATGGAGATGACTCCGGCGATCCTCGTCGACTGCAGTCACGACAACTCAGGCAAGAAACAGGCGCGGCAGCGGGAAGTGCTCGAGTCGGTGATGGAGTCGGTGGTGCGCCAACGGAGCTCCGGAAGAGACTCGATTCTCGGGCTGATGATCGAGAGCAACCTCTTCGAGGGCAATCAGAAGATCCCTGCGGATCTCTCGAAGCTGCGCTACGGGGTCTCCATCACCGACGAATGCGTCGGATGGGAGAGCACCGAGGAGATGCTTCTGTATGCCTACGAGAAGATGGGCGAGATTGCCCGCGAGGAGGTGGAGGCTTGAAGAGGGTCGCCGTTCTCCTCGCCGACGGCTTCGAGGAAGTCGAAGCCGTCTCCCCCATCGATTACCTCAGGCGAGCGGGGGTGGAGGTCGTAACCGCGGGAGTGGGCGCGAAGCGGGTGAAAGGATCCCATGCGATCACGGTCGACGCAGACGCGCGAATCGATGAGCTGCCTGCCGATCTCGACGGGGTGATCCTTCCCGGAGGGGGGGTCGGGGCGGCGAACCTCGCGAAGTCGAGCGCCGTAGCCGACCTCGTGAAGCGTCTCCACGGCGAGGGAAAGCTCGTCGCAGCAATCTGCGCGGCTCCCGCCAAGGTCCTCGCGCCGACGGGCATCCTCGAGGGGCGAAGCGCCACCTGCTACCCCGGCCTCGAGGGGGAGCTTACGGGCTCGTCGGTAAGCTCCGAGCGGGTCGTGCGCGATGGGAACCTCATCACGAGCCGCGGGGCGGGCACCGCAGGGGAGTTCGCGATCGAGCTCGTCCGCTATCTCGTCGGGGATGAAACCGCCGAGAGGGTAAAGGGCTCCGTCCTCCAGCGATAGAGCCCGCTGGGCCGTGGGAAGAGACCCTGCCCAGGGAGCGCACGGCTCTGCAGCCCCTCTACCTCGTCGGCAGCGGCCTTCGATCGAGGGCGGGATGGGCGAGAATCTTCTCCAACAGGTGATTCTTCTCGATCTCGTCGCGAAGCGCGGCCTGGCGCTCGCGGTTTACGTAGTCCGGCAGCTGGAAGCCGTAGGTGAAGTTGGTGTGAATGTCATAGGTGCCGCGGGTAAGGGCGTAGGTGTCCTCGGTCATGACCAGCTCCTCATCGGTCGGAATGACGAAGACCTTCGTCGGCGAGTCGTCGGCGGAGATGACGGTCTCGGCGTTCCGCGTTGCGGAAAGGTGATTCCTCTCGGGATCGACCTTGATCCCCATCCCTTCGAGCCCCTCGGTTGCATACTCCCGGATTCGCGGCCCGCGCTCTCCCACACCTGCGGTGAAAACCACGGCATCGACGTGTCCGAGCACCGCCGCATAGGCCCCGAGGTATTTCTTTATTCGGTAGCCCTCCATCCGAATCGCGAGCCGAGCCCGCTCGTCGCCTGAATCCGCGGCGATCTCGATATCCCGTCGGTCCATCCATCGCTCGGTTATGCCGAGGACCCCGCTCTTCTTGTTGAGGGCATTCTCGACCTCCGCCGCGCTCATCCCGGTCTTTTTCATGATGTAGAAGGGGATGTCTGGATCGATGTCTCCGCAGCGGGTACCCATGATCAACCCCTCGAGCGGGGTGAGGCCCATCGAGGTGTCGATGGAGACCCCATTTCGTACGGCGTTGATGCTCGAGCCGTTGCCGATGTGGGCGATGATGAGATTGGCCGCAAAGGGGTCCTTGCCGAGGAGCACCGCCGCGCGCTTCGCGGTGTAGAGGAAGGAGGTCCCATGGAAGCCGTAGCGGCGAACCCCGAGGTTTGCGTACCAGTCGAAGGGAAGGGCGTAGAGGAAGGCCTCGTCCGGCATGGTTTGGTGCCAGGCGGTATCCATGACGGCGCAGTGGGGCACCTCCGGAAGCACCGCCTGCGCCGCCTCGATGCCCATGATGTTTGCCGGGTTGTGCAGGGGAGCCAGGTCTTGGATCCCCCGAAAGGTGTCGAGGACCTCGGGGGTCACCAGCACCGACTTTGCGAACTTCTCGCCCCCGTGCACGACGCGGTGGCCGACCGCCCTGATCTCGCGAATATCGGAGATCGCGCCGTGAACCGGGTCGAGGAGGGTAGCGATGACCAGGTCGATCGCCTCCCGGTGGGTGGGACACTCCCGCTTGGCTTTCAGCTCGGGCTTGCCCTTCGCCTTGTGCTTGATGAACGATCCCTCGATCGTGATGCGCTCGACGTTGCCGCTGGCGATCGCTTCGTGCCGCTCCCAGTCATAGAGCTGGTACTTCAGCGATGAGCTGCCGCAGTTGAGGGTGAGAATGACCACAGTAGTAACCTCCAAGAGCACACCCGCGGAGAGCCGCCGGCTAAGATGGGCCGGGGGAGGATCGCAGAGTCCCTGCTGCTCATGGACGGTCCAGGCCCGTTGAATCCTGGAAGGCCCGACAACCCTGGGATAGTGTGCGGTGTATGTCTCCATTATCTCACATAGGGCAAATAAGCGCAAGTCATCGGACCCTGCCTCGGTGAAGCCCTCCGACTTTTCTCGCCGTAAAAGAGGAGATGCACCCCCCTGCGTCCGCTCTCCGCCTCCTTTCTCTCCTGGCGCTCCTCCGAGCGCCGGAGGCGCTCGCCTTCGAAGGTTCGCTCGACGCTCTCGTCGACAGCAATGGATTCCTCGCCGAGCGCGTTGTCAATCGCGCGGCAAGCCCGATCGGGGAGCTCTCCCTCGCCCTGACCGCTGCCTCGGTGCGCGGGACGCCGATCGCCCTCCTTCCCGCCGTTGCCAGCCCCAATCTCATGGCCGGACCTCTGGAGCTTACGGGGACTCTCCGCGAGCTTGCGGATCCGCTCTCCGGCGCTCTCTGCTCGGGCCGTGAGGAGGAACGTTGGGCGATCCGACTCGACGGGTCCCTCCATCCGGGGGCGAGGCGCGGGGTGGTTCTTTCTCCCTTTCCGAGTCATCTCGATCTCTTCTGGCTGCAGGAGGAGGGGGGACCCGCGGCGATAGGGGGGCTCGTCCGCGCGCCCCTGCCTGCGGGGGTCGCCGGCACCCTCCTGCTGCTCGCGAGCCTGCCTCCCGAGGGCGGAGCGAGCGCCTCCTGGTTCTCGGACCGCCCGGAGACTGTTTCGCCCTACCTCCTGCACGGGGGCTGCAGACTTGCGGCCGGAGGCAGCACCCTCGCGGCGGCGATCGCGGGGACCCTCTCCCTTTCGCCGGTCTACCCCCCAGGCGGCTGCCTGCGGGCGACGATCGCCCACACCTCGACTCCCCTCCGGGTCACGGGCGCGATCGCGATAGCGACCCCCTCCTATCTCCTGCCCGACGGGCGCTTCCCGGATCGGGTTGGCGCCGGCGGCCTTGCCTCCGAGCTCAAGCTCCCCTTCGGGCGCCTGGTTGGGAGCTACGAGGCCTCCCTTTCTCGCCTGCCGCTCCTTCCCGTAACCTTTCGAGAGCACGAGCAGCGGGGCGAGATCGTCCTCACTGCCGGGGAGAACCCGATCAGCGTGCTTCTTCGCTACGCACAGGAGCGCTCGGCTACGAGGGTCGGGAGGCTGATAGTCGATGAGGAGCTCACGGGGGGGCTTGAGTGCAATCTCGACAGAGTCCGCCTCCTGCTCACGTCGCTTTGGAGCTGGTCGAACCTCTACGATCCGGCGCAGGTCGTGGAGGCTGCCGGAAGGCTCGCCCCGCCGGGGGGAAGAAGCGGGGTGTCGCTCGAGCTTGCCGTGGGCTTTCGTTTTCCGGGGCTTCGCGCAGGGAGCTCCTCCTCGCTTCCCCTGCCTGAGGAGGGGTGGAGCGCCCTTTGCGGGGCCGCAGGCCTTGTCGGAAGGGGCTACGCGGCGGCAGATGCCGCCGGCGAGGCGTCGGGGGGCGCCCCGGCGTGGGAGCCGGACAACCCTCCGTGGGGGGAGAGCGCCCTGCCCTGGGGGAGCGGCGAACGGCGGGAGCCCTCGTTCACCGGCAGGCTCACCGTGAGCCTCCCCCTCGAGCGCGGGGCCCTTTCCCTGCGCCTCGCTCTTGCAAGCCCCGTGAGGCTCTCGGGCGCCTGCGAGCTCGCGGCGCGGCCCTTCAAGCAACTCGTCGTTACCGCGGCCTGGCGGCAGGAGTGGGAAAGCGGGGCAGGCGGCCGGGAGACGCGCGCAACCCGCGTCGCCCGGTAGCGCCCCTACCAGTCGCCGACCGGTATCACCTCCCTCTCGAGCTCGAAGCCGAGCTCCTCCTTCACCCGACGGGAGACGAAGCGGGTGAGGGCTTCGATGTCGCCGGCCGTGGCGCTCCCGGTGTTGATGATCATGTTGGCGTGGTAGTCGGATATCTTGGCGCCCCCGATCGCGTAGCCTCGCAGCCCAAGCGAGTCGATGATCTTTCCCGAGGGGTTGCCGAAGGCTCGGTTGTTCTTGAAGACCGACCCGGCCGAGGGGGCGGCGAAGTGCCCCTTCCGCTCGCGGTCGGCGCGGTTGGCCTCCATCTCTGCGAGGATGTGGGGCTTTTCGCCGTGGTGCAGGCGGAAGCAGGCGGAAAGAATGAGCGCCCGACGCTTCTGAAAGGGGGAGAGCTTGTAGTTAAACTCTTCGGGCCGGGCGGGGAGCCGGACCACCCTCCCTTCCTCGTCGAGAAGCTCGACCCACTCGAGGATGTCGGAGACTGAGGATCCGTAGCATCGGGCGTTCATCCAGACCGCCCCGCCGACGCTCCCGGGCATCGAGTAGATGAAGGCGAGGCCGGCAAGCCCTACCGCAGCGGCAGCCTCCGAGACGAGGCTGATCGGGCAGCCCGCCTCCGCCACGATTCGTTCGCCTTCGACCCGCACGGAGCGAAGCCGCTCGGTCGAAAGGACCAAGCCGCGGATCCCGCGATCGGAGACCAGGATGTTCGCTCCGGCCCCCAGGATGAACACCGGCAGAGCGTGCTCCCGCGCTGCTTCGAGCAGGATTGCCGCGTCGGCGACCGTCTGGGGCTCGGCGAACAGATCGGCCGGTCCTCCCACTCGGTAGCTGGTGTGCTCCTTGAGGGGCTCGTCGGCGCGCAGCGCGCCGGCGATATTGATTTTTCCCGTCAATTCCCGTAGATTGGTCACGCAGCCGATAGTAGCTCAAGATGGAGCTCGCTTTCTACTGCGTAAGCTCCCGGAGGGAATCCTCTTCAGTGGCAGTCAAGCTCTTCAACACCGATGGACGGGCAATTCAGGAATTTGTTCCCATTACTCAAGGCAAGGTTGGGATGTACACCTGCGGACCGACGGTCTACAACTACGCCCACATCGGCAATCTTCGGACCTACCTGTTCGAGGATCTCCTGCGTCGCACCCTCGAGCATGATGGCTACAGCGTCACCCACGTCATGAACGTCACCGACATCGGCCATCTCACCGACGACGCCGATGCCGGGGAAGACAAGATGGTGAAGAGCGCGCGGGAGAAAGGGATGTCGGTGTGGGATCTCGCCGCGTTCTATACAAAGGCCTTCTTTGAGGATCTCGAGCGCCTCAACATCGAGCAGCCGACGATCGTTTGCCGCGCCACCGATCACATCCCGGAGATGATCGCCCTCGTCGAAAGGCTCAAGGAGCGCGGGCTCACCTACGAGGCGGGGGGCAACGTCTACTTCGACATATCCCGCTTCCCGGACTACGGCAGGATGGCCCTCCTCGACCGGCAGGAGTTGCAGTCCGGCGCGAGGATCGAGATCGACCCGCAGAAGCGGAACCCCCGTGATTTCGTCCTGTGGTTCACCACTTCGAAGTTCGAGCGCCAGGCGATGCTCTGGGACAGCCCCTGGGGGAGGGGCTATCCCGGCTGGCACCTGGAATGCAGCGCGATGAGCATGAAGTATCTCGGGGAGCATATCGATATCCACTGCGGAGGGGTCGACCACGTCCCGGTCCATCACACCAACGAGATCGCTCAATCGGAAGGGGCAACCGGCGCTCACTGGGTCAATTACTGGCTCCACGGCGAGTTCCTTCTGCTCAACAAGGAGCGGATGGCCAAGTCGAGCGGCGAGTTCCTCACGCTTTCCGCCCTCATCGATCGCGGCTACGATCCATTGGACTACCGCTACTTCTGCCTTGGAAGCCATTACCGAACCCAGCTTCAATCCTCCTGGGAGGCCCTCGATGGGGCCCGCGCGGCCCGTCTGAACCTCATGGAACGGATCGGGCGGCTCGCCGAGGAGGCTTCTCCCTCCGATGGGGCGCCGATCGGTCCCGCGGCTGCCGCCTTCCGAGAGGAGTTCTTCGAGAGCCTGGCGAACGATCTCGGGATGCCCAAGGCAATGGCGGTCCTCTGGGCCCTGCTCAAGGCCGATGAGGTAGCGCCCCTCGAGCGGCTGACCGTGGTTCTTGAGATGGACCAGGTCCTCGGACTTGGTCTCGCGCAGACGGCTGCGCGGCGCGACGAGCTCGAGAGCGAGCTCCTGGCGCTTGTCCGCTCGCGCGAGGAAGCGCGGGCGGGGAGAGATTGGGCGCGCGCGGACGAGATCCGGCGACAGCTGGCCGAGCGGGGGATCACGGTCGAGGACACCCCGAAGGGCTCGCGCTGGAGCCGGGCTCACCGCATGTAACGTAGGCAAAGGACTGTTGTTTAGCGAATGAACAGTGACGAAGGCGGGGCAGAGACTTTTGAGAAGGTCTATCAGACGGTATACCCGATCCTCATTCGAGTGAGTTACCATATTACGGGTGATTTGGCCATCGCAGAAGACCTCTGTCAGGAAGCGTTCATCAGGTATTATCAGCGTGAGACCCCGTTCCCTAGCCTGGATCAGGCCAAGTACTGGCTTATCCGGGTCGTCAAGAACCTTGCGTTCAACCACGAAAAGCGTAGGGGTCGGGAAAGACGGGCGCATGATCGCGTTCTCAAGGAACCACAGCGGGAGGTGGAGTCCGGGGAAACGGAAGTCATCAAGAAAGAAACCTATGAAATTGTGAAGAGTGCGCTCTATAAGCTTCCCTACAAGCTGCGGACGGTTCTCGTCTTGAGGGAGTACGGTGGATTGAACTACAAAGAGATAGCTGCTATTTTGAAAATTACTGAGGGAAACGTTAAGGTACGCGTCTTTCGAGCGCGGGAGCAGCTCAGTACGCTCATAGATGAGGAGGAAGTGTATGTGTCCTAATCATCACCTTCTTTCTGCATATTACGATGAGGAGCTTGATCCTGAGCAGGAAGAGCGAATCGTAGAGCATCTTTCGAGCTGCACTGCCTGCAGAGAGAGGCTTGCCTCCTTCGCTTCCTTGAGCGACGAGCTTATGAGCCTGCCGGTGCCGGATCTCGAGGGGAGCCAGGCAAGGAGCTGGAAGGCGATTCAGGCGGCCCGGAGGGTCAGGGTCGTCACCATTTGGCAGAGACGCCTTTCGGTGCCGATCCCCGTAGTCGCCGCCGCGGCTGCCGCCATCGTGCTGGCCCTGGGCTTCAGCAGCTACGTGGCGCTGTCCGGGCTCGGGCGCGGCGAATCCGCTCCAATGCTCTCCGCCGCGCTTCCGCGCGAGGGGGCTCCGATGAACATCGAGGTCAGCAACATCAACGACATCATCAACTATCTCAACTCCCGGGAGCTGGGGGCCAACGTAACAATGCAGCTTCCCAAGAGCCTCGATCGGATGTCGATGGGACAACCTGAGCTGCTTCGCGCCGCGGACTACAAACGAGTGCAGTAGTGAGCAAGGTCTTACCCTCGGTACTGCTGCTGCTCTTGAGCCATCTGCCCTTTGGATATGCGGATGGCCCTACCAACCGGCATGATCCCCTGCAGTACCTTAAGGACGAGGCCCTGGCGGTGAACATCGTCGCTCGAATCATCGAGCCCAACCATGTCACCGTCTGGCGGATGGATAGCACCAAGATTACGATCTCCGGGCGCGCAGTCGAGGTTCGCCTCGAAGGCGACAACATCCTCGTGCTCGCCCACCTTATTCCCTACCTCAACAGCGACAACACCATCCTCCTCGTCGCCCTCGGGCAGGTGTGGGCGCCGGCCGCCGACAAGAAAGGCTTTCGATACTACAGCACGATGAAGAGCCTGCCGGTCACGCCGGGAGAGAAGGTCATCTTTTTTCCCTTCGGAATGGCAGTCGATCAGAAGGCAAATGTCTACAATCTCGAGCTAGAGATCCAGGTTACGCCCTACGCGGAGCTCAAGAAGGGCGGCAAGACCACCCAATCCCCGAGCCATTGAGTGTCCATGAACAGCAGGAAGCAGCTTCTCTCTCGATTGCGAGGGATCGTTCGACACCAAGCCTTTATCCCGACCACGATCTTCGTCGGCCTCGTCGCAATCCTCGTCGTCAGTGCCACTCTTACCGCCCACCCCCCGGTCATCGAGAGCGTCACTCCCCAGGTCGGCTATCCGGGGCTGGTGCTGCTCATCAGAGGCAACCACTTCGGCCCCTCGAGGGGAAGCTCCGAGGTGAGCTTTGCGGGGGACCGACCGTCAACCTCGGCCTATCTGGAATGGACAAACCGTCGAATCAGCGTCCGCATTCCGGAGAATGCGACCTCCGGCTTCGTCTTTGTGACGAAGGCCAACGAACGCAGCAACGGCGTCCTCTTCACGAACAAGAGCAGCCTCCCGGTCATCGTCTCGGCGGGTCCCAAACCGGGGCTCCCCTTCATCCAGAGCATCACCCCCGCGAGCGGAACCGTCGGCACGCTCCTGACCATCAAGGGGCAGAACTTCGGCTCCGTGCGCGGTCAGGGCAAGGTCTACTTCACGCCCACCTCTGTCGCGGATCAAGGGCTGCCAGCCGCCCAGATCCCGAACTCGCCGAACGCCTCGCCCGTCGCCGATCGCTTCAGCGGCTGTGGGTGCGACTTTAACTACGTGAACTGGACGGACCACGAAATCAACATGTACGTCCCCGACGGCGCCAGCTCCGGAAACGTGACGGTCGCCACCGATCGGGGCACGAGCAACTCCGCCTACTTCGAAGTCGCGGTGCAGGTGGGGACGAAGCTCTACAAGGATCGCCGTGGGTATCAGATCGAATACGGGATGCAGATCTCGAAGGTGATCGCGGATCCCGACGGCACCATCGACGTATGGATGCCCGCCCTCTCCGAAGATCTCTCTCAGCGCGATATCCAGAGGGTCTTGAGCCCGGAGCCCCTCTGGGACGACTTCCGCGGGGTGATGCGCTATCTCTTCGACAACCTCAAGCCCGACACCACCTATTCTATCGACATCACCTACTATTTCGATCGCTACGCCGTCGAGACGCGGATCGACCCCTCCAAGGTCTCTGGCGCCTATGACCGCGACCGAGAGCTCTATCGGGTCTACACGAGCAGCGATGCGCTCGTCCCCTCCAACGATCCCATCATCGAGTCGACTGCTCGCTCCGTCGTGGGCAGCGAGAAGAACCCCTATCTGATGGCCCTCGCCATCTACGACTACCTGATAGACAAGCTGCACTACGATGCGAGCGCGACGAGCGAAGATCCGGTCGAGAGCCTCACGAGCGGCAACGCCGACGCCTACGACTATGCCCTGCTCTTTACCGCCCTCGCGCGCAGCGTCGGGGTGCCCACTCGTCCGGTCGCCGGCTACATCGTCTACGGGGACAAGCAGACGAGCCGCTTCTATTGGGCCGAGTTCTATGTCAAGGATTTCGGCTGGGTCCCGGTGGACCCGGTGCTTGGATCGGGGGTGAAGTTCGGGGATTTCCCGAGCGTTCCGGATCCGAAAAGCTACTATTTTGGGGACATCGACAACCAGCATATCGCCTTCTCGCGCGGGGTCATTCAGCTCGAGCCTCTCGATCCGCACGGCAAGACCGTACGCAAGAAGCGGATGTTCTCGCTTCAAACCATCCATGAAGAGGCCTCCTCGGGGGTGTCCAGCTACACCTCTTTCTGGCAAGACGCAAAGATCGTCGATTGGTGGTAGGCTTCCCGTCTGCAATCTCACCGACACAGGGCTTTTTCGCTGGATCTTCATCGGAATTCGACCGAAAATTCGAGGGCTGCGCAGTGTAATATTGTAAAGAGGGCCGAAGCGTTGACAAATGATAACCCAGGCCCATATACTGTGCCGAAAAGGAAGCGAGAGCTGGTAACAGGCAACATGAACAATCCTCTGCAGCTGTCACTGGTAAACTTCAAGAAGGGGTCCTATATCATCGTCGAGGGCAAGCAGAAGGCGGACTACTTCTTCATTATCCGTGGCGGCAACGTGCGGATCAGTAAAGAGGTGGAGGTTGTCGAGGAAGAGGGGGGCAATCTGCTTGCGCCGGGAGATTTCTTCGGGGTCGTCTCGACGATGTCATCCCACAGCCACATCGAGACCGCCCAGGCGGTGACCGACGTCTCGCTCATCTCCGTGCACCGCGATCAGTACGGATTGCTCATCGAAAAAAACGCCCCGGTAGCCATGAAGATCATCCAGCAGTTCTCGAAGAAGATGCGCTACCTTGACGAAGCCCTTACTCGGATCACCCTGAAGAGCACCGGCGGCGAGGATCCTTCGCACCTGTTCAAGGTCGCCGAGTACTATGCTCGCCAGAGCCAATACAATCTTGCCTACTACGCCTACTACCAGTACGTCAAGAACAGCCCAAAGGGGGAGAACATCACCCTTGCGCGCGAGCGGATGGCGAAGATCCAACCCTACGCCAAGGTCGTCTACCTCGACGCGGGAACGGAGGATTTTACCCGCTCCTACCCGAAGGACACCATGATCTTCAGCGAGAACCAGCCGGGTCAGGAGCTGTATATCATCCAGAAAGGCGCCGTCAAGATCGCTAAGATCGTCAACGACAACGAGGTGCTCCTGGCGCTCCTGAAGCCGGGGGATATCTTCGGGGAAATGTCGATCCTCGAGGACAAACCTCGCTCCGCCTCGGCGATCGCCTACGAGGACTCGGTGCTCCTTGCCGTCAACAAGGTGAACTTCAGCCGCATGGTGTCTTCCCAGCCCCAAATGATCACACGCCTCACCCAGCTGCTCTCGGAGCGGATCTGGTTCATCTACAAGCAGATTGCCAACACCCAGCTCACCAATCCCCTCGGAAGGCTCTACGACGCCTTGCTGATCCAGCTGGAGCGGTCGAAGATCTCCCTCGGCTCGAGCGACTCCTACACCTTTGATTTCGGTCCGAAGGAGCTCATCAACCTCGTCGGCCTCCCGAAAAACGAGGGCAACGGCGTGATCCGCAGGCTCTTTGAGAATCCAAAGGTGAAGATCATCGACAACAAGATTCACGTCACCGACGTTCAAGAGGTCGAAAAGCAGGCGGGCTACTTCCGCAAGATGGAAAAGATCGAGAAGGCCCGCAGACAGGGATCGCTCAAGACCTCCTAACAGGGCGCTGACAACGTGATTGACCCGCTGCCAAAACGACGTCTTCGATAGCCTCTTGCCCCAGATTGGCTCGAGAAAACGCCGTTTTGGCAGCTGCCTTTGCGTTTGTCAGCAACCAGCTAACCATCCGCAGAAACCTGACTATTCAAGCGCCCCCCTCGCGCATGGGCTACCTTCCCCCGCCGACCTGCATCGCCGGGAAGAAGCATTTGCCCACCGATTGGATCGTCAGGGTAGGGCTCGTGTTCGTTATCATCACGAGCATCTGAAAGCCCGAAGGGTCGGCAAGAGGCGCGACGAGGCGGCCGTCGGGAGAGAGCTCCTCGAGCAGGGCCCGCGGGATTTCGCCGACGGCGCCGTGCACGAGAATCTTGGTGAAGGGAGCATTCTTCGCGAAGGAGCCCTCCGCAGAGCCCGGGCTGCTGGTAATGTTCGCGATCCCGAGCGAAGCGAAGATCTGAGCGTTCCGCCTCGCTTCGCGCGGGTCCAGGTCGATGACCGATACCGAAGCGACGAGGCGACTGTAGAGGGCTGCCGTGTAGCCGGTGTCTCGACCGTAGATGAGGAGGGAATCCGTCGGCTTCAGCGCGAGCGCCTCCTCGATCCGCACGAGATCGGAGGGGGAGGGGAGGGCCTGGCCGCCTCCGAGCGGAAGGCTCGAGTCCTCGTAGGCGAGATTGCGCAGGTAGTCCGGTACGAAGCGCTCGCGAGGGATGGAGGAAAGCGCGTCGCCGAGGCGCTGGCTGATGTTGAAGGTGGCGGCAAGCCGATCGACGAGGGCCCTGCGGCGATCGGCAAGGCTGTCGCTCGCCGTGAGCTTCGGAAAGCTGAACGTAGGACCCGATGGAAGGCTCGATTGCGCCTCGAGCGGCAGGAGCGCAACCAGGGTGTACAGCGCGAGCGCGCAGGCGCGTCGAATCATCACCATTCAGTCTATCACCCGAGGCTCCCTTGTGTCACCGGCTCGTCATTCCAAGCTTGCCGAGGAACGGCGATTTGGGTACCATGGAGGAATTCCCTGTAGCGCGAGGAGCACCGCGATGAGCGACACCACACTTCCCAAGGCATACGATCCGAAGAGCTTCGAAGACCGCATTTACTCCTACTGGCTCGATCAGCGCGTCTTTTCCCCCAGCAAGAGCGGCGCCGAGCGCTTCGTCGTCGTCATCCCTCCGCCGAATGTCACCGGCGTGCTCCATCTCGGCCATGGGCTGAACAACTCCGTACAGGACATCCTCGTTCGGTACAATCGCATGCAGGGGAAGAAGACCCTCTGGGTTCCGGGCACGGACCATGCGGGGATCGCCACGCAGAACGTCGTCGATCGAAGGCTTCGGGAGCACGGCAGCTCGCGCCAGAAGCTCGGTCGGGCGAAGTTCGTCGAGGAGACCTGGAAGGTCGCCAACGAGCACCGCGCCATCATCGTGAAACAGCTCCAAAAGATCGGCGCCTCCTGCGATTGGGAGCGCGAGCGCTTCACCCTCGATGAAGGCCTCTCGCGCGCGGTGCGGGAGGTCTTCGTGAGCCTCTACGAGCGAGGGCTGATCTACCGGGGCAACTACCTCGTCAATTGGTGCCCTTCCTGCGGGACCGCCCTTTCCGACGAGGAGGTCGAGCACCGCGAGGTGCACGGCAAGATGTATCACTACCGCTATCCCTTCGCCGACGGGGAGGGGGGTATCGAGATCGCGACGACCCGACCCGAGACGATGCTCGGCGATACGGCGGTGGCGGTTCATCCCGACGACGAGCGCTATCGATTGCTCGTCGGGCGCAGGCTCAGGCTCCCGCTCACCGGCCGGGAGATTCCCATCGTCGCCGATTCCTATGTCGATCCAACCTTCGGAAGCGGCGCGGTGAAGGTCACCCCGGCCCACGATCCGAACGACTGGGAGATCGGCAATCGACACGACCTTGCACGGATCAACATCCTGAACCCCGAGGGGACCCTGAACGCGAACGTTCCGGCCAAGTACCGGGGGATGACGGTCAAGGCGGCGCGAAAGGCGGTCGTCGAAGACCTGAAGGAGGCCGGTCTCTTCCTGCGCGAAGAGGATCACCTCCACCAGGTCGGCCACTGCTACCGCTGCAGCACGGTCATCGAGCCCTTTCTGTCCACCCAGTGGTTCGTCCGCATGCGCTCGATGGCCGACAAGGCCCTCGCGGCCTGGCAGCGCGGCGAGCTTCGTTTCTTTCCGGTGCACTGGGAGAACACCTACGCCCATTGGCTGAATGGGATCCGCGACTGGTGCATCTCACGGCAGCTGTGGTGGGGCCACCGCATCCCCGTCTGGTACTGCGATTCCTGCGGCGAGATGATCGTTTCGCGCACCGATCCGACCGGCTGCCCGAAATGCGGAGGGAGCGTGCGACAGGACGAGGACGTACTCGATACCTGGTTCTCTTCGTGGCTGTGGCCCTTCTCGACCCTGGGCTGGCCCGAGAAGAGCGAGGACCTTGCCGAGTTCTTCCCGACCACCGCCCTCGTGACCGCCTACGACATCATCTTCTTCTGGGTGTCGCGGATGATCATGGCGAGCCTCGAGTTCACCGGTGAGGTTCCTTTTCGGGACATTTACATCACCGGGCTTGTCCGCGACATTCAGGGGCGGAAGATGTCGAAGTCGCTGGGCAACGGATTGGATCCGCTCGAGATCGTCGATGAGTTCGGCGCCGACGCCTTGAAGTTCACGCTGGCCTTCCTTTCGGTGCAGGGTCAGGACATCCTCGTCGACAAGGAGAGCTTCAAGCTCGGCTCGAAGTTCGCGAACAAGATCTGGAATGCTGCGCGCTATCTGCTCATGAACCTCGAGGGGTGCACGATCCGTCCGATCGAATCGCTCGCCCTCACCGACATCGACCGCTGGATTCTCCATCGCCTCAACGAGGCGGTGCGCGCAGTGGAGCGTGCGCTCGAGGTCTACAAGGTCAACGACGCGGCCCAAGCCTGCTACGAGTTCTTCTGGAGCGACTTCTGCGACTGGTACCTCGAGGCCTCCAAGCTCTCGCTGTACTCAGGCAACTCTGCGGAAAAGGAGCGCTCGATCTCGCTTCTGCTCCATCTGCTCGAGGAGGGCCTGAAGCTCATGCACCCCTTCCTCTCCTTCATCACCGAGGAGATCTACCAGCGGCTTCCGGGAAACCGGGGCAGCATCGCGACGGCAGGCTATCCAAAGGTCGATCCACGGCGGGACTCCCCCGAGGCCGCGGCTGACTTCGAGGCATTGAAGGAGATGATCCGCGCGGTGCGCACCCTGCGAAGCGAGTTCACCGTGCCTCCCGACCGCAAGATCCGGATTCACGTCCGTCTGGAGCGGGGCTTCCGCTCGGCGGACTTCTTCAAGGGTCACCGCGATCTCATCGTCCAGCTAGTGGGCAGCGAGAACCTCGTGATGTCCGAGGAGCGCCCCGATTCCTCGGGAAGCATCCCGGTTGCGGGGATCGGCTTCGAGACCTTCGTCTACGTTCGCGACGTGATCGACGTTTCGAAGGAAATCGCCAAGCTGAAGAAGGAGAGCCTGAAGCTCGCCGATCTCGCTGCCGCGACCGAGAAGAAGCTCGGCAATGCGGGCTTCGTGCAGAATGCCCCGCAGGCGGTTGTGGACAAGGAGCGCTCGAAGTTCGCCGAGTTCAAGGAGCGGTTGGCCAAGATCGCGGAGTACGTGCGGGATCTCAGCGATTGAGCTCAATTGACTGAGCGCTTGCGAAAATCGTACATTGAACGGTCTCGCGTGGAGGAGAGTGTGTACAAAACCGTCGATCCAAAGGTGAGCTTTCCGCAGATGGAAGAGGCAGTCCTGCGGTTTTGGAAGGAGGAGCGCATCTTCGAGCGCTCGGTGGAACAACGCGAAGGCTCGCCCGAGTTCGTCTTCTACGATGGCCCTCCCTTTGCCACGGGATTGCCCCATTTCGGGCACTTCGTCCCCGGGACGATCAAGGATATCATCCCTCGCTATCAGACCATGCGGGGAAAGCGGGTTGAGCGGCGCTTCGGCTGGGATTGCCACGGGCTTCCGGTCGAGTACGAGATGGAGAAGGAGCTCAAGATATCCGGACGGCGCCAAATTGAGGACTTCGGCATCGCGCGCTTCAACGAGGCCTGTCGCGGCATCGTCCTTCGCTATGCCTCGGAGTGGCGGCACGCGGTCACCCGGCTCGGACGGTGGGTGGACTTCGATCACGACTACAAGACGATGGACCCCGACTACATGGAGACCATCTGGTGGGTGGTGAAGCAGCTCTGGGATCGCGGGCTCGTCTACGAGGGCTACTACATCCTTCCCTACTGTCCACGCTGCTCCACGGTCCTCTCGAACCACGAGCTCAACCTCGGCGGCTACGAGGACGTTCACGATCCCGCGATCACGGTCCGCTTCAAGGTGAAGGGGGCCCCGGCGACCTATCTCCTCGCGTGGACCACGACCCCTTGGACCCTCCCCTCCAACCTCGCCCTCACCGTGGGCAAGGGGATCGACTATGTGGAGGTCAAGGATGGAGCCGACAGCTACATCCTGGCCAAGGAGCGTCTGGCGGCCTACTACAAGAGCGAGTCGGATTACCGCATCGTGCGCGAGATGAAGGGGGAGAGCCTCGTCGGCGTGGAATACGAGCCGCTCTTTCCCTACTTCCAGGACCTCGGAGAGAAGGGGGCCTTTCGCGTCTTTTCCGGCGACTACGTAACTACCGAGGATGGGACGGGAATCGTCCACACGGCGCCCGGCTTCGGCGAGGATGACTACAACACCCTCAAGGGGACCGGGATCCCCACGGTATGCCCGGTCGACGGGGAGTGCAAGTTCACCGAGGAGGTGGACGACTACCGGGGCCTCTTCGTGAAGGACGCCGACAAGGCCATCATTGCGCGCCTGAAGGAGGAGGGAAAGCTCATCAAGCGCGAAAGCTACCTCCACTCCTATCCGCACTGCTGGCGCTGTCACTCCCCGCTCATCTACCGGGCGATCTCTTCGTGGTTCGTGAAC
>DAHVAK010000164.1 GCA_027314665.1 Spirochaetales bacterium
GCCCGCCTGCAGGCCGGTGAGGCGCTCGGCCTCGCGTTCGGTCGGCAGAATCGACCTCTTCTCGCCCAAAGCCGAAGCCACGAGCTTCAGATCTACCGAGGAGGTCCCGGGGACGAGCACCAGCAGGCGCCTTCGTTCCCCTCGTGCTGCGTTGCCTTCCGCCAAGACAACGATGGTCTTGAAAACGATGGCCGGGTCGACCTTGAGCAGGCGGGCCGTCTCGAGGGCTCCGAGCTTCTCGGAGGGAAGCTCGAAGGCGGTGTAGGGGATGTCGTGGGCATCCAGCCATCGCGTAACGTTGTTGACCTTGGGCATGACGGCTCCCCCGAGAGTTTGCACGATCGCACGCGAAAGGGCTACCTGGGCAATAGGGCCGCGGAAGGAGGTCCGCCCACCGCGCGGTCCGAACGGGGGACGCCGCAGCCGGGCTTAGCCTTCGGGCGCCCTTTTCGCCAAGAACTCACGCCACGCTGACGTTCGCGCAATCTCCCGTTCGTAACGTTCAGCATCGATGGTGGTTTACCTTCGCCGGAGGAAACCGTGAACGAACAACGCGGTAACGACCGGGCCACGCTCAAAACGCGAGTTACGGTCTTCGTGCGTCAGATGGCGCTCCGCTGCGCATTGCGAAATCTCCTTCCCGACGGTGCGGTCGTCGTGGTCGACGGCGCCGCTGCCGCTCCCTTCGTGCGAACCGAAATCGAGGTTGGAACGGTGGTGTCCGTCGAGATACGCCTCGACGGGGAGCGCAAGCTCGACCGCGTGGGCGAGGTCACCAAGATCTTCACGGAGGTCCGCACCGCCGCCCGCTACATGGCGATCCGCTTCCTTCAGGGCGGCACGCATCTCGACGGCTCGGCCTCGCTTCCTGCGACCTAGTAGAGTGCTGACAAAGCGATTGACCCGCTGCCAAAACGGCGTTTTCGGTTGAGCCTCTTGCCCCAATTTGGTTCGAGAAGACGCCGTTTTGGCAGGTACCTTTGAGTTTGTCAGCACCCTGCCAGCGGCCCGTCGCTGCGCCCGGACGGTCCGGCGCAGCGCTTTTGGAGCCGCGCGGCGGCGGCGATCGTCGCGCGGCAAGGCTCACTGCGGGGCGGCAGCTATCCACACCCTGTTGTTCCAGGCCGAGGCGGGGTAGCGCTCGCTGAAGCTCTTCCTCACCTCCGCAAATCGCGCCGGCGCCTCGACCTCTCGCCCGCGCGAGCCTCCAGCAATCCACCTGATGACGCCGAGGTTGACGACCTTTCCCGACTGCACCGTGAAGGAGATCTTCGGACTCGCGGTCTGAAGGTAGGCCCATTGGCCGGAAGAGATCTCGTAGAAGAGCCCGGAGATCCCATAGCCGCCCGGCTGCAGGTCGCCTGCGTAGAAGAGCCCCTCGGGAGGCGAGGAGCTCACCCGAATCACCTTGCCGGTCGACAGGTTCTTGATGTCGACGATGATCCCCGCGACATGGGTTCCATCCGCGCCAAGGGCGCCAAAAGCGGCGCCGTTCCTCACATCAATGGAGATCCGACCAACCGCAAGAGCGCCGCCGGCGGCTCTCGGCTGCGGGATCGTCGCGCAGCCGGCGAGCAGCGAGGCGCAGAGAATCAGCGAACCCACCTTGGCATTTTTCATCTCATTCGGCCCTCCCGCCGCCGGTCGGGTAGGTTTTCTTCTTGCCTCCGCCGCCCGCTTCGACTATCATACGATCTCAAAGTCCATGCGAAAACCACCAGCCGCGGGGAGGGTACTGACGCCCTCAAGCGCCCGTGGCAGACAATCCCGCTTGCAGGGTAACCGCCATGCCTGACTGCACGATGATGCGCCTCTGCCCCTTCTACCACGGGGAGATGCTGCGAGAGCCTGCGAAGGGCGATCGCTACAGAGCGCGCTACTGCAACGACAACTTCGCTTGGTGCGCACGCTACATGGTCGCCAGGGTTCGCGGCATGGAAGGCGTTCCCAGCGACCTCACGCCCGACGAGACGGTTCGAGCAAGGACTCTCATGATCGACGGGGGCTCCGCGGCGGGATAGGAGGCCGCTCGGGAATCGGCCGTCGCACCCGTCGAGCGAGACCGGCCTGGCAAGAACTGCTGGAGACATGTTTCCGCTCGCCGCGAGCTGTCCCGCCGGCTAGTGCTCGTAGTCGACAACGGCCCGAGCGCCCGTCACGCTTCCCACGAACGTGACGACCTTCTGATGCTCCGGATGCCTCTGATAGAGCTCCAGATCGGCCTTGGTGCGGAAGGAAGAGACCAAGACGACATCGTAGGCGCTCTCGGAAGGCTCCATCTGAAAGCCGATTTCCAGCTCAAGGATCTGCGGAATCCGGGCGCGGAGCGCCTCGATCATCGCCCGAAGCCGCTCGGCGTTCTCCCTTCCCGAGGCGCCTTCCGCGCGCTCCTTCATCTTCCACATCACGACGTGTCGAATCATTCCGTTCCTCCTCTCGAACCGAGCGCCGCAGGCAAAGATTAGTTGAAAGATCGTCAAATGACAATCGCCGTCCCTTTTCCTCCTCGCGGCGCTGCGCCCTCAGGCTGAGAGATCGACGAGCGAATTTCGATCGCGATGGGCCGCTTTTCGGATTTGACAGCGCTCGGGAGAGACCGTACCATTCACTCTATACTATCCCCGCCATGAAACAAGGAGGCGCCCATGTCGAATTCGATCCCGCCCACTGCCCATCCGATCGCGCTCGAAATCGACTACCCCGATCGCGACCTCAATCGGTTGACGACCGGCTTTCGCGTGATCCTGCTCATTCCGATCCTCGCGCTGCTGGCCCTCGTGAGCGGCCCAGAGTCAGTCTCCCGTTCCCACACCCCGGCGATCGTGTTTGCGGCCGGCGGGATTCTCTTCCTGCCGACCCTCCTGATGCTCCTTTTCCGCCGGAAGTATCCGCGATGGTGGTTCGACTGGAACGTTGGGCTGACACGCTTCGGGCTTCGGGTGGGCTCCTATCTCGCCTTGCTCACGGATTCCTACCCCTCGGTAGAGGATGAGCAGGCAGTGCATGCCGAGATTCCCTATCCCGAGGCCGCCAAGGAGCTCATGCAAGGGATGCCGCTGGTCAAGTGGTTCCTCGCAATCCCACACTATGTCGTGCTCGCCGTCCTTGCGGTTGCAGCCTTGATCGTCGTCATCATCGCGTGGTTCGCGATCCTGTTCACGGGGCGCTATCCGCGCCCGCTGTTCGACTTCGTGGTTGGGGTCTTCCGCTGGGGGCTGCGGGTGAACGCCTACGCCTTTCTCCTCGTTACGGACCGCTACCCACCCTTCTCCTTGAGATAGGACGGAGATTTCTCCGCACCCAAGCGCCGAGCCCGGAGGTCTGATTCCGTCTTGCAGCCGATCGTTGTGGTTGTACCGTGAAAGAGAAGGGAAACGACCTCCGCAAGCTCCTGAGCGGCCTGTCCGAAGGCCTCAGCTCGGCGTGGCGGCTGCTCTCGGACACGACCAACTATCTGAGCCGCGCAGGGCTGCTCGACGAATACGAGCAGGATCTCAAGAGCCTTCGCGACCGCCTCTACCACGGGCGCAACGATTCGAAGACCGCGCGGGAGGTGAGGGAGGCGGTCGTGGCCCTGCGCCGCTCCCTCCGTCAGCAGGGCCATGACATCAGGCTCGGCTCAACGGACGCGGTCATCGAGGGATTCCGCAACGACGACGCCCTGGGAGCCGGCTTCCGGCGGCTCGTCCTCGGGATCGCACGCGATGAGATTTTCGTCATCGCGGGGGAGGCGAATCACATCGAGCTCTCCCGCTACCTCGAGGAGCGACTGATCGCCCAGCGGAGGCTTGTGCCCTACCGCCCTCACTACCTCTGGTACCGCTGGCGCGACAACGTCTTGGTGCTTTCCGGCGCCGCCTCGGAGTCGGCGGAGCAGCTCGAGGAGCTCAAGCGCTACCTGCCCGACCACAAGGAGCTTCTCCTCAGAAGGCTCAAGAAGGTCTGACCGGTCGGGGCCCGGATCGATCGCGATTGCCCGTCTTCCGTGCGGCGGCGGCTTTTTTCGGCTTTACAGTCGATCCTGCCGAAACTATAATGGGATTCGGATGCGCGCTCCGACCTCGCGCCGCTCCGTTGCGATCGACAGGAGACCCGTTTTGAAGCTTGTCCGCATGCGCCTTGTCTTTCTCGCCGTCCTCATCGCGACCTTGGCGGTTCGAGCCCTTGCTCAGTCGGCTCCCCCCATCGTAGTCGCGTCGGAAAACATGCTGATCTACCCCCGAGAGCAGTTCGTGATGCCCGACGTTCACGTCGGGGACTGCTCCGCCCCCATCACCTTCACCATTACGAACGTCGGCGACAAGCCCCTGCACCTCCGCGGAGAGGCGCCGGTCGTCGTCTCCGGAGACGACCCGACGTTGTACTCCGTCGTACGCGAACCGCCGAACACCCTCGCTCCGGGAGCGAGCGCGACCTTTCGGATGGTTTTCGCCCCGACCGACCTCGGTCAGAAGTCGGTTCTCGTGACGATCATAACGAACGATCGAGACGGTCAAAGCTACTCGTTCTACGTGATCGGCAACGGGGTGGGCTCTCCGCGAAGCGAGCTGTAGCCGCCGATCGCCTTCGACAGGTCGCCTGAAGGGTCAAAGGCACCCCCCGCATCGAGGGACCCCCGAGCTACGAGAGCGCGATCTCGAGGTAATCGGCGCCCTCGAGGGGAAGCACGAGCAGCCCCGACGGCTGCGCCTCAACCGAGCAACCGGCGAGGGCTGCCCCCTCCCTGATCCCGACGAGCTCCAGGCGCCAGCCGGTGAGCCGCCCCGTCCGCCGCACGCGGACGCGTTCCCCCGTCCGCTCCACCGTGACCTCGGCGGCGGCCTGCCCGTTGGCCGCGGGGATCTCGACGGCGGCACTCTGCCCGTCGGCAAGCTCATAGACGCGCAGGGTCGGCTCGAGGGCGTAGTCGTAATCCGGACGATCCTCGCGGGCGCCGAAGGCGACGATGGACCCCGGCCTCACGTAGAGGGGCAGGCTCAGGGCGTCGTGCCTCTCCCGAAACCAGCCCCCTCCCTCCTTCGTTTCTCCGGAGAGGAGGCTCGACCAGCGCCCCGCAGGGAGATAGTAGTCGACCCATCCCTCCTCCGAGAAGACCGGTGCGACGAGGAGGCACCCCCCGAGCAGATACTGGCGGTCGAGGTAGGCCGCAGTCGGATCATCGGGAAACTCGAGGAGCATCGCCCGCATCATCGGAATTCCGCTGCGCGCGGCCTCGGCGGCCGACGCGTAAAGGTAGGGCATGAGGCGGCACTTCAGCTTCGTGAAGAAGCGAAGAACCTCCACCGCCTCCTCGTCGAAGAGCCAGGGGACCCTGTAGGACCTACTGCCGTGAAGGCGGCTGTGCGAGGAGAGAAGCCCAAAGGCGATCCAGCGTTTGTACACCGCGCTCGGCGGGGTGCCTTCGAAGCCCCCCATGTCGTGGCTCCAGAACCCGAAGCCGCAGAGCCCGAGGGAGAGCCCGCCGCGCAGACTCTCTGCCATCGATTCGAAGGTCGACTCGCAATCGCCTCCCCAGTGCACAGGATACTTCTGGCTGCCGGCGGTGGCTGAGCGGGCAAAGACGACCGCCTCTCCCGTTCCCCGCCGCTGCTCCAGCAGCTCGAAGACGGTCTGGTTGTAGAGGTAGGTATAGAAGTTGTGCATGCGCTGTGGATCCGATCCGTCGTGATAGAGGACGTCGGTGGGAATCCGCTC
>DAHVAK010000170.1 GCA_027314665.1 Spirochaetales bacterium
GAGCGCTTTCTCAATCCCGAGCGCATCTCGATGCCCGATTTCGACATCGACTTCTGCTTCGAACGCCGCCCGGAGGTGATCGACTATGTCACCCGCAAGTACGGCACCGATCGGGTCGGCCAGATCATCACCTTCGGAACCCTCAAGACCAAGGCGGTCATTCGCGACGTCGCGCGGGCCCTCGACCTTCCCTATTCGGAGGCGGATGCGATCGCGAAGCTCGTCCCGCCCGGACTGAAGATGACCCTCGACCAGGCCCTGAAGATCGAGCCGCGCCTCGCCGAGGTGCGCTCGAAGGGCGCGGTCTACGAGGAGCTCATCGAGACGAGCGGGCGCCTTGAGGGCTTGAGCCGGCACGCCTCGACCCACGCCGCCGGAATCGTCATCGGCAAGGAGCCCCTCACCAACTACGTTCCCCTCTACCGCGACCCCAAGACCGGAACCATCTCCACCCAGTACACGATGGACCAGCTCGAGGAGTGCGGCTTGGTGAATATGGACTTCCTCGGCCTGAAGACCCTCACCCTCATCAAGAACACGGTCGATCTCATCCGCAAGGCAGGCGTCGGTTTTGATATCGAGACGATCCCCGAGGACGATCCGGCAACCTTCGCCCTTCTCGGCGAGGGAAAGAGCACCTGCGTCTTTCAATTCGAGAGCTCGGGGATGCAGGGGGTTTTGAAGCGCGCCAAGCCCTCCTCGATCGCGGATCTCATTGCCCTGAACGCCCTCTACCGCCCGGGACCAATGGCCTACATCGATCAGTTCGTCAATGCGAAAAGCGGCAAGACCCCCATCACCTATCCCCTGCCTGCGCTCGAGGGGCTTCTGAAGGAGACCTACGGAGTCATCGTCTACCAGGAGCAGGTGATGGAGATCGCCCGCATGGTCGGAGGCTACAGCCTCGGCGAGGCGGACATCCTCCGGCGCGCAATGGGCAAGAAAAAGGCCGAGGTGATGGAGCAGGAAAAGGCGCGCTTCATCGAGGGGGGAGTGAAGCGCGGCTATACCCGCAAGCAGGCCGAGGAGATCTTCGAGCTCCTCATCCCCTTTGCCGGCAACGGCTTCAACAAGTCGCACGCCGCCGCCTACTCGATCCTCGCCTACAAGACCGCCTACCTCAAGGCCAACTTCCCCGCGGAGTTCATGGCCGCCAACCTCACCAACGAGATCGGTACGCCTGACAAGCTCGCGCAGTACATCACCGAGACCCGTGAGATGGGTATCGAGGTGCTCCCTCCCGACATCAATCTCTCGGAAAACCGCTTCAGCGTCTCCAACGGGCGCGTCGTCTACGGCCTCATCGGAATCAAGAACGTGGGCGATGGGGCGGTCGAGGAGATCCTGCGCGCGCGGAGGCAGGATGGACAATTCTCCTCTTTCATCGACTTTCTCGAGAAGGTCGATCTGCACGTGGTGAACCGAAAGGTGATCGAGTCGCTCATCCAGTCGGGGCTCTTCGACCGAATGGGAACGGGACGGGCGACTCTCATGCACAACCTCGACCGCGCCCTGGAGTTCGTCAACCGCAAGAAGGAGCGCACCGCCTTCGGTCAGACCTCGCTCTTCGACGTGCTCTCCGACCTCCCCGCCGAAGAGCTCACCTTCGAGCAGGTGAGCGAGTGGCCGGAAATCCTTCGGCTTCAGTACGAAAAGGAGCACCTCGGCTTCTTCGTTTCGGGCCACCCCCTCGACAAGCACCGCACGCATTGGCAGGAGCGCGCCACCTTGAAGCTCGGAGACCTCGGTCGGGTGAGCGCGGACAAGAGCTACGCCGCAATCGGGATGGTCACGGCGCTCCGGACCATCATGACGAAGAAGGGCGAGCCGATGGCTTTCGCCACCCTCGAGGACTATACCGGATCGATCGAGCTCGTCTTCTTCCCGGAGCCGTGGAAGAGCTGCGGGCCCTCGGTGAAAGAGGACGCCGTCGTCGCCCTCATCGGGAAGGTCGATCTTTCGCGGGGAGATCCCAAGCTCATCGTCGACCGTCTCGTGGCTCCCGAGGAGCTTCCGTCGATCGAGCCGACCGAGCTCCACATCCGCCTTTCCGAGGCCCTCGACGACGAAGAGCTGTACTCGCTTCGCTCCATGCTCGTCGATAATTCGGGGCAGTGCGCCGTGTATCTCCACCTGAACGGCTCTGCCGGGCCCGAGGCCGTCATTCGTGCCTCCGCGCAGCTCACGGTCGCCCCGAACCGGAAGCTGCTGGAGGCCATTCGGGAACATCCCCGCGTCGCGGAGGTCTGGAACGAGTAGGCCCACGCGGCTGCGGGCCCCCGTCGCCACGAGCCGCGCAGGCGGGACGGAATATCCAAGGAGGATACCATGCCGGTTGTTATGCATGTCGTAAGCGCGCTGATCTCTATCTACATGATCCTAATCTTCGTCCGGGTGCTCCTCTCCTGGTTTCAGGGACCCAGCATGGGACGTCCCTTCTATCTGCTTGCGCAGGCCACGGATCCCTACCTGAACCTCTTCCGGCGTCTTACCTTCCTGCGCACCGAACGAATCGACTTTTCTCCAATTGTCGCACTCATCGTCTTGGTCATTCTCCTGAACGTCACCCAGACCATCGCCAGCTTCGGCACCATCACCTTCGGGATCGTCCTCGCGCTTGTCATCCAGGCGCTCTGGTCGGCGCTCTCCTTCATTCTCATCTTCCTTCTCGTGCTCGACGCTATCCGTCTCATCGGCGAGGTGGTGAATGTCAACTCGATCTCCCCGTTTTGGCACACCCTCGACATCATCCTGCAGCCCGTCCTCGTGTGGACGGGGAAGGTCATCCTGCGAAGCCGCCCCGTGACCTATCGGACCGTGCTGATCGTCGCCGGGGTGCTGCTCCTTGCGGTCGTGCTCGTTGGCGGATGGATCATCCAGCGTCTAGCGGGGCTCGCCGGGATGATCCCGTTCTGATACTCGGCGGCCTTGAGGCCCGCGGCTGCGCCATAGATGTTTGCACGGGAGCTCGCATTGCCAATCACCCGTCTCAAGGGGATCGGAGAGGCGACCGCCGAAGCCTTTCGGAAGGTCGGCGTCTCAACGATCGCCGATCTGCTGCTCTATCTTCCCCGCGACTACCAGGATCGCAGCCTGCCGGTGACCCTGCGGCAAGCTGCGGCCTCCACCTCCTCCGATCCCCCGCCGGTCAATACCGTGGTAACCGTGACGCGCCACCTCTACATCGGGCGAGGGAGAAACCGCACCCTCAAGGTGATCGTTGAGGAGGCCGGCGATCCGCAACCAGCAGGGCAGGCTGCGGCGCACGTCATGCCCAGCCCGCAAGGGGGGACCCTCGACGGGGCATTCGCGCCCAATGGAACGCGCGCCGCTCTCCTCTGTTTCGGACGCAATTTCCTGAGTCGCACCCTCGTCGTCGGAAAGAGCTTCGCCCTCTTCGGCCATTTCTCCTATCGCTACGGGGAGCTTTCGAGCTCGAGCTTCGAGATGGAGCCGCTTGAGCGGAGGAGCGACGCGAAGGTCCTTCCGATCTATCCTCTCACGGAGGGGCTCGCCCAAGGGGTCGTGAGAAGGGCGGTCGCGCAGGCCCTTGAGGAGTACGCCCGCCCCCTCGAAAACGAGCTCCCCGCTGCCGTCATGCGAAAGCGGAGGCTTCTGCCGAAGGCGGAGGCCCTCGCGGCGATCCATCGACCCGAAAGCCTCGAGGCCGTCAAGGCCGCCCGAGCCTCCCTCGCCTACGAGGAGCTCTTCTACCTCCAGCTCGTCGTCGCCCGGCGAGCGCTCTCGCGGCGCTCGGCGCGCCGTCCTCCACGGAGCCTGCCGATCGGGCTTCAGGAGCGGCTCATCGCGCGCCTGCCCTTCGACCTCACCCCCGACCAACGGAGCGTCCTCGCCGAGATCAACGCCGATCTCGCGTCAGAGCGTCCGATGGCGCGCCTCCTCCAGGGCGAGGTCGGCTCCGGCAAGACCCTCGTTGCGCTCCTTGCCGCCTGCGCGGCCATCGAGGCCGGGAGCCAAGTGGCGCTCATGGCTCCCACCGAGCTCCTCGCCCGCCAGCATGCCGAGAGCGCCTCCCGACTCCTCGCCCCTCTCGGGATCCGACTGGCCTACCTCAGCGGCAACGTCAAGGACTCGAGCCGAGCGCGCCTCCTTGAGGCCCTTCGAGACGGGGAGGTCGACCTCGTCGTCGGAACCCACGCCCTGTTCATGCGGGGGGTCACCTTCCGCCGGCTCGGGCTTGCGGTCGTGGACGAGCAGCACCGCTTCGGGGTCGTCCAGCGCCTCGCCCTCGTTGCGAAGGGGGAGGAGCCGGATCTTCTCCTCATGACCGCCACCCCCATCCCGCGGACCCTCGCCCTCACCCTCTTTGCCGATCTCGACCTTTCCACGATCCGCACGATGCCCGCTGGGAGGCGAGCGGTCATCACCCACCTCGCCCGCGAGGGCAACGAGCAGAAGGTCCACGACTGGGCCCGCCGAGAGCTCGAGCGCGGGCGGCAGGCCTACTTCGTCTATCCGCTCATCCAGCAGTCGGAGAGCCTCGACCTCAAAGACGCCGAGTCGATGTACGATCACCTGCGCCGGCACATCTTCCCCGACCGGGCCGTCGGGCTCATCCATTCGCGGCTCGACGAGGACGAGAAGGCTCAGGCGATGGAGCGCTTCCTGCGCCGCGAGACCGCGGTGCTGGTCGCCACGAGCGTCGTAGAGGTGGGGGTCGATGTCTCCAACGCCACGGTCATGGTGATCGAGCATGCCGAGCGCTTCGGGCTCGCGGCCCTCCACCAGCTTCGCGGAAGGGTTGGACGGGGAAGCGAGCAGTCCTACGCCTTTCTCGTCTACAGCGAGACCCTGACCGAGGAGGGCAAGCAGCGCTTGAAGGTGCTGAAAGAGACGAGCGACGGCTTTCAGATCGCCGAGGAGGATCTGCGCCTGCGCGGGCCAGGGGAGATCGCGGGCATGCGCCAATCGGGCTACCTGCGGCTGCGCTTCGCCGACCTCGTCGCCGATCTCGAGCTCCTGAAGAGCGCTCGCGAGGACGCCCTCGCCCTCCTTGCCGAGGATCCCGGCCTCATCCGAGCCGAGAACCTGCCCGTGCGCGACCTTCTGGAACGGGCGCCCCCCTTTTCGGACGAGCTCATGGCGGGCTACTAGCGTGGGCGATCTGCGCATCACCGGCGGCAGGTACGTCCGCAGGAGGATCAAGGTTCCCAAGGGGGAGATCCGCCCCGCGATGGACCGCATGCGGACCTCGGTCTTCGCGGTGCTCGGAGACCTCACCGGGTGCTCCTTTCTCGACCTGTTCAGCGGCTCGGGGGTGATAGGAATCGAGGCCGCCTCCCGCGGAGCATCCCCCGTCCTCCTCGTCGAGCGCGATCCCGGCAAGCGAGCGACCATTCTCGCCAACCTCTCCTTCGTCGAGAGCCCCATCCGCCTCGTCGTCATGGGCGCGGAGCGCTTCGTCGAACAGACGAGCGAGCGCTTCGACCTGATCTTCCTCGACCCGCCCTTCCGGCTCGAGGGGAAGGAGGGGCTCATCCGGCGTATCGATGAGCGAGAGCTTCTCCGCGAGGGCGGGCTGCTCCTCATCCACCATCCGGAGGAGGAAAGCCTTCCCGAGGAGATCGGGCGCCTTCGCTGCATCGACCGCCGCCGTTATGGGCGCTCGATCGTCCTCTTCTACCGCCGGGAGCAGCCGAGTGCGCGTTGACGGGATTCACCGGCCTCTCTATCATCTCGGCAAGGGAGATCACCCATGGACATGATCGAGGGCTCTCGCACGGTGGAGACGATGCGCACCCGCTGTTTTGACCTCGCCGCAGCCGCCTTCTCGAATAACCAGCTCGATTTGGAAAGCTACGAGCATCTTGCGGGCCGGATAGCCGCGGCAAGCGATCTCACATCCCTCGGGGAGATCGAAAGCGCGCTTCCCGCGCCTCCGCGCTCGCCGCAGCCGCAATCGCAGCTGCTGAGCGCCGAGATGAGCAACGTCAAGAAGCTCGGGCGCTGGGTGGAGTCTTCCCGCATCGCCCTGCGCGGCGCCAGGTCCAACATCGTGCTCGACTTCACCGCCTATGCAGGCGAGCGCGACCTCAGGATCGACCTCGAGCTGGACGTCAAGGGCTCGAACCTCCGGATCACCGTCCCGGAGACGATCGACGTTGTCGAGCGGCTCTCCTCCAACAAGATGAGCGTTTTCCACGACAAGCGGCGGCCCGCCTCGACGAACAGCGCGATCGTCATCTTCGGAAGCCTCTCCGGGAGCAATGTAAAGATCAAACGAAAGAAGGTGCGGCGTCGGTAGATCCGCACCGCGACCGACCGGGCTCGGTCTCTCCGCCGGGCTCGCCGATCGAGGAGAAAGGCGTTCGCCGATTCTCGATGTCTGGCGCTTGCTGCAACATCCTCTGTTGTCCTAAACTCACGGCGTGAGGCTCCGAACGAAAAGAGAGGGATGCAATCATGGCCAATAAAACAGCTCTGGTTCGTCAGGTAAAAGGGCTGTCCTTCGTCGGGCGGACCGACTCGGGTCACTGGGTCTCGATGGACGGGCCCTCGGAGCTCGGGGGCAGCGACGCCGCGACGCGCCCCAAGGAGCTGCTGCTGCTTGCATTGGGCGGCTGCACCGCAGCGGACGTCGTCTCAATCCTGCAGAAGAAGCGGGCAAAGCTCGCTGGCTTCGAGATCAAGCTGAGCGCCGAGATGGCCGAGGAGCACCCCCAGGTGTTCACCAAGATTCACATCGAATATCTCTTCTACGGCGAGCAGCTGCGGGTGGAGGATCTCGAGCGGGCGATCGATCTCTCCCAGAACAAGTACTGCTCGGTCACCGCGATGCTCCGCAAGGCGGTCGAGATCACCCACTCGCACAAGATCCTGCCGGCCGAGGAGTTTTCGGCGGTGAGCTCGGATTCGTAGGCGCCTACGCTCCGAAGAACTCCAGGAGCAGCGGAGCGAGGACCGACGGGTCGACGCCATGGTTCTGGCCGGGGAGGATCATTCGGCGCGCGTCGCGAAGGATCTGCGCAAGCTGATCGGCCGCCGTCCCGAACCAGGCGGGGCTTGCCCCGCCGCTCATGACCAGTGTCGGCATCGCTACGCCCTTTCACCGGCCCGCTCGAAGGGGCTTGCCCTCCATGGTGTCGCCCATGACCGCCGGCCCGCGTCCCGTTCGCTCAAAGGCGATCGCCGTGCCGTCCTTCGATCGGACCTTCACCATGCAGCTCCTCCCCTTCAAGGCGGCTCTACCGAGAGCCTGCCGCCCTCTCATAGGCGGCCTTGAGCCCCGCAATGTCGATCTTCTTCATCTTCAGCATTGCGTTCATCACGCGCCCTGCCCGCTCGGCGTCCTTGTCCGAAAGCAACTCGACGAGTGCTCTCGGGACGATCTGCCAGGATACTCCGAACTTGTCCTTGAGCCAGCCGCACTGCTGCGCGCTCGCATCCCCGCCTTCCGAGAGCTTCGACCAGAAATGATCAACCTCGACCTGGTCTGCACAGTCGACGACGAACGAGATCGACTCGTTGAACTTGAACAGGGGGCCTCCGTTGAGCGCGGTGAAGCGCTGCCCCTCGAGCTCGAACTCCACGGTCATGACACTACCCGGAGTCCCGCCGTGGACCTCCTCTCCCGCCTCGCCGTAGCGAACGACCTTCACGATCCGTGAGTTTGTGAAGACGGAGGTGTAGAGCCGCGCAGCCTCCTCTGCCTCAGAGTTGAACCACAGAAACGGGGTGATCTTCTGCATCATCGTTCCTCCCTACCTGTGCGGTGCCTGCGCGCCGCCGGCGGCCGCCGCTTCCCGTTCAATCTGGCGCATCCTGTGCCTCCTTCGCTGCGGGGTCTTCAAGCTCCCGAGGGAGCACATCGAGGCGATCGAAGCGCTCCTCCCAGAAGCGGCGATCGCGCTCGATCCAGTCGTCCGCCTCCTCCAGGGGAGCCGCCCGGAGGCTGCAGGGGCGCCACTGGGCCTCCCTCCCCCGCGCAATGAGCCCCGCACGTTCGAGTACCTTGAGGTGGCGCGACACCGCCGGGAGGCTGATCGCGAAGGGCTCGGCAAGCTCGCTGACCGAGGCCTCGCCGCCGGCGAGGCGGGCCAGGATGTCGCGCCGCGTCGGGTCTGCGAGGGCGGCAAAGGTGATGCTCAAGCGATCGTCGGGAGGCGCATCGTCCTTAACCCCCCCATTAATTGACATACTGGTAAAGTATCGGAACATTCTTGATCCATCAAGTAAGAATTATGCGGCGCAGGAGGCACGCGCGCCGCGACTCCGTCGCCGGGCTTCGACGCTCGCCGCTTTCGTAGCCATGGCTCGCGCTTTCTGGTATCATCCCCCGAGAAGATGCTGCGAAGGAGGCAGTTTGCGTGACCGGAAAGCGGAGGACTCTCCTACAGATACCCCAGGGAACGGAGGCCTTCTACCTCGAGGAGGCCTATCGACACCGGCGGATCATCGCCGACCTCGATCAGCTCTATGAGAGCTGGGGCTACCTCCCGGTCTACACCCCCATTTTCGACTTCTTCGACAACTACAAGCCTCTCTTGAGCGAAAACGCCCTGGAGAACGTCTACCGCTTGATCGATCGCGAGGGCGATCTCCTCATGCTCCGCTCGGACATCACCCTCTTCCTCGCCCGCCAGATGGGCCTGGCCCTGCGCGAGGAGGACCTGCCGGTCCGCGTCTACTACTCCGACGTCATCCTGCGCCACCAGGATCTCGAGGACATCTCCCGGAACGAGTTCTTCCAGTCCGGCGTGGAGCTCATCGGCAAGAAGGGCAAGGATGCCGATATCGAGGTCCTTCTGCTGCTCGCGCGCACCCTCGAGCTCCTCGATCTGCCGGCCGTCGTCCATCTCGGAACCCGGGCGCTCCTCGAGCTCTGTACGAGCGGGCTCCCGGCGGCGGAGCGGTCGAAGCTGGCAGGGGCAATCTCGACCCGCGACGAGTCGCGGATGTCCGTCATGTTTCAGGATCGCGACGGGGTCTCGGCGAGCTACCTTACCCGGCTCTTCGGCTTCATCGGAACCCGCGACGAGCTCCACGAGCTCTACCTGGAGGGAAAGCGCAGCTCCTTTCTCCCGGAAGCGGCTCTGCGGGAGCTGAAATACCTGAATGTCCTGCTCGACACGATCGGCAAGATCGCCCCGGAGGCCGCCTTTCGCATCGATCTCTCCGAGGTCGGAGGACAGCCCTACTACACCGGAATCGTCTTCCAGGTTTACCTCCCGGGCCAAGACGCCGCGATCGCGACGGGGGGGCGCTATGATCGGCTTCTGGAGGCCTTCGGCTTCGCCGCCCCTTCGGTGGGCTTTTCGCTGCTCCTGCGCAAGATCGAGCCCGCGGTCGGAAATCATGAGCGCTACGAGCGCGCGAAGGTCGAGCACGTGAGCGCTTCCACCTTCGAGGAGGCCTTTCGCGCGGCGGAGCGACTCCGAAAGAACGGGAAGATTGCCGTACTATGACCGAACAGCCGATGCCGCTCACCCTCGCCCTCCCCAAGGGGCGCCTGCTGCCCCGGGTGCTCGAGCTCTTCGAGACGCGAGGGATCAGCCTCTCCTTCGAGGATCGCAAGCTCGTAAGCTACGACGAGGGCAACCTCTTTCAGGCCTTCCTTGTCAAGAACAATGACCTGCCGACCTACGTCAACCACGGCATCGCCGGGCTTGGGATCTGCGGCTCGGACGTCCTCTACGAGTCGGGCTTCCGCTTCTTCAAGCTCCTGACCTTTCCCTTTGGAAAGACCCGGATGTGCCTCGCCGGGAGGAAGGGCTATTCCCCCAAGGACTATCCCCGTCACCTGTCGGTGGCGACGAAGTTCACGCGCTTCACCCAGGACTACTTCCATGCTCGGGGAATCCCGGTGCAGATCATCCGCCTCGAAGGCTCGGTTGAGCTCGCGCCCGTTCTGGGCCTTGCCCCGCTCATCGTCGACCTCGTGGAGACCGGGGAGACCTTGAAGGCGAACAACCTCCAGGTCATTGAGAAGCTCCAGGAGATCGAGGTTCACCTAATCGCAAACCCGTCCTACTACAAGCTGCATTATCAGAGCATCAACCGCATCACGGAGCTGCTCAAGGAAGGCAAGGAGTGAAAGAGAGGAAGGTACGCGTCGAACGCACGACGAAAGAGACCGCGGTCGAGGTGACGGTGAACCTCTCGCGCAAGGGGGACATCGAGATTGGCGTCGTCGGGCTCCCCTTCCTGGGACACCTCCTTCAGGCCATGGCCTTCCACGGCGGTTTTTCCCTCAAGGTGGCGGCGAAGGGCGACATCGAGGTCGATCCGCATCACCTCGTCGAGGATGTCGGCCTCGTCCTCGGCGAGGCCTTCGCGCGCGCCGTTCAAGAGTTCGGTCCCGTGCGGCGCTTCGGCCACGCGGTCATCCCGATGGATGAGGCCCTCTCGGAGGCGACCATCGACGTCTGCGGACGCCCCTGCCTGGTCTACCGGGCGGACTATCCCCAAGCCTCCGCCGGCGACTTCCCCCTCCACCTCCTGCGCGAGTTCCTCACCGGCTTCGCGAACGCGGCGCGCATCAACCTGCACGCCCTGTGCCGCTACGGCGAAAATGGCCACCACATGGCCGAGGCGCTCTTCAAGGCGGTCGGCAAGGCGATCGGGGCGGCCTACGAGCCCGCCGAGGAGTCGGCGCCCCTGTCCACGAAGGGTTCGCTCGGATAGGTCCGAAGACGATGCCCGACGGGGCGTCCAAAATGCGGTTGATTTTGTCTCTAAAACTCGCTATAGTTGGGCGTAACGTGCGCGATGGAAAAAGATGAGCTGGCTGGGATTCCGAAAGAGGGATTTCTAAAAGTAAGCAGCCCCAAGGCGACCTCACTTTCGGGACAACAGAAAACTGCGCTGATACGAAAAGGAAACGAGCTCTTCAACGCCGGCGACTACGAGGGCGCGAAGAGAATCTTCCTCACCACTGGTTACACCGACGGCATCATCCGCATGGGAGATCACTACTTCAAGTCAAAGGAGCCCCTGGAGGCACTCCGAATGTATTGGATGGCTCCGGCCCCTGACAAGAAGGAGATGGTTCTCGAAAACATGGCCCGCGTGCTCCATAAGTGGCTGAAGGAAGGGAAGAGTCCCGCAAAATGAGCTCTGCCAACGAAGAAAGCGAGAACAAGGGAAGCACACAACTCAAGACCGCGCAGCTCAGCGAGGTCTCTGAGCTGTCGAAGCGGGGCTATCAGCTCCTGAAAGAGAACATGATTGACGAGGCGGAGGACTGTTTCCGCAAGATCATGATCGTCGACGAGTACAACAACTACGCCCTCGTCGGGATGGGAGACGCCGCGCGCAAGCGGCGGCGCTTCAAGCAGGCGATCCAGTTCTACCAGCGCTGTCTCGAGCACTTCCCCGGCAACAACTACGCCCTCTTTGGGCTTGCCGACTGCTACAAGGCCCTCAACCAGTTCAATCAGGCCATCAAGATTTGGGAGCAGTACCTGGTCCATGACGACTCGAACGTCACGGTCCTCACCCGCGTCGCCGATGCCTACCGAAAGGTGCGCGACTTCCGGCGCTCCAAGGAGATCTACCTGCGAGTCCTCGCGATGGAGCGGGACAACGCCTACGCCCTGATCGGCCTGGGACACCTCCACTACGACTTCAAGGAATACGCCGAGGCCCTGAAGTACTGGGAGCGCATGCTCGAGCTCGACCCCGAGAATGTCGACATCCGAGTGCTCACCTCGATCGGAAACTGCCACCGAAAGCTCAGGACCTACGAGAAGGGGCTCTATTACTTCGGGCGCGCCCGACAGCTCGAGCCGAGCAACTTCTATGCGCTCTTTGGGATGGCCGACTGCTACCGGGGGATGAACGACCAGATCAAGTGCCTGGAGGACTGGAACCAGATTCTCGCCCTCGATCCGGAGAACAAGGTCATCCTCACCCGAGCGGGCGACGCGTACCGCAGCATGAACGATTTCTCGAACGCCGAGAAGTACTACCGCAAGGCCCTCAACATCGAGTTCGACGTCTATGCCATCCTCGGCCTCGCGCTGATCAGCAAGGAGCGCGGCGACTTCCGGGAGGCCATCGAGAGCCTCCACGGCCTGCTCAAGAACGATCCGAAGAACTTCAGGCTCTATACCGAGATCGCGGAGTGCCATCTTGCCCTCGGCCAGAAGGACAAGGCGCTCGCCATCCTCGGGCAATTCCAGAAGCTCGGCATTCGCAACGCCGTGGTCACCCACCTGCTCGAGACCCTTCGAAAGTCGAACTGAAGAGGCGCGGTCGGCGCCGACATTGGGATTCGACGAGGCAGGGGCGAGGCCTTCTGGGCCGAGCGTGCGGCTACTCCAGAACCGCCCTGATCCTTCGCACCCCTGCCGAAGAGGATTGCTCCTTGGTGATCTTGAAGCGGCCGAGCACCCCCGTGTGCTCGACATGCGGACCCCCGCAGACCTCCTTCGAGAAATCCCCGATAGAGTACACCTTCACCTTCTCGCCGTACTTCTCGTCGAAAAAGGCAAAGGCCCCCTCCCTTCGCGCCTCGTCGAGGGTGGTGATCTTCATGGACACCGGCAGATCGGCCTTGATTTCCTCGTTCACGATCTCCTCGACGCGCTTGATCTCCTCCTCGCTCATCTTGTTCGGATGATAGAAATCGAAGCGCAGCCGCTCGGGGGTGATGTTGCTGCCCATCTGCCGCACGTCGTCGCCGAGAACGAGGTGCAGCGCCTTGTGCAGGAGGTGCGTTGCCGTGTGAAGCCTCGTCGTCATTTCGGAATGGTCGGCCAAACCGCCCTTGAAGGTGCGCTCGGCCCCCACCTTGGAGAGCTCCTGGTGCTTGCCGAAGGCCTCGTTGAAGCCCGTGACGTCGACCGTCAGCCCGTGCTCGGAGGCGAGCTCCTGAGTAATCTCAAGCGGGAAACCGTAGGTGTCATAGAGGCGGAAGGCCACCCGCCCCGGGATAACCTTGGCGGGATTCTTCAAGAGATTGGGAAGCATCTTCTCGAACTCGCCCTCCCCTACCTTCAGAGTCTTCAAGAAGCGCTCCTGTTCGAGGGAGAGCTCCTCGAGGATCGTCGCGCGGTTGGCGGAGAGCTCCGGATAGGGTTTTCCGTAGATCTCGATGACCACCTCCGCCGGCCCCTCGAGAAACTTCCCTTCGATTCCGAGCTTTCGCCCGTGGCGCAGGGCGCGGCGAATAAGGCGTCGCAGGATGTATCCTGCTCCGAGGTTCGAGGGCTTCACCCCCTTCTGATCTCCGAGGATGAAGGCCGCCGTACGAACGTGGTCCGAGATGATGCGAATCGAGCGATCGCTGCCCTCGTCCCGACCGAAGGACACCGAAGAGAGCCTCTCGATGGCCTGGATGATCGGAACAAAGACCTCGGTCTCGTAGACCGAGCCCTTGCCCTGGAGCATCGCGATGGTCCGCTCGATTCCCATGCCCGTGTCGACGTTGCGCCGCGCAAGGCGGGCATAGGTTCCGTCGGCCTGCTTGTTGTACTCCATGAACACGTCGTTCCAGACCTCGAAGTACTTTCCGCACGGACAGCCGGGGCGGCAGTCTGGCCCGCAGGCAGGCTTTCCGGTGTCGATGAACATCTCCGAGTCGGGCCCGCAGGGGCCGGTCTCTCCGGCGGGGCCCCACCAGTTGTCCTCCCGAGGGAGGAAGTAGATCCGCTCCTCGGGGATCCCGAGCGACCTCCAGATTCGGGCGCTCTCGTGGTCCCGCTCGACCTGCTCGTCGCCCGCGAAACAGGTGACCGACAGCTTCTCCGCCGGGATGCCAAGCCACTCCCGCGAGGTCAAGAACTCGAAGCTCATCGAGATGGCTTCCTGCTTGAAATAGTCGCCGAGGGACCAGTTGCCGAGCATTTCGAAAAAGGTGAGGTGGCTGGGATCTCCGACCGACTCGATGTCTCCGGTGCGAATGCACTTCTGATAGTCCACCAGGCGCTTTCCGGCGGGATGAGGCTCGCCGAGCAGGTAGGGAACGAGGGGATGCATGCCTGCCGTCGTGAAGAGGACCGTGGGGTCGTTTTCGGGAATGAGAGACTTTCCCGATATCGGGGCGTGCCCCTTGGACACAAAGAACTCGAGGTATTTCGAACGGAGGTCATCGGCTGTCAGTATCATAGGAAAAGGATACTACCAAGAGGGCGACACCGTGACAATAGCGGCTTCCCCCCTCGGAGAGCGCCGCGAATCCTCGCGCACGGAAGCGAGTGCTCGCTCGGCATGGGGGGGCGCTTCGTTGACAAACGGAAAGTCCATCTATATACTGGCCCCAATGCCTTAACATCCGTTGTAGGAAAGCGCATTCATGGACATATTTGAGAAATGCACGACCTCCCCGGTAACGAAGCTTGCTCATGATTACCTTCACTCCGGGCTTTATCCCTATTTTCGACCGATCGAAACGGGCCAGGATACTGAGGTCTATATCCACGGCAAGAAATACCTCATGCTCGGCTCCAACAGCTATCTCGGCCTCACCTCCGACCCCCGCGTCATCGAGGCGGCCAACGAGGCGACCCGCAAGTACGGAACCGGAAATGCCGGATCGCGCTTCTTGAATGGGACTCTCGACATCCACGAAAAGCTCGAGCAGAAGATCGCCGCGCTCATGAATCGAGAGAAGGCGATCCTCTACTCCACGGGCTACCAGACCAACCTGGGCGTCATTTCCGCGCTCGTCGGCAAGGATGACGTGGTCATCACCGACAAGTCCGATCATGCCTCGATCATCGACGGCTGCAAGCTCTCCTTCGGGGAGATGGTCCGCTTTCGTCACCAGGATATGGAGCATCTCGAGAAGGTTCTCCAGAAGATCCCGGAGAACAAGGGCAAGCTCATCGTTCTCGATGGGGTCTACTCCATGGAGGGCGACATCGCCAACCTTCCCGGGATCATCCCCCTTGCCAAGAAGTACGAGGCGCGCGTCGTGGTCGATGACGCTCACGCGATCGGCGTAATCGGAAAAGAGGGACGGGGAACCGCCTCGTACTGGGCCGAAAAGGGGATGATCAACGAGCAGGACGTGGACATCATTACGGGGACCTTCTCGAAGTCATGGGCTTCGCTCGGAGGCTTCGTCGCCTGCAGCGATCCGGAGGTGATGCTCTTCCTTCGCCATACCTCCCGAGCCCTCATCTTCTCGGCGAGCATGACCCCCGGAACCGTTGCCTCGGTCTCGAAGGCCATCGATATCCAGCTTGAAGAGCCCCAGCGCATCGAGCATCTTTGGCACATCACCCACCGCATGCGCGATGCCTTTCTGAAGATGGGCTTCAGCATCGGGCGCAGCGAGACTCCGATCATCCCGATCTATGCCGGAGAGCTGCATAACGCCCTCACCTTCTGGAAGGAGCTCACGGACAACGGCCTCTTCGTCAATCCCGTGGTGCCCCCTGCCGTTCCACCGGGAGACTGTCTGATGCGCACCAGCTTCATGGCGACCCACACCGACGAGCAGATGGACCGCGCCCTCGAGATCTTCGAGAAGGTTGGAAAGAAGGTCGGGATCATAAAGTAGCCGTCGCACACGGCGCGATCCTATCGAACGATCGCGCCGGTCGCCTCTCCCGCCTCCGGCGGGACTAGCCCGCCAACCCTCACGGCGCGATCCTATCGAACGATCGCGCCGATCGCCTCTCCCGCCTCCGGCGGGACTAGCCCGCCAACCCTCACGGCGCGCTGCTATAAACCCAGCGCGCCGGTCGCCTCTCCCGCCTTCGGCGGGAGAGGCTAGAAGTCCTCGAGGTCGCTCTGAGCAGCGTCGCCTGCAAGCTCCGGAAAGACGTAGACGATCGTCCCGCTCTTCGTGACCCGCATCTCGGCAAAACCCTTCGACGCAAGCTTCTCCAAATCGCGTTTCGCCTCTTCGATGGTCACATCGCCCTCGAGGGCCACCTCGGAGGCAGTTGCGCGCCCCTTGTTCTTCTTCGCCGTTCGAAGGATGACGCGCTCGATCGATTCCTTTTTCTCCGCCGGCTTCCTTGGTGGGCTCGCGCCGGCGATTTGGCGAGTGAGCGCATCACGGTAGCGAAGCTTCATGTTGGCTTCGCGCACCTGCATCGGAAGGGTGAAGAGGTCGTAGAACGAACCGACACAGAAAAGCCCGCCCGTGAAGAAATAGAGGATCCCCGTGCCAAACTTTCCAAGGTAGAAGCGATGGAAGCCCAACGCCCCGCAACCAGAAACGAGCCAGAGTAGATAGGCTACCACCGTCGAATACATCACTCCACCATCCTGTCGTCCCAATGGATCGATATCTTGCGCTGATCGTCCAGCTCGATGAGATAGTCGAGGAACTCCTTGGTGGCCTTGTCGACATCGAAGCGCCGCATCTGCCCGAGGGCGATCATCTCTTCGCCGATAATCGCCGCGCGACGGGCCGAGACGTTGTCGATGATCTTCGATGCAATGGGTTCCTCTTTGCCCTTCAGGATGACCGCGATCTCTCGATCATCGTAGTCCCGCAGGATCCTCTGCAGCTCGGCATCGTCGATTCTCAGGATGAGATCGATCGTGAAGACCTTGTCCTTTACCGCCTGCGAGAGCTCGGGATCGAAATCGGAAAGCTCCTCAAGTATCTTTTCCTCCGAGGAGAGGTCCATATGCTTCAGGATCTCCGCAAGGGCCGAGCGCCCGTCGATCTCCTGGGTCACGACCGTACCCTGGGTGCGGATGCGCTCCTTCAGGAACTCCTCGATGCGGCCGACCACCTCTTGATCGATCCGCTCCATCTTCGCGATCCTGCGGATGACCTCCTTCTGGATGTCCGGCGGAAGATGCTCGACGACCTGGGCCGCCTTCCGCGCCTCCAGATAGGGAAGAATGATGCTCACGGTCGGCGCCGACTCGTTCTTCAGCAGGAGAAGGATCTGCTCGTATCCGATATCGCCCAAAAACCGAAAGGGAGCCTCGGCCCCGTTGGGAACTACCCTGCGCAGGAAGGCCTTCCCGCGCTCCTCGCCGAAGGCCGCGACGAGCATGGCCCGCGCAGTTTCGGGCCCTGCCGTAACGCGGTGGCTCCTTTTCTGGGCTACACCGAACTCGCTCAGGAGCTGCTTCGCCTCGGTGCCGTCAACCGCGCGGATCCGCGCTATCTCCCGTGAGATCCCCTCGATCTCGTCGGGTGTGAAGTGCTTGAGAATTTTGGCCGCTTCGTCCTGACCGAGGAGCAGGAGGAACTTTGCAACCTTCCGGTAGCCGCGCCCTCCGGCCTCGGCCTTGAGGAGCTGCTCTGCGGTGCCCTTCAGGCTCGGGGCCGCAGCTTGGGGTTTTGCGCGCGCCCCTTCGGAGGACCCGCGAGGCTCCTTCGCGGGAGAGGAGGCGCCTTCGACCGCCTTCGGGGCGCGCCCCCCCTTTGCTCCCAGCGGGCTCGAGCCCTTCGCCCGGGCGGCTACCCCGGCAGCGTCCCCGCCGCGCGCGCCCTTTGGCCCTTCGCCGCGAGCCGCTTTCTTGCCCTTGATGTCGACGGTCACCTTGAGGGCAGCCCCCTCGACGGAAGAACCCGCCTTCGACCGCTTCGAGCCTGAGCCCTTCACCTTGCGGGTGACAGCGTCGTAGGCAGCGATGCCGCGTTGGAGCTCGTTCATGGCTCATCTTACCAACCTGTCGCTCGCAAGGTCAATGACATGCCTCACTTCTTGACTTTTCCGCTGCCTCGTACTATAAAAACCCACATAGACCTGCGCCGCTGTAGCTCAGTTGGTAGAGCAACGGACTGAAAATCCGTGTGTCGACGGTTCGATTCCGTCTGGCGGCATTTCCTACCACCCCTTCGGAGCGATACGCATGGTGAAAACGACCCGTTCGGTTGCGCGCGCCGGCATCCTCCTCCTCGCGGTTGTCGGCATCCTCCTGAGCTGTGAGAAGCGAGATTCGACGGGCGCAGGCGGCTCGACGCAAGGCTCCTCGGCGCAGCAGCAGTCGGGCGGCGGGCAGCTCATCGGAGCGGGATCCTCGTTCGCCTATCCCATCTATTCGAAGATGGGAGCCGAGTTCCAGAAGACCTCCGGGGTGAAGCTGAACTATCAGTCGATTGGGTCGTCCGGCGGAATAAAGGGCATCAAGAACAAGGTTGTCGACTTCGGCGGCTCCGACGCCTACCTTACCGACAAGCAGACGGGCGAGTTCGACGCCCCCGTCATTCAGTTTCCCACGGTGATCGGTGCCATCGTGGTCACCTACAACCTTCCCGGCAATCCTACCCTCAGGCTGACAGGGAGCACCCTGGCGGACATCTTTCTCGGCAAGATCGCGAAGTGGAACGATCCTGCCATCGCCTCGACGAATCCCGGCCTCAACCTACCGAATCAGGACATCGTCGTCGCGCACCGTACGGACGGAAGCGGCACCACCTTCAATTTCACGCTCTACTTGAGCAGGGTCAGCCCCGCATGGAAGGAGAAGGTCGGCTACAGCACCTCGGTCGATTGGCCCGTCGGTCTCGGTGGAGCTCAGAACGCCGGGGTTGCGGCAATCGTGAAGCAGACCCCGGGAGCGATCGGCTACGTCGAGCTCGCCTATGCGACGCAGAACGCCCTGAGCTATGCGACGATCCAGAATAGGGCTGGCAATTGGATCGTCCCTTCCCTTGCGTCGACCTCGGCCGCCGCCGACACCGAGATTCCTTCCGACGGGCGCATCTACCTCGACGACACCGATGCCGCGCAGGGCTACCCGATCGCGACCCTAACCTGGATCATCGCCTACAAGGAGCAGGACTACGGCGGGCGGAGCCTGCGCCATGCGAAGCGGCTCGTCGACTTCTTCTGGTGGATGATTCATGAGGGTCAAGCCTATGCCGAACCCCTTGAGTATTCGCCGCTTCCTCCTGCGGCGGTGAAGGCGGATGAGGCGATCATCAAGTCCATCACCTTCGACGGCAAGCCCCTTCGTTCGGACTGACGGCAAGGACCCCGCCGCTCCCTCGCTACAGCGCCAAGAGCTTGATCTCCACCCCGTTCCCGATGACAACCCGCGCAAACCTGCCGCTGCGAAAGGGGCCCGGGTTCGCCAGCTGAGTGCGCCCGAGGGTGTCGGTTCCGATCGATTCATGGATGTGCCCCGAGAAGCACGCGAGCGGCTCGGTTCGTTCGATGAAGGCTCGCACCGATGCGCTTCCGACGTGGCGAGTCCTGCGAACGAGATCGGTCCGCGTGCCAAAGGCCGGCTGGTGCGAAACCAGGATGAAGGGCTCGCGGAGGCCCGCAGCTGCCTGCTCGAGGAGCGCAGCAATCTCCTCCTCAGTGTGGGTATTGGGGGTTGGTGCCGGGCCCGGAAGCGAGCCGCCGAGACCGCAGAAGCCGATCCCGCCTACCATGCGATTGCGGGCGGCGATGTTCAGCCCCTCTTCGTCGAGATAGTCCTCGACCTCAGGCATATCGCAGTTGCCGCAAACCGCGAGGATCGCAGGGTTGTAGCGTCGAATCGTGTCGACGATCGCGGCGGCCTCCCGCCTGCCCCCGAAGTTCGTGATATCCCCGGCAAGGATGACGAGGTCGGCGCTCCGCAGCTCGTGGGCGCACGCCTCGATGTAGCGGTCGCTGCCGTGAATATCGGTCAGGGTTAGGATAACCATCGTCTCTCCTCTCGCGCGCTCAGCGCGCAACGCCCAACAGAAGGTACAGCTCTCGCTCGAGGTCCAGGATCCGCCCATCGCGGAGGGAGCGCCCTCCGTGGGGAAGGGTGTTTCGCAGCGATCCGACGACGGCGGCCGGTCGCGGCGAGAGCACCGTGACTACGTCCCCGAGGAGGAGAGCCTCCTGGACATCGTGGGTAACAAAAAGCACGGTCCGCTGATCCGCTTGCCAGAGCTTCTCGAAGGCCCCCATGAGTGAGACCTTGAGGGAGAGATCCAGGGCCTGGAAGGGCTCGTCCATGATCAGGAGGTCCGCCGGAAAGGCGAAGGCCCGCGCAATCGCGACCCGCTGGCGCATGCCCCCGCTCAGGGAGTCCGGATAGTAGTCCTTGAACTCGCTTAAGCCCACGAGATCGAGGAAGCGGGAAATGAGCTCGCGGTCGCCCGCCTGCGGGCCTCCACGGCGAGCGTGCGGCCCCCCCGCGGTCCGGTCCTCCGCTCGACTGGGTCCGGGACGGGCCCCCCGCAGCACGAAGTCGAGGTTGCCCTCTACGCTCTTCCAAGGCAGGAGGCGCGGCTCCTGAAAAAGGTAGCTTGTCCGCCTTCCGGAGATTCCCGCAATGGTTCCCGCATCCGCCTCGGTCACACCCGAGAGGATATTGAGGAGGGTCGTCTTTCCGCAGCCCGAGGGTCCGAGGATGACCGAAACCGCACCCTCCTCGAGATCGAGCGAAAGATCCGTGAAGACCGCAAGCTCACCGTAGGACTTCGCGAGCGAGCGGATCTGGATTCCCATCGGCTTTTCAGGCTCCGTCAAAGCGATTTCGCCACGGCAGGCGTCGGTCGACCAGAAGGAGCAGGGCATCGGAGGCGCCGCTCAACAAGATAGCGACGAGCGTCCAGGCGAAGACCTCGGCGGTGTCCAGGCGATACCGCGCGAGGGCAAGCCCGCTTCCGATGGCGTGCACCGGCTGCGCGAGGACCTCCGCCGCGACCACCACCTTCCAGGTAATCCCGAGGGCGGTTGATGCCCCCGCGATGAGATAGGGAAAGACCGAGGGAAGATGGATCCCGGTGACGATCCGGGGGCCGGGAACTCGATAGGCCTTTGCCATCTCAAGCAGCCTCCGATCGACCGCATGGACCCCCTCGATGACGTTCCCGCACACGATGGGAAATCCCATGAGAAGTCCGACAAAAACCGGGACCTCGTCGGTATGAAACCAGATCAGGGCGAGGAGAATGACCGACATGACCGGAGTGCTGCGCATGACGGTCAGAAAGGGGCTTACGAAGCTCCGCGCGAGGCGGCTGTAGCCGGCCAGCCCTCCGACCGCCATCCCCAGGAGGGCCGACAGCAGGAAGCCCGCAAGCCCCCGCAGGAGCGTGGCCCCGACCGCCTCCCAGAAGCCCATCGAGCCGAGCAGGCCGGATAGAGCCGCAAGCGTTTCCGCAGGCGAGGGAAGGATGATCGGGGAGCCGAAGGCGAGCGAGCCGAGCTGCCAGACCACGAGCAGGATCCCGACGGCGGCGAACGCGGCCCACCGGTTCTTCCGCCTGCCGCCTCGCGCGCCGCCCTGCCCGGGAGCCGTCGAGCGCCGCCCCCGCCTTCCCCGGCCGCGCGGCTCAGTAGGTGATGTAGAACTGCTCATCCGGCATGCGCCCCCCTATCGATGCAGGGTCGTAGGAATAGAGAACCTGAAGAAAGCGCTCGACGGCAGGGAGCGCCTCGCGAGCGGGAACGTAGCGAAGGGAAAGGCGCGGAATGGCGGCGGCGATCACCTCGGCAGGCATGTCGAGGTAGCGGTGCGCGAGCGCCCCCGCCTCCTCCCGATGGGCGATGACCCACTCCATGGAGGAGCGCTCCGCGTGAAGAAAGCGCAGGACCTCCTTCGGGGCGCTCTCGGCGAGACTCCGCTTCACCACGAGACCCGTGAGGGGATAGCCATGGTCGCTCCCTTCGACCGTTCGCCACGCCTGCTGCAGGTCGATCGCGACGTGGAGCGAAGGGTTCTTCGCGAGCGCAATCGAAACGAAGGGCTCCGGCAGGACCGCAAGATCCACTCGACCTGCCGCGAGAGCGAGCGCGAGCTCGGAGTGTGCATACGTGAAGATCTGACGGAGCCCATGCACCGGATCGACGCCGCTCTTCTCGAGGAGGTAGTCCACGATGAACTCCGGCGCGGAGCCCTGCGAACTGCCGTAGAGGGTCTTTCCGGCAAGATCGCGAAGGGAATGGATATCGCTTCGGGAGGTGACGACGTAGAGCACCCCGCCTCCGGTCGTCGCCGCGAGCCGGATGGGCGCCCCCCGCGCGTAGAGATTGGCGGCGAGATTGATAGGCAGGAAAGCGAAGTCCGCCTCGCCGGAAAGGAGGCGCGCGACGATGAGGTCCGGGGAGGCCACTGCCTCCACCGACGCGCGGTAGCCGTCTCCGAGATCGGGCGGGGTGCGAAACAGGGCAAGCATCCCGATGGAGGTCGGGCCCTTCAGCCCGAAGACGTGGAGCACCCGATCGGGGGGAGCCTCCGCGCGCCCCTCGGCGGAGGACCAGCCGCAGGGAAGGAGAAGGAGCGCTGCGAGGAGGAGAAGAAATCCCAATGCAGTACGCTTGAAGATCATGGTCACGTTTCGGCAGATGGGCAAGTCCGCGGAAATCTGCCGCCCGCCGGGGCGGCGAGTTCTCTATCCTACGATGATCCGAAAGTAGCGCTTCTTGCCCGCCCGTAGGAGCAACTGCCCCTCCTTTGCCCAGGTCGTTTCGACCGGCTGGTCGACGTCGGAGACCTTTTTGTCATCGATGAAGGCGCCGCCCTGCTGCACGAGACGGCGCGCATCACTCTTGGAGCTGCAGAGGCTCGTGCGCGCAAAGAGCTCCGCGGCGCTCATGAGCGCGAGCTCTACCGCGGGGATGGAAAGGGAGGGCACGCCGTCGAGAGCGCCCCCTTCCGCCGGGGCGCCGGAGAATCCGTCGCTGCGCATCCCCCCGAAGGCGGCTCGAGCCGCGTCTTGCGCAGCCTCGGCCTCCGCCTCTCCGTGGACGATGGAGGTGATCTCGTAGGCGAGCCGTTCCTTCGCTCCGTTGATCGCTTGGTCCCGCAGCGAGCCGAGCTCATGGGCCTCCGCGACCGGCAGGAAGGTGAAGCGCAGGAGGAACTTCTCCACGTCGGCATCCGGCACGTTGCGCCAGAACTGGTAGAACTCGTACGGGGGGGTCAGCTGCGGATCGAGGAAAAGGGCTCCTCCTTCGCTTTTTCCCATCTTCTTGCCGTCGGATCGCGTGACCAGCGGCGAGGTGAGGGCGAAGGCCTCCGCGCCCTCGACCCTGCGGATGAGATCCATTCCGGCGACGATGTTGCCCCACTGGTCGTCGCCGCCCATCTGGAGCCTGCAGCCGTGGCGCCGATAGAGCATGAGGTAATCGTAGGACTGCAGGATCTGATAGTTGAACTCGATGAAGGAGAGCCCGGTCTCCAAGCGCATCTTGTAGGTCTCGAAGCTGAGCATCCGGTTCACCGAGAAATGAACCCCGATGTCGCGAAGGAAATCGATGTAGTTGAGGCCTGCAAGCCATTCGGCGTTGTCGACCATGAGCGCCTTCCCTTCCCCGAAGTCGAGGAAGCGGGCGATCTGCTTGCGAAAGGACTCTGCGTTCGCGTTGATGGTCTCGATCGGCAGGATCCTGCGCGCTTCGGTGCGGCCGGTCGGGTCGCCGATGCGGGTCGTCCCGCCGCCGATGAGGGCGATCGGTCGGTGCCCGAGCCGCTGAAGGTGGGCCATGAGCATGAGCTGCTGAAGATGGCCGACATGGAGGCTTGCGGCGGTGGCATCGAAGCCGATGTAGAAGGTCACCTGCTGCGAGCCAAGGAGCCGGCGAAGCCCCTCCTCGTCGGAGCATTGGCTCACGAAGCCTCGCTCTTTGAGCCCCGCGAAAGCGTCGCTCATGTGCCGGTCCTCTTGTAGGCCTTGATCTCCTTGCGGATGCGCTCGGAAAGCTCGGGGATCGCGACCCGCACCTGCTCCATCGTGTCGCGGAAGCGAAGGGTAACCGTGTTGTCGTCCTTGGACTGATAGTCGACCGTTATGCAGTAGGGGGTGCCAATCTCCTCCTGACGGCGGTAGCGCCGCCCGATCGCGCCGCCCTGATCGTAGAAGGTCGTGAAGTCCTCCCGCAGGTTCTTCTCGATCTCGTGGGCGATCTCGGGAAGGCCGTCCTTCTTCACGAGGGGGAAGACCCCGACCGTGACCGGGGCGAGCAGGGGATGGAAATGCAGCACCACCCGCGACTCCTCCTCCCCCGGAACCTCCTCCTCGTCGTAGGCGTCGGCGAGGACCACCAGCACGGTCCGGGTCAGCCCTGCGGAGGTCTCGATGATGTAGGGCACGTAGCGCTCGTGGCTCTCCTCGTCGAGGTAGTTCAGATCCTTGCCGGAAAACTCCGCGTGCCGGGAGAGGTCGTAGTTGGTGCGGTTGTGGATCCCCTCGAGCTCCTTCCATCCGAAGGGAAACTCGTACTCGATGTCGAAAGCGACCTTGGCATAGAAGGCGAGCTCATCGGGACCGTGCTGGTGGAAGTGCAGCTTGCTCGGGCGGATCCCGAGCTTCGCGTAGTAGGCCATGCGCTCCGCCTTCCAGTGCTCGAACCACCTGTCGTCCTCCGAGGGCTTGATGAAGAACTGCATCTCCATCTGCTCGAACTCGCAGGTGCGGAAGATGAAGTTCTTGGTCGTGATCTCATTGCGGAAGGCCTTGCCGATCTGCGCGATGCCGAAGGGGATCTTCACCCTGCTCGACTGGACGACACTGCGGAAGTTCACGTAGATGCCCTGGGCGGTCTCCGGGCGAAGATAGACGACCGAGGCCTCGTCCTCGACGGGACCGATGTGGGTCTTGAACATGAGGTTGAAGTTGCGCGGCTCGGTGAGCTGGCCCCCGCACTCCGGACACTTCCGCGTCTTTCGATTCTCCTCGGGGAGCTGATCCTCACGGAAGCGATTCTTGCAGCTCTTGCAGTCGACTAGGGGGTCGGTGAAGTTCGCTACGTGACCCGACGCCTCCCAAACCCGGGGGTGCATCATGATGGCGGCATCGAGACCCACGATATTGTCGTGGAGCTGCGTCATCTCCCGCCACCAGAAGTCCCGGATCCGATTCTTGAGCTCCACCCCGAGCGGCCCGTAGTCCCAGGCCGATGAAAGCCCTCCGTATATCTCGCTTGACTGAAAGATGAAGCCTCGCCGCTTGGCCAGCGAGACCAGCTTGTCCATCGTCGCCACGCCGTTGTTGACCGTATCAGCCATTCGTTTGTACCTCATTCGATAGGAGATTGATGACCCGCTCGATGCGAGCGCGGACGCGCTCGATACCGAGGAGCCGCATCGAGGCGAAGAGCGGGGGAGAGATCCGGGTTCCCGTCACCGCGACCCGCACGGGCATGAGAAGATCGCCGAGCTTCATGCCGAGCTCCTCGGCCTTTGCCCGGAAGAGCTCCTCGCTCTCCTCGTCGGTCCGGCCCTTGAAGCCGGCGAGGAGCGGCAAGGCGCTTGTCAGGACTGCGCGGGTCCGGGGGGCATCGAGCTTCTTGGGGATTACCTCCTCGAGGTTGTAGGAGGCAGGCTCCTCGAAGAGGAAACGCAGAAGCGACGGGGCGTCGGCAAGCACGCGCAGGCGCTCCTGGACGAGAGGCACCGCAGCCCTCACCAGCGCGAGCTGCTGCGGGCTCGGGGAGTCGCCAAGCACTCCGGCGTTCTTCAGGAAGGGCAGCAGCTGCTGCGCAAGCGCTTCGGCGTCCTTCTGCCGGATGTACTGGCCGTTGAACCAGTCGAGCTTCTTGTAGTCGAATACCGCCGGCGCCTTGTTCAGCCGCTCGAGGGTAAAGAGCCGTTCCAGATCCTCGCGCGAGAAGAACTCACGCGTGTCGTCATAGGACCAGCCGAGAAGCGATACGTAGTTGATGATCGCCTCGGGCAGATAGCCCGCCTCCCGGAACTCGCGAACCGCGGTAGAGCCATGGCGCTTGGAAAGCTTCTGTCCGTCGGCTCCCATTACCATCGGAAGGTGGCAGTAGATCGGCGGCTCCCACCCAAAGGCCTCGTAAAGCAGCACGTGCAGCGGCCCCGAGGGAACCCATTCCTGAGCGCGAAGGATATGCGTGATCTCCATGAGGTGATCGTCGATCACGTTCGCCAGATGATAGGTCGGGAAGCCGTCCGATTTCAGGAGCACCGGATCGGGGTTGACGTCCTCGTTCTTTCGCTCGATGTCCCCGAGGAGGAGATCATGGAGCACCGTGCTGCCCTCAAGAGGCACCTTGAAGCGGACCACGGGCTTGATGCCTTGCATCCGACTCTCGGCGATCTCCGCCTCGGTCAGGTTCCGACAGTGGCGGTCGTAGCCGGGAGCCATCTTGTTTGCCGTCTGGATCTTGCGGATCCGCTCGAGGCGCTGCTCGCTGCAGAAGCATTCGTAGGCGTGGCCCGACTCGATGAGCCTGCGGGCATGTTCCTGGTAGAGGGCAAAGCGCTGTGACTGCACATAGGGGGCAAAGCGCCCCCCGACATCAGGCCCCTCGTCCCAGTGGATCCCGAGCCAAGCGAAGGTCTCGTAGAGGTCGCGAAGCGACTCCTCGTCGTAGCGGCTCTGGTCGGTATCCTCGATCCGCAGGATGAAGCTGCCGCCTTGCGAGCGCGCGAAGAAAAAGTTGAAAAGCGCGGAACGCACGCCGCCAATGTGCTGTAGCCCCGTTGGCGACGGCGCGTACCGTACGCGAACATCCATAGATAGTTCCCTTAATCGGTTTCTTTACGAGCGGTGGAAAAGATACACCTTTTCACAATTATAGCGACCGCGCCGCTTCCGAGGCAAGTCCTCGCAGCGTTGGGCGTCCGCACAGGAGACAATGAACGCTCAGGGCTCCTCCTGGTGATAGTCGGCAAGAAAATCCCTCAGGGAGTTCATCGCTAGGCCCAGCTCGTCCTTTCGCGGCAGAAACACGATGCGGAAGTGATCCGGCTCCGGCCAGTTGAAGCCTCTTCCATGAACCAGGAGAACCTTCTTGGCGCGCAGGAAATCGAGGACGAAGCGCTCGTCGTTTGTGATGTGAAAGCGCTCCGCGTCGATCTTCGGAAACATGTAGAGCGCCCCCGCCGGCTTCACGCAGCTGATTCCTGGGATATCGACAAGGAGGTTGTAGCAGAAGTCGCGCTGCTCGCGCAGTCGCCCGCCGGGCTTCACGAGATCGCCGATGCTCTGGTAGCCGTGAAGGGCGGTCTGGATGGCGTACTGCGAGGGCACATTGCTGCACAGGCGCATGTTCGACAGCATCTCGATCCCTTCTATGTAGTCGCGTGCGTGGGTGCGCTTTCCGGAGAAGACCATCCAACCGGCGCGGAAGCCTGCCGCGCGGTAGGCCTTGGAAAGCCCGTTGAAGGTGATCGTGAAGACCTCGTTCGAGATCGTGGCAAGGGACACGTGCTCGGCGCCGTCGTAGAGGATCTTGTCGTAGATCTCGTCGGAGAAGAGGATGAGGTCCTTGCGCGCCGCAAGCTTGACGATCGCCTCGAGAATCTCATAGGGATAGACCGAACCGGTCGGGTTGTTCGGGTTGATGACGACGATCCCCTTCGTGCGCGGGGTGATCTTCTGCTCGATGTCATCCAGATCCGGATACCAGTCAGAGGATTCGTCGCAGCGGTAGTGCACGGCGGTTCCCCCGGAGAGGTTCACGGCCGCAGTCCACAGGGGGTAGTCGGGAGCCGGGACGAGCATCTCGTCGCCGGAGTCGAGGAGGCCCTGCATCGCCATGACGATAAGCTCGCTCGCGCCGTTCCCGATGTAGATGTCGTCGATTCCGACGTCGAGCAGGCCCTTCTCCTGATAGTGCTGCATGATGGCCTTGCGCGCCGAGAACAGCCCTTTGGAATCGACGTAGCCCTGCGCGTTTTGCAGGTTGATGATGACGTCGTGGAGAATTTCATCCGGGGCATCGAATCCGAAGGGGGCTGGATTCCCGATGTTCAGCTTCAACACTCGGAAGCCCTCTTCCTCGATCCGTTTGGCCTCTGCGAGGACGGGCCCCCGGATGTCGTAGAGCACATCGTCTAGTTTTCGTGACTTCTTGAACTCGCGCATGATACAGCTCCGTTGCTCACCTAAAAAAAGGCTAGTGGATCGCCTTAGGATCGCCCAAGGCGCCGAAGGAAAAAAGCCATTCGGTCGACTCTTGCACCAGCTTCGACAGGATGACGACCTGGACATTGTCCTTTGCCCGCTCGAGCTCCTTCTGCCAGAGGGAGGGAGTGAATCGCTTCTTCAGCGATGCCTTTCCTTCCTCAAGCACTCGTTCGACGTCACCATCGGAGAACGCATCCAGCAGGTAGAGCGAAAGGAGCCTCAAAACCGGCTCGCGCGACGCCTTCACGACGGAGAGCAGCTCCCCGCGAGCCTCGTCGCGGCGTTTCTGGAGCATGAGCGCGAAGGCATGGTTCCACAGCACCCAATTCCGCTCCCGGGTGCCCCTATCGTTGAGAAACTCGGCGAAGTACTCCTCCATCTGCGCCGGTTCGCCCTTGAGGAGATGCGGGATCCCGAACGAGAGGACCATCGAGGGCATGAGCGCCGGGCGCTTCTCGCGGACTAGCGCCTCAAGCCGACTGATCCCCTCGGTATTGGAATTGACCAGATAACCGTTGACAAGTATCCTCACATATTGGCGCCGGATGCGGTTCTTCGTGAAGATCTCCTGCTCGAGGTAGGAGACCAGGCTGGCCCAATCCTCGCGCTCGAGGAGGTTGAAGAGGCGCCAATTGAGAGCGAAGTAGACGTTGAGCACCGCGATAATAGCAAAGAAGATCGCCGGCAGATACCAGTTCGCGGCCCAGAAGACCTTGGTGTAGTCCCACCCGATAATGAAGAGGGGCATCAGGTAGATGACCAAAAAAGAGACGACAAGGACGACGTTGAACAGCAGGAAAATGACCTTAAATTTCACCCGCCGATCTCCTATAATAATAGGAAGAAGTGTAAATGAATCCGCGTAGGGGGTCAACGGCAAAGCACCCATGAGAAAGCTATCCATCCGCGAGCTTCCGCCAAACTCATACGTCGATGCGCCGGTCTATCTCGACGAAAGCTACATCCTTCTGGCCCCCGATATCCCCGTCACCGAAACCCTCATACGGCGCCTCGTCGATTGGGAGTTCACTCAAGTTCTCACCGCGGGCAAGGTGGCGGGCGCCCCCGCGCCTGACGCCTCGGGAAGCCCCGGCACCACCCTCAACAAGAACCTCAAAGAGCAAGAGGCTTCCAACCAGGTCCTTGCCGCCTACCGCCAGCGCGTAGCCCTCGTTGCCTCGATCTTCGAGCGCTACAAGATGAAGAACGAGCTGAAGATCGAAGAGATCACCGAGCTTGTGAAAGGGCTGATGAGCCTAGTGAAGAGCCAGCCCCGCTACGCCTTGAACCTCCCCGACGTCGAAAGCGAAGGAATGGCCTTTCTCCCGAGCCATGCCGTGAAGTCCTCGATCCTCGCCGTGGCCCTCGCCGATTTCCTGAAGCTTCCGCCCCACCGCGCGATTGAGGTGGGTATTGCCGGGCTCCTGCACACGATCGGAATGATGCGCATCCCCCCTGAGATCTACCTGAGCGATCGGACCTTGGGCCCGAGGGAAAAGCAGATGATCATCGCCCACCCCATCCTCTCCTTTCGGGCCCTCAAGGAGGCCGGCTTTCCCATGCAGATTGCGGTCGCCGTGCTCGAGCACCACGAGCGGATGGACGGCTCGGGCTATCCGCGCAAGCTCGTCGGGGATAGGCTCTCCCTCTACGGAAAGATCGTGGCGGTGGCCTCCTCCTACGTCGCCGCGGTCTCGGAGCGCCCCTTCCGCCAGGCCCGCGACGGCCATTCCGGTATCCTCGATCTCCTGCGGGATGCAGGCAAGTTTTACGACGAGAAGGTCCTTCGCGCCTTGGTCCTCACCCTCTCCATCTATCCCATCGGCACCCACGTCGAGCTCGGCAACAAGTCGGTCGGGGTCGTGATCCGCACGAACCCCGCCAGTCCGAAGCTTCCCGTCGTTCGGCTCCTGGTGAACGGCGACGGGCAGCCCTACCCTGACCTTCCGATGGTTCAGGTCGAGGAGTCGGGAGAGCTTTCCATCCAGCGTCCCCTCACCTCCGAGGAGGCCAGACTCTACAAGGAGGCTCGCACGAGCTAGCGGGGTGCAGCTGCAGCCAGCGGCCTACCGCCGAAACAGCCCTCCTTCCGCAGACCCGCCCCGAGCCGCGTCGCACCCGGGTCGTTCCGGAGGGCAGCTTTGGGCGCATTGACGGCCTCTTGGCGGCGCCCCCGCCGGGCGGGAGAAAGCAGACAGATGACGCAAGAGATCAAGGTATCCCTCCCGAGCGGAAAGACGCTCACGGTCGCCTACGGCACCCGGGTCCACGACCTTCTCGCCGAGCCCGAGTTTGCCGGCTCGGCCCATCAGGTGGTGGCGGCCCTCGTCAACAACGAGCCGACGAGCCTTTCCTACAAGATCGAGGTCGACTCCCAGCTCGAGCTCATCACCGCCGAGAGCGACCAGGGCGTGCGCGCCCTGCGGCGCTCGCTCTGCTTCCTGCTCACCATCGCAGTGCACGATCTTTTTCCCGAGCGACGCCTCGTCATCGGCCATTCCCTCGGAAACAGCTACTACTATCATTTTGACGGCCTCGAGTCGGTGAGCGACGAGGACCTCGATCGCATGCGGCGGCGGATGCGCGAGATCGTCGCGAAGGGCCTTCCTATCCATCGCACGGTGGTCTCCTATACCGAGGCCCTCGACTACTTCCAGTCCCGCGGTCAAACGGCGACGGTGCTCCTCCTGAAGTATCGCAACGCAAACAAGATCCCGGTCTACGTCTGCGGGGATTTCATGGACCTTTCCTATGGACCGCTCGTCCCGAACACTGGCCTCCTGACGACCTTCGACCTCGCGCGCTACGATCCCGGCTTCCTTCTGCGCTATCCGCCGCAGAACGACCCGACAGAGCTCGGGCCCTTTGCCGACGATCCGCTGCTCTTCTCGGTCTACAAGGAATACAAGAGCTGGGGAAAGATCCTCAACATCCACTGCGTCGGCAACCTCAACGACCTCGTGGCCTCGAAAGAGATTCCCGACTTCATCCGGATCGCCGAAGCCCTGCACAACAAGAAGATCGCCGAGATAGCCGATCGCATCCACGGGAGGCGCGAGCAGGTGCGGATCGTGCTCATCGCAGGGCCCTCTTCCTCGGGCAAGACCACCTTTGCGAAGAAGTTGGCCATCCAGCTGCGCGTGACCGGCTTCAACCCCGTGGCCATCTCCCTGGACGACTACTTCGTCAGCCGCGAACGAACCCCGAGGGACGCAAACGGCGACTTCGATTTCGAGGCTCTCGAGGCGATCGACGTGGAGCTGCTCAACCGGCATCTGCTCGCGCTCTTTGCCGGTGAGACCGTCGAGATTCCGGAGTTCGACTTCAAGAGCGGCGAGCGAAAGCCTCGCGGCAGGGAGCTCCGCCTGCCCGATCGAGGGATCCTCGTTATGGAGGGAATTCACGGCCTCAACGATCAGCTGACCCCTCGCATCCCGCGCAAGCAGAAGTATACGATCTATGTCTCCGCTCTCACGCAGCTCAATCTCGACGACCACAATCGAATCTCTACGACCGACAACCGCCTGCTGCGCCGCATCGTGCGCGACTACAACTTCCGCGGCTACAGCGCCCTCACGACCCTGGGGCGCTGGCAGTCGGTACGCCGCGGCGAGGACCGGAACATCTTTCCCTTCCAGAACAACGCCGATTCCGCCTTCAACTCCGCCCTGGACTACGAGCTGGCGGTCCTCAAGACCTATGCCGAGCCGCTCCTGATGAGCGTAAAGCCCTTTCACCGGGAGTATGCGGAGGCGAATCGCCTGTTGATCTTTCTGAACAACTTCGCCCCCATCCCCGCGAGCATCGTTCCCGACGACTCCATTCTTCGGGAGTTCATCGGGGACAGCGCCTTCAAGTACTAGCGCGCATCTTTCGACCGTGCGGCCCGCTCGGTCGCTCCTCGCGCCTTTGGCTTGTGTTCGGGTGTCGCCCGTGTTTTAATAGGGGCGTGGACGATGCACAACAATCAGTCAGCCTCCTCTACCCGTCGGGAGTCGACACGGCGATAGCGGGCGAGCGCCTCGCCGATCGAGCCATCGTTGATCTCGGCCTCCTCGATATCGCCGAGCAGATCGCGGGCAACGGGGTCAGCCGCGAGGAGGTCCTCGATATTCTCGCGACCCTCGCTACCGACTACCGGGCCATCGAGTACCGGCAGGAGATCCTCGACGATCTCATCGAGAACCCGCGGCTTTCCGATTCGCTGCGCGATCTTCTTCCGATGATCAGCGAGATGAGCTGGTACACCGAGACCCACCGCAACGAGGGGGCTCCCCTCCTCCAGGCCATCTGGCGGATTGCGGAGCTCGAGCTGTACGTCGACTGCGTCGAGAGCTTCCGCCGCCTCTTCGAGAGTTGGGGCGCGCGAATCCGATCGGAGGGACTGAGGCGCCTGCAGGCGGTGGTCGAGGAGCGAGCGACCTCCGCGGACTTCCGGTCGCTTGCGGAGGAGCTTCCGAAGCTCCGCGAAGGCCTCCGCAAGAAAAAGAGCGTCACCCTCGGCATCAACCTCGACGAGCGCCTTCGCCCGGTGGAGGCCGTGCTCCTCGCGGTCAACGATACCCACTTTCACGAGCAGGCCCTTCTCGCCCGCGTCCTGGGCCTGAGCCCCGACGTCGCGAAGTTCGAGAGCGCTCTCCCCCTCCACCAGACACCCCGCCCTGTCGATCCCGGCCTCTATCCGACCGGCGCCTTTCCCCTCGCGCCGCTGTTCCAGGACCTGGAGAAGCTGCTCAACTCGCTGAGCCGCCCCCTCGTCGCCTCGCTCAAGCGCTACTTCAAGGTGAACACCGGCTTCCTGCAGGTGATCCGAAAGGAGATCGCCTTCTACGTGGGCACGGCGACGCTGCTTTCTCGCCTGAAGACCGCGGGGCTGCCCCTGTGCAAGCCGCGCCTTGCGCCCATGGGGGAGCGCCGCTTCATCGCCGCCAACTTCTACAACCTGCGCCTTGCACTCCTCATGCTCGAAGGGGCAGACGGAGACCTCCCCTCCCGGATGATCGTCACCAACAACATCCGTTTCGACGAGGGCGGCAGGATCCTCATCCTCACCGGGCCCAACCAGGGAGGGAAGACCACCTACACCCAGGGCATCGGGCTGCTCCAGGTCTTCTCCCAGGCCGGACTCCTGGTCCCCGCTGAGAGCGCGGAGGTGAGCCCGGTCGACCATGTCATCACCCACTTTCCGCTCGAAGAGAAGGGCGAGCTCGAGCAGGGGCGCCTCGGAGAAGAGGCCGCCCGCCTGTCGGAGCTGTTCGGCGTGGTGACCCGCCACAGCCTCGTGCTCTTGAACGAGTCGCTTTCAAGCACCAGTCCCGGCGAGAGTCTCTACCTGGCGGAGGACATCGTGAGCGCCTTCCGCATCCTCGGCGTCCGAGCCGTCTTCGCCACCCATCTGCATGAGCTTGCCTATCACATCGACGAGATCAACCGCAGCATCGCCGGCGAGAGCCTGCGCGTGAGTCTCGTCGCTGGGGTCACGGAAGGGACCGAGAGCCGAAGCGGGCAGGCCGGCTCCGCGCGGCGCACCTACCGCATCGAAGTGGGCCCCCCCATGGGCAAGAGCTACGCCCGTGACATCGCCGAGAAGTACGGCATTAGCCTCGATCGGATTCGTGAGTCGCTCAGGAAACGCGGGGTTCTGTAGCCGCCGAGGCGGCGGGGCCCCGCAGAGTCTCTCCCGGACAAGCCCGCACGGGCGCTCGCCCGGCGTCCCCTTCGAGACCCTGTGAGGGCAAAAAAGTGCCCCCGCAGAAAAGGAGGTAAAACTGCGGGGGCGATGGGTGATTCCGAAAAGAAATCTTTCTAGAAGAGGTTCTGTCCCCTTCGCTTCATACAAAAAACACCGACCCCCATCCGTGGTAACAAAAAAGAGAAAAAACCTGCGCCGCAGCGCTCATGCAGGCGCAGTCTCCCGCACCGGAGGCGTCACCTCCGCGTGACGACGGAGGCTCCACTTGCCCGAACGTCCACTCTGTTGACGCTTCCCGAGTAGACAAGGCGCACGGCTCCCGAGAGCTCACCGGAAAGCTCCCCGCCCTGCATCGTGAGCCGGACAACCCCAGCCCCGCTCGACCGGACCCGCGCATCGGTCACCGGGAGATCCTGCAACCCGATAACCGACGCGCCGCTTGAGTCCACGCGAAGCCGCCGGTAGCCGCGGCCCGCTCCCTCGATCTTCGCGGCGCCCGAGCTCGCCACGGTCAGTTCGTCGCCGGAGAAGCCTGAGAAGCTCACCTTGGCCGCCCCGCTCGTACGGATGGCGGAAAGCTTGGGCATGGTGACAATCGCGCGGTAGAGTCCGACGCGGGCCGTCACGACCCCGGGGCGCAGCCCGATGTGCAGGGTCTCCCCCTCCACGTAAACGTCGAGTTGGCTCTCGAGGGAGCGCAGGGTGCGCAGCTGGACTTGGTAGGTCGGCGCCTCGCTCACCGCAAGCTGGAAGGCGTCCCCGCCGTCGATCCGGTCGAAGTTGGCGAGGGCATACTCCTTCACGATCTGCGGCCCGCCCTCGACGAGGCTTCCCGGAAAGGTCACGACGCGAGCGCTCCCTGCGAACAGGAGGCGAGCGGCAATCGCAGTCGCGATCCCGACCACAACCACCCCGGCGCCGATCCCGACGAGAATCTTGGCCCTCTCTTTCATCCTCACTCCCTGCGCCCCGTTCGCCGCTGGGGGGCGCGCCGGCCGAACGGAAAGACGAGCTTTTTCTTGACGCAATTCGGATATGGAGCTAAGTTGGCCTATCAGGGTGCTGACAAAGTGATGAACCCGCTTGCCAAAAAACGGCGTTTTCGGTTGAGCCACTTGCCTCAATTTGGTTCGAGAAAACCCCGTTTTAGCAGGTACCTCTGAGTCGGCAGCACCCTGCTATCATACCGCAAACCGCAAGGGGAGTCCTGCATGAAAAAAAGATCCTTCGCCCTCGTCGCCGCCCTTCTCGCGCTTGCCGTCGGAAGCGCCTGGGCCGCAGGAGGCCAGGAACCGACAAGAGGAACAATCATCGTCGGGTCGAAAATCGACACCGAGGGGGGCCTCCTCGGGGAGATGATGGTGCTCCTCCTGCGGGCCCACGGTTTCAACGCGGTGGACAAGACCGAGCTCGGCCCGACCGACGTCGTCCGAAAGGCCATCATCAGCGGGGAGATCGACCTGTATCCCGAGTACACGGGCAACGGCGCCTTCTTCTTCCACGGCATCGATCCGGCAATCTGGAAAGACCCTGCCAAGGGCTACGCAATGGTCAAGAAGCTCGACCTATCGCAAAACGGGATCGTCTGGCTCACTCCGGCGCCGGCCAACAACACCTGGGCCATCGCCGTGCGAAGGGATCTCGCAACCGAGCAGCACCTGTCGAGCCTCGAGGATCTTGCTCGCTACGTAAACGCCGGAGGGCGCTTCAAGCTCGCCGCATCGGACGAGTTCGTCTCCCGCCCCGATGTCCTCCCGGCCTTCGAGAAGGCCTACGGCTTCACCCTCTCAAAGAGCCAGCTCCTCGTCTTGTCCAGCGGAAACACCGCTCAGACCGAGAAGGCCGCCGCGGACGCTACCGACGGGGTCAACGCGGCGATGGCCTACGGCACCGACGGCCAGCTTGCCGCCCTGGGGCTGGTCGTGCTCGCCGACACCAAGGAGGTCGAGCCCGTCTACGAGCCGACCCCCATCGTTCGCGAGGCGATCTACAAGAAATACCCTGCGATCGCCGCCATCCTGGATCCGGTCTTCAAGGGGCTTACCCTCGAGACCCTCCAGAGGCTGAACGCGAAGATAGCGATTGAGGGGCAGGAGGCGCGCTCCGTTGCGAAGGCCTACCTCGTCTCTCAGGGATTTCTCAAGTAGCGCGGCCCCGCTCGCACGGGAGGGCTGCCGGTGGATGAGCGCAGGCTGGATCGAGTTTCCCTCCTCGGGGTGCTCGTCGGGATCGGATCGCTCGGCCTCGGCTTCATGCAGGTGCGGATGAATCGAATCGCCTCGGGGGTTCCCTACCCTCTGTGGCGGGCGGCCCCTCCGGCGCTCTTCGCCGCCTTCCTCCTGCTGCTGCTGATCGCCCTCTTCCTCGCCGCCCGCGTCGATCTTCGCCTGCCTGAGCGCGGAGGGCTCACGCCGGAGGCGACCGCGCTCCTGCTCGGGTTCACCGGCGACCTTCTCCTGGTTTTTCCCTTTGTCGCCGGAGGGCTCTCGGTGGCGAGGCTGATGCCGCCGAATGCCCCTTACGCGCGGGTCGGGCTCGCCCCCGGGAGTTGGCTCGCCGCGCTTTCGGGGTACATCCTTCTCCTCGCCTCGCTCAAGGCTCTGCCGAGACGGCGATTCGCTCGGTTGGCCGTCGCCTCGCTTGCCCTCATTCTCGTGGCCGTCTTCGCGAGCGCCGGCCTCTTCGATCGCCTCTCGATCCTCCAGGAGTGGATGGCCCGCAAGGATCGCTTCTTCTCGCAGCTCGGCTACCATCTCGTCCTCTCCCTTTCGGTCACGGCGATTGCCGCCCTCCTCGGCACGCCCCTCGGGGTCTGGGCCCACCGGAGAAGGACCTCGGAGCGCTCGATCTTCGGCGTGGTGGGGGCGCTGCAGACGATCCCGAGCCTCGCCCTCTTCGGGCTTCTGATCGCGCCGCTTGCCTTCCTCTCCCGGCGCTTTCCCACCCTCGGCATGATTGGCATCAGCGGCGTCGGGACCGCCCCGGCCTTCATCGCCCTCACGCTGTACGCCCTCCTGCCCATCGTGAGGAACACCTATATCGGCCTCAAGGTCGTCGATCCGGCGCTCGTGGAGGCCGGACGCGGGATGGGCATGGCACGGGGTCAGCTCTTCCTCTCGGTGGAGCTTCCGCTCGCCCTTCCGGTCGTCATGAACGGGATTCGCATATCGCTTGTCCAGGCGATCGGCAACACGACCGTTGCGGCGCTCATCGGCGCGGGAGGCTTGGGGGTCTTCATTTTCCAGGGGCTGGGACAGGCCGCGCCCGACCTGATCCTCCTCGGCACGATTCCCATCATCGCCCTCGCCGTCATCACTGACCGGCTCATGGCCCTTCTCATTCGGGCCCTCACGCCGAAGGGGATCTCCTCATGATCGAGCTCAAAGGGGTAACCAAGCGCTACGGGGAGAACGCCGCGGTTGAGGCTTTGAGCTTCACCGTCGAGGCGGGCGAGCTGTGCGTCCTGATCGGACCCTCCGGCTGCGGCAAGTCCACCACCCTCAAGCTCATCAACCGGATGATCGAGCCGAGCGAGGGGCAGGTGCTCATCGACGGGCGACCTGCCGCGGCGGTGCGACCAGAGCTCCTGCGCAGGCAGATCGGCTATGTGATCCAGAGCGTCGGGCTGTTCCCCCACATGACCGTGGCCGAGAACATCGGGGTGGTCCCGAGGCTGCTCGGCTGGCGCGCGGAGCGGACCGCGCCGCGGGTCGAAGAGCTGCTCTCGCTGATCGGGCTGGAGCCCTCCCTCTACCGACGAAAGTACCCGCGCGAGCTGTCGGGAGGAGAGGCCCAGCGGATCGGGGTAGCGCGCGCCCTCGCCGCCGATCCTCCTATTCTCCTGATGGATGAGCCCTTCGGGGCGGTTGACCCGCTCAACCGCGAAATCCTCCAGGCCGAGTTTCTGAAGATCCAGCGCCGCCTGCGGAAGACGGTCGTGTTCGTCACCCACGACCTCGACGAAGCGATCCGCCTGGCGGATCGGATCGTGCTGCTGTCGCGCGGTCGCCTCGTCCAGATCGACACCCCCGAGAACCTCCTCTCCCAGCCCAAGAACAAGTTCGTGAGGAACTTCGTCGGAGGCGACCGCGCGCTCAAGCGCCTGTCGCGCTTCTCCGTGGCTGACCACCTGCGGGAGTCGATCTCGCTCTCCCTCTTCGACTCCCGGTTTGCCGAGCGCATCGGAGAGCTGAAGGCGGAGGGCAGGAGATTCGTCTGGATCACCGACCGAGACGCGAGCCTCTTCGGGTGGGTGGACCTCAAAGAGGTCGACGGGCTCGCAAACCCGAAGCTCGCCGTCACCCACGCGAGCGGCTCCGACATCGCCGTTCGCTCGTCGGCCTCGCTGCGGGAGGCGCTCTCGCGCATGCTCGGTCAGGGGATCAAGGTAGTCCCGGTCCTCGATGAGGAAGGACGTCTCATCGGAGAGGTCTCGCTCGCGGATATCGAGCGGATTACGGGGGCGTAGAGCATGAGCGAGGAGCTGGAAGCCCTCGAGCCCGGAGGGCCGCCGTCCCCCCGCGGCGGCGCAGCCCCGGCGCTCGCTCTTGCGAGGCGTCTTCCGCGCAGCCCGCTCAAATGGGTGCTCACCCTCTTCGCAGCCCTTCTCTTCGGCCTCGTCGTGTCCAACATGCCCCTCTGGAGGGCTGCCCTTGGCCTGCTCTTCCCCGGGAGCAGCGAGCTCGTTTACCCGCGCGCCTCTCTTGCCGCGCTTGTCGGCGAGCATCTCTTTCTCGTTGGGGCCTCCAGCGCGCTCGCGATCGGAATCGGGCTGCCCCTCGGGGTCCTCGTCACGCGACGAAGCGGAAGGGCCTTCCTCCCGTTGGTGAACGACCTGAGCTCCCTTGGACAGACCGTTCCGCCCGTGGCGGTTCTCGCCCTCTCGGTGCCCCTGCTCGGCTTCGGGAGCGCGCCCACCGTCCTCGCCCTTTTCCTTTACAGCCTCCTGCCGATCGTGCGCAACACCATAGCAGGGCTCGATCAGGTGTCCGCCGACGTGATCGAGGCGGCCCGCGGAATGGGAATGACCTCCGTCCAGTGCCTGTTTCGGGTGGAGCTGCCCCTTGCCATGCGGGTGATCATGGCAGGAGTGCGGACATCGGTGGTGATCAACATCGGTACGGCGGTCGTGGGGGCCGTCGTCGGAGCGGGGGGTCTGGGCACGGCGATCATCGCGGGGCTTGTGCGCGAGAACTCCGCCTTCGTCCTGGAGGGTGCCGTCGCCGCAGGGCTCCTTGCCCTTATCGTCGATCAGCTCCTCGCGCGCGTCGAGGAGCTCCTTGCGGGCGAGGGATAGCGAATCAGGGCGATCCCTGCCGCGGGAGCGCGATCGCGCCGATCTTCCTATCCATCTCGGCCTGCAGCAGCTCGTGACTGAAGAGGCGTAGCTTCTGCTTCGTCTCCCCTGTCACCGTCGCGTCGAAGAGAAAGACGTAGATCTCCTCTCCCTCCTCGGAGGGGCGTTTCAGGGCGATGAGGGCCGAGACCCTGATGAGCCGCCCGCGCAGCTTGAGCTGGATATCGGTGAGACGGGTCTCCGTTTCGAGCCCGAATCCGTTGCTGAAGCTTCCGGCAAAGCCCGCCGAGCTCAAGTCCTTGACGATTCCGGAGTGATAGCGCCCGCCGTACTTGACGTTGAAGGAGGCAAGGGCCCCGTCGCCGCAGCGAGCCCGGACCGATTTCCGCTGGCCGATGGCCCGGGCCTCTTTCAGCCCCGAGAGCAGGCTCCGCCGGCTTTCCTCGGTCCCCGCCCTGAGCACAATGAAGCCGTAGGGCACCGCAAGCTCCTCGAGGTAGATCCGCATGAGCTCCCGATCCTCGCTGGAGGAGAGCACGCCGATCCCCACCCCCGCAGTCTCAGGCGAGGAGGCCAGGGAGCGGGCGTAGTCCTGCCACTTCACGCCCTTCACTTCGGCGTCGACGTTGAGGAAAAGCACCGAATCCGGGAAACCTCGCAGCAGGAGGGGAAGGCGGAGGTGATCATCGACAAGGTAGGTCTCGTACTCGCTTTCGAGGACGCTCGGGAGCAGCTCTTCGCGAACGACCGGATGCGGATGGAGGAAGAACACCTTTCGTCCCCGCCCGTCTGCCCCCCCGGTGTCCAACCTGCGCCCTCCTCCCCTCTCAGGTTGTTGGAAATTCAAAGGCAACCGCGAAAATCGGCCTTCTCCTCGAACCAACCTTGGGTAGAGCATACGAGAAGTGCCGATTTTCCCGCTTGATAATCATATTCCAACCCCCTGCTACGACCAGCGGCCTCGCCGGGTAGACGAGCCCACGCCCGCGGCAAGGAGCGCGAGGAACTCGCTCCGCGGAATCTCCCGCGCTCCGAAGCGCTCTAGGTGCGGAGTGTACACCTGGCAGTCGATGAGTGTCACCTCGTAGCTCTTGAGCAGCTCCACGAGCCGAACAAAGGCGACCTTCGAGGCGTCGGGCTCCCAGCTGAACATCGACTCGCCGAAGAAGATGCTTCCGAGCGCGACCCCGTAGAGCCCACCGACAAGCCTGCCCTCGATGTACGACTCCGCGCTGTGCGCGTAGCCGAGCCGATGCAGCTCGAGGTAGCCCGCAACGATCTCCGGGGTAATCCAGGTTCCGTCCTGACCGGGGCGGGGAACCTGGCCGCAAGCGGTGATGATCTCCTCGAAGTGGGTGTCGAACGCGACCCGATAGGTCTCGTGCCGCAGTCGCTTCTTCAGCGATTGCGAAACGTGAAGCTCCTCGGGAAAGAGAACGAAGCGAGGGTCCGGGCTCCACCACAGGATCGGCTCGCCTCTGCCGTACCATGGGAAGATACCCTGGCGGTAGGCCGACAGAAGCATGCCCGGGGAGAGGTTGCCCCCCGCCGCCACGATGCCGGGAAGAACGGCCTCTTCCGCGGGAGGAAAGCGGAAGACCGCGTGCTCATCGAGATAGGGGAACTCAGGGGCCACGTTTTGCAGGAGGGGCCCCGTCTTCGCGATCGCCTCCCGCCGGAACCCGGCCCGCCTCCTCCCCTTCTTCCGATCGAATGACGATCTTGCCCTCGTCGACATCGGCAGTCGCCTTTCCGCCGCGCGCGAGCTCGCCGAAGAGGACCGCGTCCACGAAGTAGTGCTTGATCTGGTCCTGCACCATGCGGGCGATGTTCCGCGCGCCGAAATCGGGAGAATAGCCCTCCTTCGCGATCCACTTCCGCGCGGCATCGGTGACCTCCAGGGTCACGTTCTTCTCGGAGAGCTGCTTCTGGAAGGCGCGGATCTCTTTGTCCACGATCTCCAGCACGATCCGATCGTCGAGGCGATTGAAGGTGACGATCTTGTCCAGACGGTTTCGGAACTCGGGGGCGAAGGTTCGTTCGACCGCCTCCTTCACCGCCGACTCGGTCACGATCCGCTGCCCGAAGCCGATCAGCGGCTTGCCGAGCTCGCGAGCTCCGGCGTTCGAGGTCATGATGACGATCACGTTGCGGAAGTCCGCCTTGCGCCCGGTGTTGTCGGTGAGGGTCGCATAGTCCATCACCTGCAGGAGCACGTTGAAGATGTCGGGGTGCGCCTTCTCGATCTCATCGAGGAGGAGGACCGCATGCGGCGTCTTGCGAATCGCGTCGGTGAGCTGCCCGCCCTCCTCGTAGCCCACGTAGCCGGGCGGCGACCCGATCAAACGGGCGACCGTATGCTTTTCCTGATATTCGCTCATGTCGAAGCGAAGCAGACCGATGCCGAGGATGTCGGCAAGCTGC
>DAHVAK010000106.1 GCA_027314665.1 Spirochaetales bacterium
TCTCGTCGCGGCTCTCCACGGAAAAGCTTCGGGTGAGATCGCCCTCGCTCATGCCGGCCACGCTGCTTTCGATCGAGCGCACCGAGCGCACGATCCGGTTTGAGAGGAGGAGCGCCACGAAGAGCGTGAGGGCCACGAGCACGATGATGATCACCACGGCGATGATCGTGCTCTGCGCCTCCACTCGCGCAATCTCCTTGGCGATGGTCGCGTCCTGGGTGTCGATGACCTGCATGGAGGTCTGCAGATCGTTGGTGAGGATGTAGATCTTGGTATTCATCTGATCGAGATCGAACAGCAGGGGGGCGATGCTTCGCACGCTGATCGTGCGGTCGATCGCCAAATCGTACAGCTCGAAGCCTCCGGTGACGTAATGTGCCCTTGCTTCCTTGTCGACGGAGGTCAAGAAGGTCATCGTCTGCGCGGTGTCCCCATCGATCAGGGTCTCCAGCTTCTTTATGCTTCCCAGTGCGGTGCGGATCGAGGCGCTCAGGCGCGGCAGAACCTTGAGACTCTGGAGGGAGCGAAAGGCGAGGTCGGTCTGTTTCGCCGAGGCTTGGAAGGTTGCGAGCTGCTGCTCGAAATCCGAGGCGCTCAGGAGGCGGTTCGCCTCCAGGGCCTCGTCGGAAAGGCTGGAACGAAGGACGGAAAGGGTGTGCTGCTCGCCTTGGATCTTGCTGATCGGGGAAAGGATGGAGAAGTATACGATGATCGAAATGGCGAATGCCACAAGCATGAGCACGATCACCAAGGAGAGCTTTGCTCGAATCGTCACGCCTTTTACCCTCTGCGCGGTCGGATAGCCGTTGCGCTCTGCCATTTTAGCGAGCAATTCGGCCTAAGAAAAGACAAAAAAAACGGAAATGTCGGAAACATGCCGCAAACCCACGATTCCGGACCCCTTCCGGCGGTGTCGCCCCCCCGCGGGCCCGAATCCCGCTCGTCCGAGGAACGTCGCGGTGCCGGAGCGGGCCATTCTCGTCCGAGGCGCAGGCGAAGCGGGCCTATGCCTAACCGAGCCCCGGCCCCAACAGATCCCCTTCGATCGCCTCCCGGATGACCTCTCGGTAGCTTTCGACACCCGCCGCGTAGCGAAGGATCGCCCGAAGGTAGCCCTCCGGCGAGCCGATGTCCAACCGTTCCCCCTCGGTTCGCTTGAAAACGACCTTGCGGGCCTTCATGAGCTGACGGAGGGCATAGGTGTGGTAGTACTCGCCGCCTCGGTGCAGATCCCAGCCCTCTTCGAGGAGCCGAAAAAGCTCGGAGGTGTAGAGATAGCGCCCGATCGACGCCTCGCGGCTCGGCTCCTCGCCCCGCGGAGGCTTCTCTACGATGTCCGCCACGTGGATTCCGTCGGGGTCAAGCTTGACGACGCCGTAGCGGTTGAGGTCGGGCGGGTCATGGATGGTTGCAAGGACGCTGCAGCCGGTTTGCTCGTAGGTCTCGATGAGCTGCCGGGTAAGGGGTTTTGAGCCGAAGTGTAGATCGTCGGGATAGGCGACGACGAAGGGCTCGTCGTTGATGACCGATTTGGCCTGCAGCAGGGCGTGACCGGTTCCGAGCATCTCCTGCTGGCGCACGAAGTAGATTTTGGCCTTGTAGGGGCTGATCTTGGCGAGCTTCTCCTCGGCGCCTTCGGCGCGAAAGATCCCTTCGAGCTCAACCTCGCGATCGAAGTAGTCCTCCAGGCTCTTCTTCCTGCGCGAGGAGATGACGAGAATCTCGGTTATCCCGGAGGCAAGGAACTCCTCCACGATGAAGGCGATAGAGGGCTTGTCGATGAGCGGTAGCATTTCCTTCGGCACTGTCTTCGTTGCCGGCAGGAAGCGGGTCCCGTATCCCGCCGCGAGGATGATCCCTTTCATGGAGACTCCTTCAATCCCGCCAACTATGCTGTGTGGAGGGGAAAATGGCAATCCTTCCCCGCTTCCCGCAGGCCTCGTCGTGAAATCGCGACAGCCTTCCAGGGCTATCCGTTGTAGCGCTCGAGCTTGCCGACGATGAACGAGACGAGATCGGCTTCCAGCTCCCCGGCCGCCTGCCGGAAGGAGTGGATGATGGCTTCCTTTGGAAATTGCCCGTCGCTTGAGAGGACGGCGGAACGGTTGGAGGTCGGGTCAGTCTCGCCGTCTTCGATGCGGGTGTGCTGATAGCCGCGACCGTAGTACCAGGTCATG
>DAHVAK010000188.1 GCA_027314665.1 Spirochaetales bacterium
GCGGGCGTTGTTCGGGGTGTTGTTTGCCGTCTGCGCCATACCCTTCGAGCCGAAGACCTCCACCCGCTGGTCGTAACCATAGACGGCTTTGCGGCTGTTGTCGATAGTCCCAAGGACGCCGTTCTCGAAGCGGAGGGAAACCACCGCGGTATCGACGTCGCCCACCCTTCCGATTTCCGGGTCCACCCGCACCGCGGCAAGGGTGAAAACCTCCTCCACCTCGCTGCCGATCAGGTATCGCGCCATGTCGAAGTCATGAATCATCATGTCGAGGAAGAGTCCGCCGGACACCTTCACGTAGTCGATCGGGGGAGGAGCCGGATCGCGGCTGGTGATGCGCAGGAGATGCGGCTCGCCGATCTTGCCCTCTCGGAGAAGCTCCCACACCCTGCGGTAGTTGGAGTCGAAACGGCGGTTGAATCCGACCTGAAGCTTCACCCCCGACCGCCGGACGGCCTCGAGGGCGTTGTCGATCACCCCCAGTTCGAGGGCGATCGGCTTTTCGCAGAAGATGTTCTTCCCGTGGGCGGCCGCCTCGACGATGATCTGGGCGTGGGTGTCCGTGCTCGAGCATACGATGACAGCGTCGATCTCGCGATCCTCGAGGAGCCTGCGGTAGTCCTTCGCGACGACCGCCACCCCATACTCAGCGGCGCACCGCTCGGCTGACGCCTCGTTCACATCCGAAACGGCGAGCACCTCGGCCTCCGGTATCCGGAAGGCGAGGTGCTCGGTATGCAGCTTGCCGATTCTCCCGGTGCCGATCACCCCGACGCGAACAGTCTTGGCCATGTTTCCTCCCTATGATTGTAGCAGCGGCGCGAGCCGGGCTAGGCTCGCGCGCGCCTCGCTTGCCGGGTCGTTTGCGCAGTTGCCCTCGATCGCAAGGCGCCCGCGGTAGCCGATCCCGTCGAGAAGGGCGACGTAGGGCGCGAAATCGATCGCGCCGAAGCCCGGGAAGCGGCGATTGTTGTCGGACAGGTGGAAGGAGGTAAAGCGGCCCTTCCGACGCCGCAGCGCCCCCAGCGGATCCGCTTCCTCGATGTTCATGTGGAAGGTGTCGGGAAGGATCTGCGCCACATCCGCCCCGTAGTCCTCCACGAGCTCCGCGGCCTCGTCGATCGTGTTCGCGATGGCGGACTCGTAGCGATTCGTCGCCTCCACGAGCAGGGCAACGCGGCGCTCTTCGGCGCGGGGGAGGATCTCCGCGAGCGAGCGCGCGAACCTCCGCCGCGCCTGCTCCCGATCGGGGCTCTGGCCTCCCTTCAAGAAGCCGATGATGAGCCCCGTCGTTCGATTGTCGATCCAATCGATCAGCTCGCGGCAGACCGCGACGGAGGTGGAGCGCACCCCTTCGTCGGCGGAGGACAGGGAAAGCTCGAGCCGGCGTGCGGTGAGCCCCGTCGCAAGCATCGAGAGCTCCAGGCCGTGGCCCTGGAGGAAGCGCCGCACGCTCCCGTAATCGAGCTCGCGCGGATCGCCGATGTTGAGCTCCAGGCCCCAGAAGCCGACCTCCCGCAGGGAGTCCAGCAGCCGGGCGAAGCTCCCGTTGGTCCGGTAGTCGTCCGGCAGGACGGTCTGAAGCGAAAGCGGATAGCGGAAGCTCGTGCTCATGGCAGCATCCCCGGCCTGATGCCGCCCGAGCGGGCGGGCATGGCGCTACCCCTTCGTGAAGGGGCCCACGAGGGGAAGCTCGAAGACGCTCTTCCAGCCGGGGCTGAAGGGCTCCTTGAGGAAGGGCTCGAGCTCCTTCGGGTCGCGCAGGGTTATCTGATCGATCGGCGGAAGCTTCCCCGAGGGAAAGGCTTCGAGAATCTGATCGACCACCAGGGTCAAGTAGCTCAAGATGGCTGCAATCGGCCGCTTCGCCTTATGCGCAGTGGCAAGCGAGGGCTCACCGACCACCCCTTCGGGGGTTCCCTTGCGCTCAATCGCCGTGTGTCCCTCGCCTTCCGACCAGCGATGGGGACGCCGCCAGGGATCGACCGAGGTGTCGAAGTGGCCTCCAGGGAGGAAGGTGGGACCTCGGGCGTCCTTGACGTGCTTCATGTCGATCATGTCGGGGAACAGCAGCAGCCCCACGGCGGTCTCGCTCTCGTCGGCATGGATGAAGGTGGTCTCGAGGGAGTCCTCGCGATCGACGGGGATGAAGAACTCCCGCACCGCGCGGTGCCAGTCGAGAACCTGATAGATGCCGGGCAGCTGGAAGCGCTTGAGGAACTCGTGAAGCGCAGTCTCGAGCATCCAGAGCTGACCGTGGTTGTTGATGATGATCTGCTTGCGGTAGCCGTCATTCCAAAGCCCGAGCATCACGTAGATGAGGGTCTCGACGACCACCTCCTGCGGCACCATGACCGTCCCCGGCATACCGAGGTGGTGATAGGGGTGGCCCCCGTAGTTCAGCGGTGGGGCTGCGAGGTTCACCTCCCGCCCCTTCTTCGCGGTGAAGCGGCGCACCCCTTCGCAGATCTGCGTCACCATGAAGTTGTCGAGGCCGCTGTTCGCGTGGGCGCCGTGGTTCTCGGTTGTGCCCACCGGGATCAGGACGATGTCGTTTCGGTGGCGCTTCTCGATCGCATGCGCACGCGGGGTGCTCTGGATGTAGCAGCCCCCCTTCCCCAGCTCCGAGGGAGCGGGTATCTCATAGTCGGCAAGGATCCGGTCGATCTCGGACATGGGCGCGTCGAAGATCCTCTTCTTGAGGCGCCCCACCTCGTTATCCTCGAAGACGATGAGCGGATGGCTCGTCGTCAGAAACTTGGGTTTCTCGCCCTTTCCTGCCATGATCGCCTCCTAGTTGCTCCCCGGGTTCGGGCAGCTGATCTTGCACTCCTTCTTGTCGGTTCGAAGAAGCACGATGTCCTCGGGGACCTCATCGAGCTTCACTTCCTTCGTGATCATCGGAAGCATGTTCATCCCGCTCGCCATGGCCTGGATGACGTGGGGGAAGGTTCCATCCCCCGAATGCCCCTGCGTGCCGACGATCTGGGCCCTGCGAACCTGGAGCACCTCGCCGGTGACGGGAATCTTGGCGTCGGCTCGGGCGACGATGACGACCGTGGCGTTCAGGGTCCTCCCCTCCCAGATGCACTGCTCGATCTGGGGATAGACGACCGTCGGGAGCCCCGTCGCCTCGAGGTAGAGCTTCGCCCCCATCCCGTGGGTGATCTCGAGCACCCGCTCGGGCATGTTCTCCGTGAGGGGATTGATGACGACGTCGGCCCCAAGCCGCTTCGCCACCTCGCCGCGGGCGGGCTCCGGCTCGGAAAGGATAACCTTGGCGGCTCCGGCGCGCTTGAGGATCGCGCAGGCCGCGAGCCCGACCGGCCCCGAGCCGCAGATCACCACGTTGTCGCCCGGCTTGATCCCCCCGCCGCGAACGATCACCCCGGTATAGGCGACGCTCGTCGGCTCCACCATGCTCCCGAGCCGGAAGACGTCCCGTTCGGAGAACTGCTCGCGCAGGGGATCGAGGCTCCAGAGGAGGCGATCCGGAACCACCAGGTACTTCGCGAAGCCTCCGTTGATGTTGAAGCCTATCTCATCGAGACGCTCGCAGTGGTTGGGGAAACCGTCGGCGCAGGGCTGACAGGAGCCGCACCAGACCATCTCCTCGGTGCACACCCACTCCCCCCCCTTGAAGGGCCGGTTGGTCACCTTGTCCATGGCCCCGGGCCCGAAGTCGCGCACCACCCCCGAAAGCTCGTGGCCGAGGGTGCAGGGGAAGCCCGTGAGGCCGGGATAGAAGATGTAGCCGTCCTTCTCGGGCTGCGCCATGTGGACGTCGCTTCCGCAGATTCCGCATTGCCGCACCTCGATGAGCACCTCTCTGTGGCCGGGCTTGGGGATGGGAACCTCCTCCACCACGAGCTTCGGGTTGCGCCACACCCGGCTGCCCAGGTAGGTTTGCTTCTTGTCCACGTCCTTCGCGCCAAGCTTGAAGCCCGGCTTGGGATCCCAATCGGCATAGAGCCGAACCGCCTTCATCTTCGTCTCTGCCATGCTTGAACTCCTCGGCGGGCCCCATTCTTCGCAAACGTTTCCAAGCCCGCTCGGTCTTGTATTGTAAACGTTCTCGGCAGAAAGTAAAGGGGCAACGAAGGCCGTCGGAGGCTGGGCTCACGGGGCGCGGAGGCTGCTGCGGCGCACGACGAGCTCGGGCTCGAGGATCACCCGCCGCCCGCCTGCGCTTGCCGCGCCCGGCGAGCCGTTGCGCTGCCGCGCCGCGGCGATCTCCTCGAGAAGGATCCTAGCCGCCATCCTCCCCATCTCGTACTTCGGCTGGCACACCGTGGTGAGCTGGACCTCAAGGTAGGCGGCAAGGGGGATATCGTCGAAGCCGACCACGGCAAGGTCGTCCGGGACCGAAAGGCCCAGGGCGCGGGCGCCCTCCATGACCCCGACGGCGAGCACGTCGTTCTCGGCGAAAACCGCCTGCGGATAGTCCCCCTCTTGGATCATCGCGCGAATCCCCGCCGCTCCGGCGTCCTTGGTGAAGCGGCCGAGGCGGATGTAGCGCTCCTCGATCGGACGCCCGCAGCGCTCATGGGCGAGGCGGTAGCCCTCGAGGCGCTCGTCGATGGTGAGGGAGCCCTCCTTCGCCCCGATGAAGCCGATCCGCTCGTAGCCGGCCTCGATGAGGTGCTTCGTCGCCAGGAAGCCCCCCCGGATGTTGTCGATTACGACGAAGCTCCGCTCGGTGTTCTGGGGGGCATTGCTTACGTAGACCACCGAAAGGGAGCCGAAGAGCCGCTCCCGAGCGGAATCCACGACGTTGGAGATGGGAGCAAGGATGAGCCCGTCGACGCGCTTTTCGGTGAGGAGCTCGATGTACTGGTCTTCCCTCCCGCGCTCCCAGTTGGTGTTGCAGAGAAAGACGCTGTAGCCCTCCTCCTGGGCCCCCTCTTCGATGCCGCGGGCCACCTCCGGAAAGAAGGGATTGGTGATGTCGGGGAGGATCAAACCGATGGTGTGGGTGTGCCGCTTCACCAGGCCGCGCGCGATCCCGTTGGGGCTGTAGTTGAGCTGCTTCGCTATCTGGCGGACTCGCTCGCGGGTCTCGGGCCGCACCCCGTACTTGTCGTTCAGGGCTCGCGAAACCGTGGCAAAGGAGACCTGGGCCTGCTTGGCAATGTCCTTGATCGTTGCGTTCATCGGGTCTTTGGGGCTCCCATTCACTCTAGCAAACGTTTGCGATAACTTCAAGGGGAGAGGGGGAATCCTTTGACGCCGCCGCGAAATGGTGCATACTTCTTCGACAAGGAGGGACGCCATGATCGACGGATCTCGCTTCGCCCTGAACCGGATCCTCTGCCCCGCCCTACCGATCGAGCAGTTCCTCGCGCTCGCAAGCGAGCTCGGCGCAGGCGGCATAGAGCTTCGCAACGATCTGTCCGGCGTTGGCCTCATCGACGGCCTCGAGGCCTCGGCGGTACGGGCTATGGCCGAGCGCCGGTCGCTCGCCATCCTTACGATCAACGCGATTCAGCAGTTCAACCTCGAGGCGGTGCTGCCCGAGCGAGAACGGGAGCTCGCGGAGCTTTCCGAGCTCGCAGAGCGCCTCGGCTGCCGCGCCATCGTCCTCGTGCCGAACAACGATCTGCGGGACAAGCGGGCCCCGAGCCAGGTCTTCCGCGAGACCCTGCGCGCGCTGAAACGCTATGCTCCGATCCTCGCCGACCGAGGGCTCCTCGGCTACGTCGAGCCCCTCGGATTCGGTGAGTGCTCGCTGCGCTCGAAGGTGACCGCCCTGGAGGCGATCGGCGAGTCGGGCGCCTCCTGCTTCCGCCTAGTGCACGATACCTTCCACCACACCATCGGCCCCGACACCCTCGCGACCATCGAGCGCGGGATCGAGATTCAACCGATCGGACTGGTCCACCTCTCGGGGGTCACCGCTCCCATCCCGCTCGATCGTTGCCGTGACGAGCACCGCGTGCTCGTTACGAAGGAGGATCGGATGGAGAGCGTCCGACAGGTGAGGATCCTCGAGGAGCGCGGCTACCGAGGCAGCTACTCCTTCGAGCCCTTCGCCCCGGAGCTTCAGCGGAGGGCGCCCGCCGAGCTTGCGGGTGATCTGCGGGAGAGCATAACCCTCTTCGGATAGCGAGAAGTCCTTCCCGACCTCGGCGGAGCCCGTCGAGCCGTTTTCGCCCCTCCGCCGGACCGCCCTTCGAGTCTTTCGCTCACAATCGCAGCACAAAAGACAACGAAAGAAAAGGCTTGCATTCTGGAAACGTTGTCGTATAATGGCGAAATGCCTGACCACGGCAGTAAGGCGCAGGGGGTCAGGAGGGACTCACGCCGACGGGCCGGGAGGGGTGGGTTATTTTTGCTGCATTCCGTGCACGAGCACGGTGGACCGTTTGACAACGGGCGGCAATGAATGAAGGAAAGACGGGGCGTCACCCAGAAGGACATCGCGCAGTCGCTGGGGATCTCGCGAGGGACGGTCGATCGGGCCCTGCACGACCGCGAGGGAATCTCGGACGAGGTCAAGCTGCGGATACTCTCGAAGGCGCAGCAACTCGGCTACGCCCCCAATCGCTTCGCCCAGTTCCTCGTCACCCGCAAGCAGATCGAGATCGCGATGATTACCCCCGGGGATCCCTTTTGGACGCGGGTGCATGAGGGGGCCAATTCCTTCCTCTCCGAGCTCGGTCACTGGCTGGTTCAGGTTCGCTGGCTGGAGACCGAGGTGCACGACCCGGAACGGGAGACGGCCCTCTTCGAAGAGGCCCTCTCCGCCGGGGTCGACGGGATCGGGGTTGCGCCTTCCGATCCCGATCTGCTCGCCCCATGGGTCGACCGCGCGGTGGGCTCCGGCATCCCGGTCGTGACCCTCAACACCGACGCCCCGACGAGCAAGCGCCTCCTGTTCATCGGACAGGATCCGATCTCCGCCGGGCGGACCGCCGCCGAGCTTCTCGGGAAGTTCCTTCTGGGGCGGGGAAGGGTCATCATCCTCACGGGCTTCCGGAACGTTCTCGTCCACAAGCTTCGCATGACCTCCTTTCAGGAGCTCATCGCGAGCGACTTCCCTGCGATCTCGATCGAGGGAATCTACGAATCGCACGACTCCGATCGCGATGCCTATGAGATCACGCGCGCAGCCTTTGCACAGCGGGGCGACATCGCCGGGATCTATCTCACCACCGGGACAGGGATCGGAGGGGTCGGACGGGCCCTGAAGGAGGCCCGCAGGGCGGGTCTCGTAAGGGTCGTCTGCTTCGATTTCCTAAGCGACACGGTGGATCTCCTGAAGGAGGGTGTCGTGAGCGCGTCCATCGGGGAGGATCCCCACAGCCAGGGATACCAGACCGTGAAGGCGATCTACGACTTCATCGTGGACGGAAAGCGGCCCCAGGGCAGCTTTCTCTACACGCGGACGGACATTGGGCTGAAGGCCAACATCGATCTCCTCCTGAGCTACGGATCGAGGGCCTGATGCCTGCCGCGCACCGGGCGGCAAGGAGGTGAAGAGAGGGACGCAAGATTCGATTCGCGCGCTGCGCGATTTGGACAACGGGGCCATGGGTCCCGGATAAAAGGAGAGGAGAATCAATCATGAAAAGGTTCATACTTTCTCTCGCCGCGCTCACCTTCGGACTCCTCCTCGTCGGCGCCGTTTGGGCCGGAGGCACGAAGGAGAAGCCGTCGTCCGGCGCCGCCGGCGCGGCAGGCGTGACCGGAAAGCTCGTGCTTGCGACAAACAACGCGCCCGAGGGCGCCGGCATCAAGGAGCTTCTGCGCGAGTGGGGCCAGCAGAAGGGCATCAAGGTCGAGGTCGTTGAGGCGCCCTACTCCAACCTCTACGAGAAGGAGGTCCTCGATCTCTCGCAGAAGACCGGACTCTACGACATCGTGCTCCTCGACGATCCCTGGTTCACCCAGTTCGCGGAAAACCATTGGCTTGCGGACCTTACGCCCTACTTCACCGCGATCAATCAGGGCGGTCTTTCTTCCGACTTCATCGACAAGTCCACCGCCATCTGCAAGTACCCCTACGCCAGCGGGCTTATCTACGCCTTCCCTGCAGTCGGGAACGCCCAGATGTTCTTCTATCGCAAGGACATCCTCGGTCAATACGGGATGGGCGAGGGTCCCAAGACCTGGGACGACGTCTACGCCATAGGCAAGAAGATCACCGACAGCGGCGGGGGCAACATGTACGGCTACGTCCTTCGCGGCCAGCAAGGCAACCCCGTAGTGGCGGACTTCATGCCGCTGTTGTGGAGCTTCGGAGCGAACATGTTCAACTCCGACTTCACCAAGGTGACCCTGAACACCCCGCAGGCCCTCGCCGCGGTCCAGTTCCTCCAGAAGCTCGTCTCGATCGGGCCTCCAGGCGAATCGAGCTTCAGCGCCGATCAGCTTGCGACCTTCGAGTTGGAGGGGAACGCAGCCATGATGATCAACTGGCCGGCCTTTGCCGCAAGCTTCCAGGACCCAAGCAAGTCAAAGGTCGTGGGGAAGATCGGCTATGCGGCCATCCCCTCTGAGGCCACCGTCGGCTCCTCCGAGATCGGCCACTGGCTTGCCGCAATCCCCGCGGCCTCGAAGAACAAGCAGGCCGCCTTCGATTTCCTGGAATGGGCGACCTCTCCGGCGGGACAGAAGGACGGGGTCCTGAAATTCGGCAATCCCCCGACCCGCAAATCGGTCTTCACCGATCCGGAGCTCCTGAAGATGCCGCAGTTCAGCTACTTCCCGGTCTTGATGCAGGCGATCGAGAACTCAACCCCGCGCCCGCGGATCGCGAACTGGAACGAGGTCGAGAACACCTTCGGCATCGACCTCTCGAAGGTCGTGGCCGGGACGATGTCTCCGCAGGACGCCCTCGCGGCGGCCCAGTCGGACATAACCGCGCTCATGAAGAAGGCTGGCTACATCAAGTAGCCGGGCCTCCTATCGGGGCCGCCCCTTCGCGGGCGGCCCCTCTCGGGGAGACTTTAGTCGCCGCGGAAAACGGGGAGCTGTATGAACTCGAAGCCGCTGTTTCGCTTGACGGACCGCAATCTCAGGTACCTTCTTCTTGCGCCGACAATTCTGCTGCTGCTGATCCTGACCGTCTATCCGCTCATCTACGCGGTGGCGGCAAGCCTGCAGTCGGTGAGCATCCGAACCGGGGCGGTCACCTTCGCGGGAGTGAGCAACTTCACCTCCATCGTCACCGATGACCTCTTCTGGAATGCCGCGAAAAACACCGCGATCTACACGGTTTCGGCAGTTGTCGTCGAGTTCGCCCTCGGGATGGCCCTCGCCCTTGTCTTGAGCGAGCAGTTTCCCGCCCGCAACGTCTTTCGCACCATCTTCCTCGCGCCGATGATGCTCCCGCCGATCGTCGTAGCCATCACCTTCAAGATCCTCTACATGCAGCAGTACGGGATCGCCAACTGGCTGCTCGGCCTCGTCGGGATCAAGGGGATGCTCTGGGAGTCCGGCCCCCACACGGCGCTCTTCTCGCTGATCCTGGTCGACGTCTGGGAGTGGACTCCCTTCATGTTCCTCATCCTGCTGGCGGGGCTCCAGGCGATTCCGACGGAGCCCTACGAAGCGGCGAGGGTGGATGGCGCGAGTTGGTTTCAGGCCTTTCGCCACATCACCTTTCCCCTCCTCACCCCGGCGATTCTCATCGCCGTGATCCTGCGCCTGATGGACACCCTGCGGATCTTCGACCAGGTCTTCGTGATGACGGGGGGCGGACCTGCGAACTCGACGGAGACCTTGAGCCTCTATGTCTACCAAACCGGCTTTCGCTTCTTCAACGTCGGCTATGCCACCGCGATGTCCTTCATCATCATGATCGTAACGACCCTCATCAGCAACTTCTTCATCTCCCGCCTCCAGGCGGAGGAGGTCTTCACCCAATGACGGGCAAGGTCATCCGCTATGTCGTGCTCTCGCTGTCGGCCCTCGTGGTGGTATTCCCGATCTTCTGGACCATGAGCACCTCCTTCAAGACCGACGTGCAGATCTTCGCCATCCCGCCCATCCTCTTTCCGCTCCATCCCACCGGCAGCCGCTATGCCCAGCTGTGGACCTATGGCCTGCTTTCCTACCTGCGGAACAGCCTGATCGTGGCAATCGCCACCGCGGTGGTTTCGATCGTGGTCGGCACTCTCGCGGCCTACTCCCTTGCCCGCTTCAAGCTTCCGGGGAAATGGACGGCGAGGGTCTCGTTCTGGATCCTCTCCACCCGCATGTTTCCGCCCATCGTGACGGTCATTCCACTCTTTCAGCTCATGCGCTTCCTCGGGCTCGTCGACACCCGTCTCGGGCTCGTGATTGCCTACACGGCCTTCAACAGTCCCTTCGTCGTGTGGATGATGCGCGGCTTCTTCGTGGAAGTTCCGAAGGATCTGGAGGAGGTCGCGATGGTCGACGGCTGCTCGCGCATGCACGCCTTCTGGAGCGTCTCGGTTCCGCTCGTCGTGCCGGGGATCATCGCGACGGCGATCTTCACGGTGATCTTGTCGTGGCAGGAGTTTCTCTTCGCGCTCATCCTCACCCAGACGAGCCACTCCTCCACCCTCCCGATCCTCGTCTCCTCCCAGATCACCCAGTACCAGATCCTCTGGGGGCAGATGGGAGCTTCGGGCACCATCACGATGGTTCCCGTGCTCGTTTTCGCCTTCTCGGTCCAGCGATTCCTGGTGCGCGGGATGTCCTTCGGGGCGATCAAGGGCTGAGGCCCGCGACCGGCTCGACGCAAAGCAGAGGCGAGAGGAATTGCCTTGACAACGCCCGGTCGCCTCAATAGCTTAGGCTGGCTTAGCAAATAAGCGGACTTAACTATGTCGCAAGGAAAGGAACTGACCGAGGCCCTTCGCACTTGGATTCGCAGCTGCAGGCTGCGCTCGCAGCAGGAGTGGAGGGAGCGCTTCACCTCCCTGGGGCTCTCGATGTCGCAGATCGGGGCCTTGGGCATCCTGTGCCATCAACCGGGCGCTCAGGGGGTGCGCGAGCTCGGAGAGCGGCTGCGAATCTCGAGCGCGGCGGCCAGCCAGCTCATCGAGCGCCTCGCCCAAGGGGGAATGGTCACGCGATCGGAAGACCCTCTCGACCGCCGGGCCCGCCGCATTGCGGTCACCGAAAAGGGGAGGTCGATTCTCGAGGGACGCGGCGCCGAGACGCCCCGCTGGATCGAGGCTCTCGTCGCCGAGCTCTCCGACCACGAGCAGAGCGCGGTGCTCTCCGCCCTGTCGATCCTCAATCGGGCCGAAGGCCGGCTCGACCAAACCGACGCTCGCCCGAAAGCGAGCCGCGGAGCCGGGGCGCGGCGCGGACCGATCGGACAGGCGTCGGAGTGAGGGAGGGGAGCAATGCTTAGGCTGTTTAGGTACCTGAAGCCCTTCAGAGCTCCGCTCGCGGCAGCACTCGCGCTCACCTTCCTGTCCTCACTTTCGAACCTCTACCTACCCGCGCTCATGTCCGGCATCGTGGACCGGGGAATCGTGCACGGGGACACGGCCTACATCCTGCGGATCGGGGCGCTCATGGTCCTCATCTCGGGCTTCGGAATCGTCTTTGCCGCGATCTCGGGCTACTTCTCCGCGCGGGTCTCCATGGGTTTCGGACGAGACCTTCGCTCCCGAGTCTTTGAGCGCGTGGAGGGCTTCTCGCTGCGAGAGTTCGACCGAATTGGGACCCCCTCCCTGATCACCCGCACGACGAACGACGTCACGCAGGTCCAAACGGTCACGATGATGATGCTCTCTCTCTTCGTGACCGCCCCGATCATGGGCATCGGGGGCATCATCATGGCGGTCACGACGGATGCCGGCTTGTCCTGGGTGCTCGCCGTCGTGGTGCCTCTCCTGGCCGGCTTCATCACCCTCATCGGAACGAAGGCCCTGCCCCTCTTTCGGACGATGCAGGCCAGGATCGACAAGATCAATCTGGTCCTGCGGGAGGGTATGACCGGGATTCGGGTCGTCCGCGCCTTCGACCGCAACGACTACGAGAGGCAGCGCTTCGCGAGCGCCAATCTCGATCTGACCGAAACCGCCATCAAGGTCAACCGGCTCATGGCCTTCATGATGCCCCTCATGATGCTGGTAATGAACCTCACAACCGTCGCGATCATCTGGTTCGGAGGGATTCGCATCGACACCTCCCAGATGGAGGTCGGCAGGCTCATGGCATTCATCCAATACGCCACCCAGATCCTCTTCTCTCTGCTCATGATGTCCTTCATGTTCGTGATGCTTCCGCGCGCCTCCGCTTCCGCGGCGAGAATCCAGGAGGTCCTCTCTATCGACCCGGAGATCGAAGCGACCCCGCGTGCCCACGGCGGCGACGGACAGAAGGGCTACCTCGAGTTCCGCGGGGTCGCCTTCGGCTACCCCGGAGCCTCCGAGCCTGCGATCAGCGATATCTCCTTTCGCGCGAGCCCGGGGGAGGTGACGGCGATTATCGGGGGAACCGGCTCCGGGAAGTCGACCCTCGTGAATCTCATCCCGCGATTCTACGATCCCGATCGCGGCTCCATCCTGGTGGACGGACGGGACATCCGCGAGCTTTCGCGGGAGGAGCTCCGCAGCAGGATCGGTTTCGTGCCGCAGAGAGCGGTTCTCTTCAGCGGAAGCGTCGCGGACAACATCCGCTACGGCAGGGAGAGCGCAAGCGACGAGGAGCTGGCGCATGCAGCCCAGACCGCTCAGGCCGCCGAGTTCATTCGCGCGATGCCCGAAGGCTACCAAACCCCGATTGCCCAGGGAGGCACCAACCTCTCCGGCGGCCAGCGGCAAAGGCTCGCGATCGCGCGAGCCCTGGTGAGGCGTCCGGAGATCTACGTCTTCGACGATACCTTCTCCGCCTTGGACTTCAAGACCGACTCCGCCCTGCGCCGAGCGCTGCGAAGGGAGACCGCCGGGGCGACCGTGATCATCGTCGCCCAGCGGGTGAACACCGTCATGGACGCCGATCGCATCCTCGTCCTCGAAGACGGAAGGCTCGTTGGAGTGGGAACCCACGGCGAGCTCCTCGCCTCCTGCGCGGTGTATCGCGAGATTGTCTCCTCCCAGCTTCCCGAGGAGGCGATGGCATGAGCGACGTACGGGGGCGGGAAGGCGGGGCGCCGGGAGGGGGCACTGGCGGAGCCGCTGCCGGGCGCGGAGCAGGCGATGCGCAAGGTGCGGCGAGGCCCAGGGGACCGTTCGCGGGGGGCCACGGCTTCGGGAGGCCGGCAGAAAAGCCCAAGGATTTCAAGAAGAGCTTCCGGAGGCTTCTCGGCTACCTGAAGCCTCGCCTAGCGCCGCTCGCCATTGTCTTCGGGATGGCGGCCCTGAGCACCCTCTTTTCGATCCTGAGCCCCAAGATTCTGGGCAACGCGACCACGATCCTCTTCGACGGGGTCATGTCGAAGCTGCACCACATTCCCGGGGCCCACATCGATTTCGCAGCGATACTGCACATCGTCGTGGTCTTGATCGCGCTCTACCTGGCAAGCGCCCTGTTCTCCTACATCCAGCAGTTCGTCATGGCGGGGGTCGCCCAGCGCACGGTCTACGACATGCGCCGAGACGTGAGCGACAAGCTCAGTCGCCTGCCGCTCGCTTTTTTCGATTCGCGCACCCACGGGGAGATCATGAGCCGCGTCACCAACGACATCGACAACATCGCGAGCTCACTCCAGCAGAGCCTCACCCAGATCATCACCTCCGTGATCACCATCCTTGGCGTCCTGGTCATGATGCTCACCATCAGCCCCCTGCTCACGCTCATCACGGCGGTCGTGCTTCCGCTCTCCCTGGGGGTGACCCGGATCATCATGCCGCGCTCCCAGGGGTACTTCACGCGCCAGTGGGCGAATCTCGGCGAGCTGAACGGTCATGTCGAGGAGATGTTCGGCGGGCACGTCATCGTCAAGGCCTTCGGCCACGAGCGCCAGGCCATCGCGAGGTTCACCGAGCTCAACGAGAGGCTGTACGACGCGAGCTGGAAGGCCCAGTTCATCTCGGGTCTGATGTTCCCGTTCATGAACTTCATCAACAATCTCGGTTACGTCGCGGTGAGCGTCGTCGGCGGAATGATGGTGATCCATCGGGCCATCCAGATCGGCGACGTCCAGGCCTTCATCCAGTACTCCCGCCAGTTCACGATGCCCATAGCCCAGACCGCCAACATCGCAAATGTCCTCCAGTCGACCATCGCATCGGCGGAGCGGGTCTTCGAGCTTCTCGACGAGAGCGAGGAGGAGCCCGATTCCGCGGACGCCCGGACGATCGCGGCCCCCCGCGGCGCGGTCTCCTTCGATCGCGTGAGCTTCCGCTACAAGGAGGAGATCCCGCTCATCGAAGAGATGAATCTGCGGATCACCCCTGGGCGGACCGTAGCGATCGTCGGTCCGACGGGCGCCGGGAAGACCACCCTCGTCAACCTACTGATGCGCTTCTATGAGGTGCGAAGCGGAGCCATCACCGTGGACGAGATCGGCATCCGCGATCTTCGCCGCGGCAGCCTGCGCCGCCTCTTCGGGATGGTGCTCCAAGATACCTGGCTGTTCCACGGAACGATCCGCGAGAACATCGGCTACGGGCGGCTCGGGGCATCGGAGGAAGAGATACGCAAGGCGGCGGGGGCGGCCCATGCCGATCACTTCATCCGGACTCTGCCCGAGGGCTATGAGACCGTGCTCAACGAGGAGGCCTCCAACATCTCCCAGGGCCAGCGCCAGCTTCTCACCATCGCCCGGGCGGTCCTCGCCGATCCCGCGATCCTGATTCTCGACGAGGCGACGAGCAGCGTGGATACCCGGACCGAGGCGCTCATCCAGAAGGCCATGGTCGCCCTCATGCAGGGCCGGACGAGCTTCGTCATAGCCCATCGCCTTTCCACGATACGGGATGCCGACCTCATCCTCGTCATGAACGAGGGGAGCATCGTGGAAACCGGCACCCATAAGGAGCTGCTCGAGCGTCGCGGATTCTACGCGGAGCTCTACAACAGCCAATTCACGGGGGCAGCCGCCCTTTCCTGACATTCCGAGGACGCCATGATTCGAGTTGAGAAACGGCGTTGGAGCGGTTATCATTGCTGAGAGAGGAGAGAAGGCCCATGGAAGGAGTGGTTTACTCGACTCGGCTTCTCAACCCGCGCTCGGGCAAGGACGAAGTGGTCATGGAGGTCTGGATCGAGAAGCTCTCGGTCTGCATTAACGAGATGGACGGCGCCTACGCAAGCAGCTCTCCGCACTCGGCGATCAACCACTTCGGCACCTTCAACCTCCCGGAGACCTTCTGCGCCCTCGTCAAGGACTACGTCGCCAAAAAGAGCGCATTCGAAGAGGGGAATACCAAGCTCTTCGCCGTCCTCAAGGCTCGGCTCGCTCCCAAGAAGACTCAGCACAACAAGATCGTCTAGCAGGGTGCTGACGGAATAATCGACTCGCTGCCAAAACGGCGTGTTCGGTTGAGCCTCTTGTCCGAGACTGGTTCGTGACTACGCCGTTTTGGCAGCTACCTCCTAAGTTTATCAGCAACCTGCTTGCGGCACGCCTCAGTCGAGAGGTTTCGCCTCATTCGCTCCGACGAACCGTGCGAGAACGAAGAGGAGGTCCGAGAGCCGGTTCAGATACTGCTGCGAGGGGATGAGCTCCCCCATCGACCGGTCGCGGATGCAGGTCACGATGCAGCGCTCCGCCCGCCGGCAGACTGCGCGCGCGACGTCAAGCTGCGCCGAGAGCGGGGAATCGCCCGGCAGCACGAAGCGCTCGCCGATCTGCGTGCGCGAAAGATAGCGGACCTCGGCCTGCTCAAGGAGCTCGATCTCTTCTGCGCCCACCAGGCGCAGCCTCGCATAGTTGGGATCGCCGAGCGGAGTGGCCACCTGGGCCCCAACCGACAGGAGGGTCTGTTGTATTCCTCCGATCAGCCCCGCGACCTCGCGCAGCTCCGGGGAGCCCGCGCCCCGGGGGCTCGCCGTCCCCGCGGCGGCGCAACCCGCCCTCGCTACCCCGAGAAAGGAGGAAAGCTCGTCGATCGTCCCCATCAGCTCGAAGAGCAGATCATCCTTGCGGCGCCGCTCGCCGTTTGCGAGGCTCGACTCCCCCCGATCCCCGCCTCGGGTCGTCACCTTGTCGAACTCAATCATGGTATCCTCGCGCCGCCTCCTGTGCCTCTACCATAGCAGCTAGCCCTGCGCTGCGGAAGAGTTCCTACCCCGCCCGCGCTCCCCCCTCCATCGGACCTCGAGCCCTTGCATTCTTGGGGATCACGTACTAAAATGGGTACAGCTTCGCTCGAGGAGGTGAGGCGATGCGAACCACACGAGTCTCCGATTATAGAAGCCATCTCTCAGGGTTTCACCGCCGGGTTCTCGAGGATCGCGAGCCGCTTCGAGTCTCGGGCAGCAATCAGGGAGACGTGGTCATCATCCCCGCCGACGATTTCGAGCGACTCCAGGAGACCATCGCCTTGTTGAAAGACAAGGCCACCCTGAACAGCCTTCTCCAGACGCGCGCCGAGATCCAAGAGGGCTCCTTTCACGGATACACGATGGAGGACATATCCGGTGGAACTGAGGATAAGTGAACAAGCGAAGGCCGATCTTGAGTGGTTCCGTGCTCACGATCCCAAGCTCTATAAGCGTTGCTTCGAACTGACCCCCGCGGTGCAGGCCGACCCCTATCGAGGCATCGGAAAGCCGGAGCGCCTGAAGAGCCTCGGCGAGAACGTGTGGAGTCGCCGGGTGAGCCTCGAGCACCGCATGGTCTATGAGATCTTCGCGAATCTGATCGTCGTCTCCTCATTCCGGTATCATCACGAGTCATAGCCACGTGAATCGGACACGCATCCTCGGGCTCCTCGCGGCGTCCTTCTTCTTCTGGGGCGCGCTCTATCTCTACGTTCCGATTCTCGCCGAGTACGTGAAGGTCCACGTCTCGAGCCTCGCGGTTGTCGGGGTGGTCCTCTCGATGTACGGGCTCTGGCAAGGGATCGTGCGCATTCCCCTCGGAGTGGTGGTGGACGCCACGGGGCGCGGCAAGCCCTTCTTGATCGGGGGTTTCCTCCTTGCGGCCCTCGGGGCCGTCGTCATGGGCTCGACGAGCACTCCCGAGGGTCTCACCCTCGGGCGGGCGCTCACGGGGGTCGCGGCCGGAACCTGGGTTCCCATGATCGTCATCTTCGCGGGCTTCTTTCCTCCCGAACAGGCGGTCTTCGCGACCATGCTTCTCACCTTCTCCTCCTCCTTCGGCCAGGTTGTCGCAACCAGCATGACCGGGCTCCTGAACCAGCTCGGGGGGTACCGGCTTACCTTCGATCTGGCCGCGGTCCTCGCGCTCGCCGCGGTGATCGTCATGGCGCTCACGCGTATCGAATCCCATGCGCCCACAGGCGCGCAGGCGCCCGCCTCGAGAGGCTCGACGAGCTTCGCCTCCATCCTCTCCGTTTTCGGACGCCGAGACGTTCTCGCCCCCTCCTTCGCGGGAGCGGTTCTCCAGTTCGGCAACTGGGCGGTGGTCTTCAGCTTCCTCCCCCTGCTGGCAAAGCAGGTGGGCGCAAGCGACGTCGTCACCGGCCTGCTCGTAAGCTTTGCCGTCATCGCGGGCGCCCTCTCCAACCTCGCGGCCACCCTCATGGTGAAGCGCATCAGGATGCGGGGCGCCCTCATCGGAAGCTTCGCGCTCTTCGCGGCCGGGATCGTCTTGGGGGCGGTCGCCCGCAGCGTGGGGCTTCTCTTCGCCTCGACGATCGTGATCGGAATCGCCACCGGCTTCGGCTACCCCGCCCTCATGGGTTTGTCGATCCAGAGGGTCGACGCGGCGCGCCGCACCACCGCAATGGGGATCCATCAGGCGGTCTACTCGATCGGGATGTTTGCCGGGCCGTGGATCGGGGGCATCATCGCGGAGCACGTGGGGATTCGCCCGATGTTCGCGATGACCGCCGGCTTCTGCTTCGTCGCGGCGAGCCTTCTCGTGATGCTCTACCCTCGCACGTCGATCCCCGCTCAATAAAAAAGCGGCCCGCGAGGTGCGCTTGCGCGCTCTTTGCGGGCCGCAGTTCCGTCCCACGGCCTAATCGCCGCGGGGCTCAATCAATGAATCCGCTTGAGCAACTCGGCCGGCTCGCTCGAGGGCTGCACCCCTTGAGGAAGCAGGATGAACTCCACTCGCCGGTTCTGCCAGCGGATCGCCTCGTTCAACGGGTCGACGAGCGGATTCATGCCGCCCCAGAAGCGGGCGAAGATCCGATCGGGGCTCACCCCAAGGTTGATGAGGGTGGAGCGGGCAATGTCAGCCCGATTCTTCGACAGGGGCACGATGATGTTCTCCTGGCTGTTGTAGGCGCGATCAGTCGGCTTGTAGATCTCCATGGAGTAGCCGTCCGTTTCCAGGTTGTACTGCGGGAAGTCCTTGAGAACCCCGGCCACCTCGCGCAGGGTCGCCATGTTCTCCCGACCCTGCTCCGGGCTGCGTGAGGCGAGGCCGTAGCGATAGGGGCCGAAGAGGAGGTTGGGCACGAGCATCTGGATCTTGCCGTCTTCGCGGAGCTTTCCGATCACGTCGACCGGAACGCGGACCATGGCCGTTGCCTCGTTGTAGTAGGGGTCACTCACCATGAGGCGCAGGGTGTAGCCGACCCGCGAGATCGAGGTGGGCGCCGCGCCGCTTACGGGCACGACCCCCTCCCATCTCCCCGCCTGGGTCGGATTGCCGTCGCCGGAGAGGCTCTTCACGGTCGCTCCGGAGGGGTCGATGAGATCACCGCTCCAGTGCGCGATCCTCGCGGTCGAGTCCGAGGCGCTTATCGTGACATCGGCGCTGCCGCTCAAGCCCCCGCTCGTTTCGATGAAGGGACCGGGCCGTACGCTCACCGAAAGCTGCGGGGCGGTCTGATCGAGCACGAAGGGATCCGAGCTCGCCTGACTGTTCAGGCCGAGGGTGTAGCTCGCGGTCAGGCGCAGCGTGTAGGTCCCGTCGGGGGCGATCACGTTCTGGCCTCCCTGCTGCCCCACCAACCCGTTCCACTTGAACTGGGCGGGAAGTGTCCCGGTGCCCGGGTAGTCGGCAACGGTCTTGCCGGTGGAGTCGACCACCGCGATGTCCCACTTTTGAGCCGGAATCGGCACGTTCGGGGTAATAGTCGCAACCAGGCTGTCGTTCCCGTCGGCCCCCTTCGGTGAGAAGCCCCCCGGCACCTCGATGGCGATCGAGACCGGGCGCGTGAGGAGGGTGATCGCCACCGTGGCGGGCTTCACCTGATTGCCGGCGTCGTCGGTGAAGGTGAGATTCAGGTTGTAGACCCCATCGGACGCCGCCATAACCTGGGCATTGCCCTTGTCGAGGGTGACCTTGTCGATCGTCATGGGTTGAGTGGTTGAAAGAAGGGTCTGCCCCTGGCTGTCGCTGATCGCTCCGGTCCAGCTGACCGGCTTGTCGGAGCTGAAGGTGATGATCTCGGTGTTGTTCGCGTCGCTTGAGGTCGGGGTAAACAGGGGCGTGCTCACGGAGACCGTCACCTTCGGCGCGGTGGTGTCGATCGCGAAGGGGGCGTTGGCCGAAGCGGAGAGCCCGTCGTCGGTGGTCACGGTGTACTTTGCCAGATACTTGCCGTCGGGCAGGACCGCCCCGGAGGCACTCTTGCCGTCGTAGACGAGTTGCGTCGGCGGAGTACCCTTCGCCGAAAGCTCCCGTACGATGCTGCCGGTGGAGTCATAGACCGCTATGTCCCACTCGGCGACGGGAACGTTCGCCGCCCCGGTTTCGCTCAAGGTCGCAGTGGTGGTCGGCTTGGCGCTTGAGTCGGTAGGCGCGAAGAGCGAGTTGCTCAGGGAGATTCCCACCTGCGGGGGAGTCGTGTTGAGAGTCGCCGAGGCGCTTCCCACCCCGGTCGCCCCGTTTTGAAAGAGCGAGACGAAGTTGAACGCGTAGCTCCCGCTCGGCAGGAGGCTCCCCGAGGCGCTCTTTCCGTCGAAAACGATCGTCGCGGGGAAGGGCCCTTGGCCGCTAAAGTCCCGCACGGTGGCGCCGCTTGAGTCGGAGACCGAAAGGTCCCACGAGACCACGGGCTGAGAGGAGCTGGTCGACAGGCTTACCGCGGTCGTCGGCTTTGCCCCGCTCGGGGAGAAATAGGGGTTGCTCACAGAGACCGAGACCGGAGCCTTCTCGGTGCTCAAGGTGATATTGGACAGGCTATAGTCCTCGGACCTGTTGCCGGCGGGGTCGGTGCTCGAGACGTGGTAGCTGTAGATGCCGTCGGGAAGGGGAGCCCCCGAGTCGTCCTTGCCGTCCCAGGCGAAGCTCTGCGGTCCGGAGTTCTGCCAGGTGTAGGTGCGGACCGCCTGGCCCGCGCCGTTCTCGAAGACTCCCGTCCAAAGGGGCTCGACGGTGCCGTCCGTCTGATCGACCTGAAGGGAGGAGAACCTCCCGCTCACCGTCGGATTGAAGATCACGCCGTTCGGAGCGCTCAAGGTCATCACGGGAGGCTTGGTGATGACGACAAAATCACCGACTTTCGTCTCCTCCTTGTGGCCGCTGGAATCCTGCACGATGAGGCTTGCCTTGTAGTCCCCGTCAGGAACGATCTGACCGCTTGAGTCCTTGCCGTCCCAGGTGACCGAGCGCGTCAGGGTAAACTGCTTGTACCCCATGAACAGCGCGCCGAGCCATCCCACGTCGGACTTCTCGGTCTGGCTGATGTCCTTCACGACCGCACCGCTCTGATTCTCGATCGCGAGCCCATACTGCGGGATGTAGCCCTTGTTGCTCTTCACCGCAAGCGTGACCGTGAAGTTCAGGGTGGCGTGGTTGTTCGCTCCAGAGCTCAAGGGGTTGAAGTACTGCGGGCCGGAGTTCTGCACCTGTACCTGCGGCACCTCCTTGTTTCCGGCCGCGAAGAGCGGCGCGAGGACCCCCACCAACAGCAAACCGACAAGAATCAATGGCTTTGTAAAGGTACGCATCGTGGCCTCCGGAGGACTTTCTGTTCCCGAAAAAGTATAGCGTCCTGGCGAGTCTGCATCAATTGCCTTGAGGAAAAACCTTCTCCTTCCCGCCCTAACAAATGCCGCAATAGCGGTAGAAAGTTACAGCAAGCCGGCAAAGGAGCTCCCGTGCGGGAGCCTGTCGATCTCGAAGAGCTCCGCGAGCGTCTGAGCGACGTCGAAGAAGCCCTGCCGCACCCCGAGGCTCCTTCCAGGGCGGCCCGAGCGGAAGGCCAGGAGGGGCGCATGCTCGCGGGTGTGATCGCTCCCCCGGAAGGTCGGATCACAGCCGTGGTCGGCGCTGATGATGAGGAGGTCGCCTTCCGGAAGCAGGGGAAGCATCCTTGCGACGGTGGCGTCGACCGCCGAGACCGCCTCGAAGTACCCCGCAACGTCCCGCCGGTGGCCGTAGACCATGTCGGTGTCCACGAGGTTCACGAAGACGAGCTCGCCACGCGGCGAGGAGGGCCTTCGCAGCAGCTCGATGGTGCGCTCCAGACAGGCCGGGTTGCCCTTGTCGTGGTGGCTCTCGAGGATCCCCTGCTCGTTGAAGATGTCGCCGATCTTGCCCACCCCGATCGTCCGAATCCCGGCCTCCGCGAGTCGGTCGAGGAGGCTCTTCTCCGGAAGGGCAATGCTGAAATCCCTCCTGCCGGAGGTCCGTGTGAAGCTCCCCGGTTTTCCCACGAAGGGCCGAGCGATGACGCGCCCGACCTGGTAGGGGTCGCACAGCTTGCGGGCGATCTCGCACATGCGATACAGCTCGCCCAAGGCGATCACCTCTTCGTGCGCCGCGATCTGAAAGACGGAATCGCTTGAGGTATAGACGATCGGGCGACCCGTGCGAAGGTGCTCTTCGCCGAGTTCCTCGATGATCACGGTCCCCGAGGCGGCCCTATCGCCGAGAACCTCCCGCCCGATCGCCCGCTTGAAGGCCTCGATGAGCTCTGCGGGAAAGGAGGGCGGCCCGGGCGGGAAGGTGTGAAAGGGCTTGAGGAGCTCGATGCCCGCGAGCTCCCAATGGCCGGTGGTGGTATCCTTGCCGGGCGAGCGCTCCACCATGACCCCGTAGCCCGCGGAGGGGTGCTCGACCGCGGCGCAGCCCGGAAGCCCCTTGCCGAGAAGCAGGGAGGCGTTTCCAAGGCCAAGGGCCTTCATCGTCGGCCACTTCTCGCCGGCAATCCGCTCGCAGATGTGAAGGGCGGTGTTGGAGCCCTCGTCGCCGTAGGCTGCGGCGTCCGGAGCCTCCCCGATCCCGAAGCTGTCGATAACCAGGATGGTTGCGCGCACGTTCTTACCTCTGGGAGCTAGTATCCTGCTTGGACGGTTTCCCCGGAGACGATCTTCACCCCGGCGCTCGTCCCGAGGCGCGTAGCCCCTGCTTCGATCATCTCGACGGCGTCGGCGAAGCTGCGGATTCCGCCCGCCGCCTTCACGCCCAACTTCGGTCCAACGGTTCGACGCATGAGGGCGACGTCGCGTGCGGTCGCGCCGTGGGTCGAGAAGCCGGTCGAGGTCTTTACGAAGTCCGCCCCCGCCCGCTTCGCGATCTCGCAGGCAAGGACCTTCTCCTCGTCGGAAAGGAGGGCGTTCTCGAGGATGACCTTCAGGACCACCCCTCCCGCACAGGCGCGGCGCACCCAGAGGATGTCCTCCTCCACGGCCTTGAAGTTCCGCGAGCGCATCGCCCCGATGTTCATCACCATGTCGATCTCGCGGGCCCCGTCGTCGATCGCTTGGCGGGCCTCGAAGCTCTTCTGTCGACCTCCCATCGCCCCGAGGGGAAAGCCAACCACGGCGGCGACCTTGACCCCGCTTCCCGCGAGGCGCCGGGCGCAGCGGGCGACCCATCCCCCGTTCACGCACACCGAGAAGAAGCGGTGCGCGACGGCCTCGTCGCAGAGCTGGTCGATCTGCGCCTCGGTGGCGTCCGCCTTGAGAAGGGTGTGATCGATGTAGGGGGGAAGATCGGAGGGGGTGAGGATCTTGCGCGAAGGGGTGCTCACGCGCACCGCGCCGTTGTCCGTCGTTGCTGCGGCCTCGCGGGTGCCCGCTCCCGCCTGGCCGGACAGGCTCGCCACTACCTCTTTCGTGATTCGCTCAATGAGTTCCTTGTCTGCCATCTATTCTCTCTCCACGGCCATCATCTTGTTGATCCGCTTCCAATGCCGCCCTCCCTCGAAGCGCGTGGACAGCCACACGCGGGCCATCTCGCACAGCGCATCCGGGGTATGGAAGGGTCCCCCAAGGGTGAGCACGTTGGCGTTGTTGTGGGCGCGCGAGTTCCTAATCGTCGCGAGGTCGTAGCAGAGAGCCGCCCTGACCCCCCGCACCTTGTTGCACACCATGCTCGAGCCGATCCCCGCGCCGTCGATCATGATTCCGCGGTCGCAGGCCCCCGATGCGACCTTGCGCGCGACCAGGACTGCGAAATCCGGATAGTCGACCGAATCCTTGCTGTGGGTGCCGACATCCTGCACGGTGTAGCCGAGAATCGCAAGGTAGCTCTTCAGGATCTCCTTCGCCTCGAGGCCGCCATGATCCGAGCCGATGGCGACCGTGCGCACCTTGTCCGACTCATTGACTTCTGCCTTCTCTTCCATAATTACGTCCACACTCCCTCGCCTTCTCAATGACCAGCGCGCGGCCACTCCAGGACGACCCGATCGACGATTCCGACGATCATCGTGCGAATCGGAGCCATCCGATCGCCGAGAATCGTGCGCGCGGAGTTGCCTTCGTCGCACACGAGGACCCTGTCGCCGACACCCGCCTGCACCGCGTCGAGCGCCACGATGCGTGACCCGCGAGGCGCACCCCGCGCGTCGAGCGGCTGCACGATCAGAAGCTTGTGCCCGGCGAGCGCCTCATGCTTGTGGGTAGCGACCACGGTCCCGACGATTTGCCCGAGCGTCATCTACTCCTCCGATTCGGCATGGTCGACAATCCCCATGATCGTCGCGTCGGAGGGGTTGTACCAGTTCGCAAGCGCGAGGGCCGCTTCCCGCCCGCCCTCGAAGATCACGAGGTCGCCCGGCCCCGCCTGCGCGCTGTCGCAGGCGACGAGCGGCGTCCCGATCGAGCGATCCTTCTCGTCGACCGGCTGCAGCAGGAGAAGCTTCATCCCTTCAAGGCCGGGATCCTTCACCTGGCACACCACGGTTCCTATGACCCTTCCGAGCTGCATCACCGGGCTCCTATACGATCCGAAAATAGCCGATGAGCGAGCAGCGCCGCTCTCGGGTGAAGGTCCGCGCCCGCGTGAAACCCTCGCCGGTCGGGGTCGCAATGGTGAAGGAGGTGTAGCCGGCTCCCCCTTGAGCCATCCCGTTGTAGTTCGAGCCGTTCTTCACGAACAGCGAGCAGTTCATCACCTTTGCCATCCGAGACAGGCTCTCGATATTCTTCGAATGGATCGAAGCGGTGTGGCGGAAGCCGTGCTCGCAGCGCACCGCGAAATCGATCGCCTCGTCAACGCTCGCAAAGCGGCTGATCGGAAGGACCGGCATGAGCTGCTCGGTCCACACCAGGGGATGGAAGCGATCCACCTCGGCGAGAAGGATCTTTGTGGAGGCGGGTATCGTGATCCCAAGGGTTCGCTCCGCGATGAGCGAGGCGTCCTTGCCAACGTAGGCCTTGTTGGCCGCTCCCTCGTGGCCCTCCCGTCCCGCATCTGCGATGATCTGAGGGGTGATCCGGTCGATCTGCTCGCGCGACAGCTCGAAGGCCCCGTTCGCAATCATCGCCGCCTTGAGCCGATCGGCGATCGAGGCAACCGCGAGGACCTCCTTCTCGTCGATGCAGATCACGTTGTTGTCTAGGCTCGCTCCGTTCACGATGTCGCGGGCCGCCTTCTCGATGTCGGAGGTCTCGTCCACCACCACGGGAGGGTTTCCCGGCCCCGCCACGATCGCCTTCTTCGGGCGCTTCATCGCCTCGCGGACGATGTCCGGGCCGCCGGTCACCGTGAGGAGCGCTACCATGGGATGGTCCATGAGCGCCTGGGCGGAGGCGATGGTCGGCTCACTCACCGTCGTCAGGACGTTCGCAGGCCCGCCGACGCCGACGATCGCTTCGTTGAGAATGGCGACCATGAGCGCCGAGACACCCTTCGCCTTCGGATGGGCGTTGAAGACGACGGTGTTGCCCGCGGCAACCATCCCGATCGCGTTGGAGATGATGGAGGAGGTCGGGTTGGTGCTCGGGGTGATCGCTCCGATGACCCCGTAGGGGGCGCGCTCGGTGAGCGTGAGGCCGTGGTCGTCGGTGTAGGCGTCGGGCTCCAGGTCTTCCACGCCGGGGGTTTTCTCGGCGGCGAGCCGGTTCTTGAGCATCTTGTGCTCGAAGCGGCCGAGCCCAGTCTCCTCCACCGCAAGCCTCGAAATGCGCTCGAGGTTGGCGATGACAGCCGAGCGCATCGCCTCGATCATCGAGGCGCGGACCGCGAGGCTCGTTTCACGCAGCTTGGCGAAGGCCTCGCTCGCGCCGGCGATCGCCCCATCGATGTCCCCGAAGACGCCCGGCTGGGCTGCCCTTCCCTCCCCGGAGGGCTCGCCCTCGATGCGCCGGAGGACCTCTTCGACGACTCTGCGAACGCCCTGCTCATCGATCTCCATGCTCACTCACTCCTTCCCCCGAAAAGAGGCCCGGTAGAAGGGCCGGATCTCGGGATGGGGTCGGGGGATGATGACCCGGCGCACGAGCCTCCCGCGCGAGGCGACGAGCGCCTCGGCCGCCGCGAGGGCCGCCTCCACCTCGCCCAAGGGTCCAATCACCTTCACCGAGGAGCGTCCGCCCATGTGGCTGTCGGCCCGAATCTCGACGATCCGCACCTCTGCCCGCTTCGCGGCGCAGTCGCCCGCCTCGATCCCCGCAGTGATTGAGGCGGCTTCGATCATGCCGAGGGCGTCCCACTCTCCCTCCTCCCCCGATGCGGCAAGGGCGGGAAGAACCTGCGGGTGAAGATTCTGAATGAGGAGCTCGTCGAGAAGGCTCTCCCCCCCGACGGTGCGTCCCGCGGCAAGCGACGCCTCGACCGACGCGACATCGCCCGTGATGAGCGCAACGAATCGCGCCGGGGTCACGGTCATCACCTCAAGAATCCGTATCGGGGCCGCCTTGACCATCGCATCGAGGGCCTCGATCCCGCGCGCGGTGTCGACGAACTCCTGCACCCCGAGCACCTCTACCTGTCCGCTCTCCACCGCCTGCCTTCCTTCACCGATTATCATGCCGCGCGAGGCTGCCCCTTTCCGCAAGCGCTGTCCCTGCGCGCGGCTGCCCGCGCTACTTTCGATAGACCACCGAACCGCTCTCTTCCACCAAGTCCACGATTCCGACGATGACCGCGTCGATGGGCTTCTTGTCGGTGAGCGCGGTCTGGCGCGCTGAGCTGCCCTGCGAGATCAGCACGACCTCGCCGAGACCCGCACCGAGCGGGTCGATCGCGACGAGATGCCCCGAGAGGGGCGCCCCGTCGGCGGCGCACGGCTCGGCGAGGAGGTAGCGGGCGCCGGAGATCGAGTCGTTGCGCCGATCGGCGACCACGGTGCCCGCGACGCGCGCGAGGATCATGCGGGATCCCCCTCTTTGCGGTAGACCACCCTGTCCTTGCAGTCGATGACGTCGACGATGGCGATGATCGTCGCATCGCTCGGCTTCCCCTCGGTGACGTTCGTCATGCGCGAGCTCGAGCCGGCCACGTAGAAGACGACCTCGCCGGGGCCCGCGCCCACGGCGTCCATTGCCACCAGGTAGTCGCCCTTCCCCTTCATGGTCTCGCAGTCAAGCTTCTCGAGGAGGAGGAACTTGATTCCCTCGATCTTGGGCTCCTTGCGAGTCGAGACGACACTTCCGATGACCCGAGCGAGTACCATCGCCGCCCTACTTCTTCGAGAGCCCGAGCGGGAGAACCTCGTCCACGTTTGCATGGGGCCGTGGGATGATGTGGACCGAGATCACCTCGCCCACCTTTTCGGCGGCTCGGCTTCCCGCGTCAAGAGCGGCCCTCACCGCTGCAACCTCTCCCCGGATGATCGCGGTGACGTAGCCGCCTCCGGTCTTCTCGTACCCTTTCAGGTCGACCTTCGCCGCCTTGACCATTGCGTCCGATGCCTCGACCATGGCCGCAAAGCCGCGGCACTCGATCATGCCGAGCGCAAGCCCGGCGACGCTCTCTGTTTCCTTCCCCATCTTCGTGCTCTCCCTCGCAGCTCGGAAGCTATTCGCTCTTTCCCGCGACTTGCTGACCCGTGATCGCCAAGAGCCGCGACTCGACGATCTCCTTGCTCACCAGCACCTCGGCTTCGTCGCCCGCGATGTAGACCCGCCCAAAGCTTCCGAAGCCGACAACGTTGATGATGTTGATCCGCGAAGCCTTCTCCGCCTCGTTGGCGGCGTAGTAGGCGTAGCCGGCGGGCTGCATCTCGAGAACATAGAGGGTGTCTCCGCGCAGCACCATGTTCCCAAAACGAACCTTGTTGATCATCTGCGCGTGATAGTCGGAGATGTTCTTGATGAGCTGGCTCGTCATGATGGTGGGCTTCATGCGATCCTCCTCGCTCATCTCGATGGCCTTGAGCACCGCCGCTCCCGCCTGTCGGGCGTAGCCCTGGCTGTCCGAGTGCACCTCCAGCAGCCCAAAGAGCCGCTCCACGATCTGAATCCCCGGCTTCACGTCGGTGGCCTTCAGGGCGATGTCGGTGAGGCGGTTGATCTCGATCCCCGGCGATATCTCCAGAATCGTGCAGGCCTGCCCCGCGACCGGGAAGTAGCCCTTGGAGACCGTCGCGAGGAAGGAGGCCATCTGCAGCTGGAGCGAGTCGAGAAAGACGTAGGTGCGCAGGCTTATCGCATTCATGCCGGCCCTCGCTACTTGCCGCTCACCCCGAGCGGGAGGGTCTCATCCACCTCTGCGTGCGGACGCGGGATGATGTGAACCGAGATGACCTCCCCGACCGCCTGCGCCGCCCGCTGTCCGGCATCGAGGGCCGCGCGCACCGCCGCAACATCGCCCCGAATGATCGCGGTGACGTAGCCCCCGCCGGTCTTCTCATAGCCTTTGAGCTCGACCTTGGCGGCCTTCACCATGGCGTCCGAGGCCTCCACCATCGCCGCAAAGCCCCGGCACTCGATCATCCCCAAGGCGCTTCCCTTTACCTCAGCCATACAGCCTCCCCTTGCGTGCTTCGTCTCCCGGCCGCTTGATCCTGGAGCGCTCACCCTCGGCATCGCGCATTCACAGCGGCTCGTTCTTAATTTCACATTTTCTGGCAGTTCTCGGTAAAAGTCAAGCATTGCCTGTCGATATCGTGAAATCTTTACTTATAAAGTTGCAAGACTTTCACAATTGGGCTATCCTGTTCTGCGATGGAACATGACGGGAGACAGAATCGCGGCATGAACAAATCCGAACGTCTGGACGCGATCCTGCAGACCCTCCGCATCAACAGCGTTTCGAGCGTCCAGGAGCTCTCCCGGCAGCTGAAGGTCTCGCACATGACCGTCAGGCGCGATCTGCTGGCCCTCGAGCAGGACGAAGAGGTACGCGTCCTCTATGGAAGCGTCATGCTGCATCCCAAGAGCAGCGCGCGCGCGATCGAAGAGCCCTATTCCCTCATTGCCGCCGGCGCGGAGCACCCGGACCAGAAGCGGACGATCGGACAGCTCGCGGCGGCCCTGGTCGAGCCTCAAGACAGCCTGATCATCGACGCGGGCTCCACGACCGAGTATCTCGCGAAGTATCTCCCCGAGAGCATCAGCTACACGGTCCTCTGTTACTCCCTGAACATCATCTCGGAGACCGCTCGGAGGCGGAACTGCAGGTCGGTCTTTTCCGGCGGGGTGTTTCATGAAAACACGATGATGTTCGAGAGTCCCGAGGGGCTGGAGGCCATCCGGAAATTCAGGGCAACGAAGGCCTTCGTGTCGGCAGCCGGAGTGGACCGCCAGTTCGGCGTCACCTGCATGAACGCCTACGAGCGCGAGACGAAGAAAGAAGTGATTCGATCATCGCAGAGGACGATCCTGCTCGTGGACTCCTCGAAGCTGGGAGTCATCAGGTCCGATTACTTTGCCAATCTCTCCGATTTCGACGAGGTCATCACCGATTCGGGGATATCGGAAGAATACGTGGAGTTCCTGAAGGCGCAGGGCATCACCCTGCGCATAGCCTAGAGGCTCCACATAGGGAGGCGACAATGACCGGGCGCGTTCACTTGACCAAGGATGATTTGCGGCCGATCGAGGCCACCCTCTTCGAGCTTGACCGATTGAATGTCAGCTCCTTTCTTTTCGCCACGGGGGTGCATGCCCTGCGCCTCCAATCACCCCGGGGACACATCGTCGTGCTCCCCTACCAGGGCCAGCAGATCTGGGACGCGCTCTTCGAGGGGCGCCGCCTCACCATGAAGAGCTTTTTTTCCCGAGCCGATATCCTCCCGCAGCCTGCTGGATTCGTACGGCGCCTTCCTCTACCACTGCGGGGCGCTGCGGATGGGCACCCCGGGCCCGGAGGATGATCACCCGCTTCACGGCGAGCTTCCGGCGGCTCCCTACCAAGAGGCGTGGGTCGATTTCGGCGAAGAGCAAGGCGAGCCCTATGTCGGAGTCTCGGGCTCCTTTTCCTATGCGAAGGCCTTCGGCGATACGT
>DAHVAK010000189.1 GCA_027314665.1 Spirochaetales bacterium
CGAGAGCACCTCGGGAATTCTCCGCGGAAGCTTCGGGGTTTCCACGATCTCCGACGGATTGTCCTCTCGGATGCCCTCGACGATGAGAAAGCCCTGAAAGGAGCGAATCGCGCTCAGGGCCTTTGAGATCGTCCGCTGGTCGACCCGCTCCCGCCGCCCGCTCAGAAAGGCGACGATATCCTCGGTCGAGGCCTGTTCGCCCTCGACCCCCTCCCCCTCGAGAAACTCAAGGAAGGCGGCCGTTTCGCGAAGATAGGTTTCCACGCTTCCGGCGGCGAGGCGCAGCTCGACGCGAAGATAGTCGCCGTAGCGCTCCAGGAGCCTCCGTTTAGCCATCCAGTCTCACTCGTCGAGCTGCTCCACCGGCTTGTCGCGCAGCACGGTGGGAATCCCCAGGTCCGCCTCCGGGGAGTTGCGACCGAGAAGGTAGTCCCGCGGCGCCCGGGAGACGATTCCTTCCCGCATCTTCAGCCACTCGTCGTAGCGAATGGTCTCGCTCTTGGCGGCGCTCGCCGGCTCCTCGGCGCGCTTCGCTACCTTCTTGCGATCCTGTGAAAACCCGGTCGCGATGACGGTGACCTTCACCTCGTCATCGAGGGACGGGTCGATCGTGCTTCCGGGGATGATGAGGGCGTCGGAGTCCGCGTTCGCCGTGATGATCTTCACGACCTCTTCGTACTCGGTGAGCGCGAAGTTCTCTCCCCCCGTGACATTCACGAGAATTCCCTTCGCTCCCTCGATGTGCGCGTCCTCGAGAAGAGGATTGTTGATCGCGCTCGTCGCAGCGTCCACCGCGCGGTTGTCGCCGTGGCCCACACCGATCCCCATCAAGGCGTCGCCCTGTCCCTTCATGATGGTTCGCACGTCGGCGAAGTCGATGTTGATCTCCCCGGGCACCGTGATCAGATCGGAGATCCCCGCGACTCCCTGGCGCAGGACGTCGTCGGCCATGAGAAAGGCCTCACGAATCGGAGTCCGGCGTTCCACGATCTTCAGCAGGTATTGATTGGGAATGATGATGAGGGTGTCCACCGTCTCCCGCAGCCGGGCGATACCCTCCTCGGCGAGCTGCATCTTGCGGCGTCCCTCGAAATCGAAGGGCTTGGTGACCACCGCCACGGTAAGGGCGTCCATCTCTCGGGCGATTCGCGCCACCACGGGAGCCGCTCCGGTCCCCGTGCCGCCGCCCATTCCGGCGGTGATGAAGACCATATCCGCCCCTTTCAGGATCTCCTGGATCTCCTCCTGATCCTCGAGGGCGGCCTTCTCCCCGATCTCGGGGATTCCGCCGGCACCCAATCCTCCGGTCAGCTTCGACCCGAGCGGAAGTTTGGTCTCGGCATGGGAGAGCTTGAGCGCCTGGAGATCGGTGTTCGCTCCGACGAACTGCACATTCCTGAGCCCGCTTGCGATCATGCGGTTGACCGCATTGCTGCCGCCGCCGCCGACGCCAATGACCTTGATGATCGTCGGATCAGCCGTGTTGCCGTCTAATACTTCTATCCGCATTGCCCCCTCCCAGAGCTTTCAAAGCTTTTCGAAATCATTATGACTGTAGCTGCGTCTGCTTCTTCCCTTGCGATCTAGAAGAACTCCTTCATCCAATCCCTCAGCTTCACGATGAAGCCCTCGCCGGTGCGCTTCGTCGGTCCAGTCTCGTAGCGGTCGGCGGCCGCCGAGGCGGCTCCGTAGAGAACCAGACCGACTGCGGTCGCGAAGATCGGACTCTGGTACTCCGAGGCAAGCCCCCCGAAGCGCGCCGGATATCCAACCCGTGCCGGAAGCCCGAAGACCTCCTGAGCGAGCTCCGCGGTCCCCGCCAGAAGCGAGCCTCCCCCGGTGAGCACGATCCCCCCCCCGAGCATCCCGAGGTAGCTCTTTTTCTGGAGCTGCTCCTTGACCAGCTTGAAAATCTCGGTCATCCGCGGCTGGATGATTCGGCAGATCTCCTTGCGGGGTATGGCCTGGGCCGGCCAGTTACCGACCGCAGGAATGACCACCTCTTCGTCCGATTCCACGAGCGGCATGTAGCAGCATCCCGACTCTTTCTTGATGCGCTCCGCCGCATCCTGCGGAGTCTTCAGCATGATCGCAAGGTCGCTCGTTACCTGATTCCCGCCGACGGCAATCACGGTGGTGTGGTAGGGAGCCCCATCGAGGTGAACCAGCACGTCGGTCGTCCCCCCGCCGAGATCGATGAGCAGACAGCCGAGCTCCTTCTCGTCGGAAGAAACGACGGCCTGCGCGCTTGCCAAGGACTGCAGAACGATGTCATTGACCCGGAAACCCGCGCGGTTCACGCACTTGAGCAGATTCTGCGCCGAGGTTACCGAGCCCGTGATGATGTGCACCTCAGCCTCCAGGCGTATCCCGATCATGTCGATCGGATCCTTGATCCCGCCCTGATCGTCCACGATGAACTCCTGCGGGATCACGTGCAGCACCTCTCGGTCCATGGGAATCACCACCGCCTTGGCCGCATCGATGACCCTGTCCACATCCTCCTTGGTTATCTCGCGCCCGCGCCCGGTCACGGCAACGACCCCGCGAGAATTGATCCCTTCAATATGGGCGCCAGCGATACCGGTGAAGACGCTTCCGACCTCGCGGCCCGACATCATCTCGGCGGCTTCAATGGCCTGCGCGACCGATCGAAGAGTCGATTCTATGTTGATGACCACCCCGCGTCTGAGTCCAAACGATGGACAGAGCCCTACCCCCGTTATCTCGAGGGAGCCCTGTTCGTTGTACTCCCCGATAACGGCGCACACCTTGGTCGTGCCGATATCGAGCCCGACGATCAAATTGTCAGCCGGCAAGTCACCCCCCCGCCTTTAGCTTGTAGATGACCTGACCGGTACGGAAGTCCAGCTCGTCCACCTTGTTGATCATACCCTGCCGCGCGGTCACCTCGAGCACCATCATAATATACGA
>DAHVAK010000191.1 GCA_027314665.1 Spirochaetales bacterium
TCACCTCCGAAAGGCGCTCTTCCAGATGCTTCTTCAGGGCCTCGAGCGACTCCTTGCGCTCGGTTTTCGTCGGGCCGCCGTAGGCCCACCCAAAGCGACCGCCGTGAGCTCCGCCGAAGCCATGCGGGCCTTCCTGACCCCAGCCGGCCATCCGGGCGTGGCTGCGCCCGCGGCCTTCGCCGCGACCCGAGCCGCCCCAACAACATTCTCCGTGCATTGTTCTCACCTCCTGTGAGCACTGCTATGCAATTTTCCGAATAAGGCTGACAATGAAAAAGCGTGCCGAGCTCATCGCCCGCTGCAGCGCGGGCAGTGACAGTGCCCGTGCTGGCGCATGCCCCCCATGCCGTGCCCGCGCCGGCGCACGGCCGGACCCGTCACCGCCGACCGGGGCCCCTCGTGCTCGAAGGCCGCGCTTGGGACTCTTGCCGCCATCGCCGCGAGGCGATCGATGAGCTCGAAGATCCGCGCGTCGCGCACTCGGTAGACGACGCTCATGCCCTCTCGCTCGTCGGTCACGAGTCCCGCTTCGCGCAGGATTGCGAGGTGCTGCGAGATGTTCGCCTGCGGGCGTCCGAGCGTGCTCGTGAGATGCATGACGTAGGCGCCCTCATCGCGGAGCAGCGTGAGGATTCGAAGCCGCACGGGGTGCGAAAGCGCCTGCGCGAGCCGCGCTGCGGCGTCCTCCGAGTCGACAGGCTCCTTCATCGCGTCAACCTTATTCGTCATTTCGAATAGTATAGTACTGCTCTTCTTCCCCTTGGTCAAGAAAGGTCGGGCCCTTGCCCAGCGATTGGGTGGCCCACGGTTCGCCCCGCTGCGGTCCGCACGACCTCGGCCCTCGCAGGAGGAAGCGCGGACGGGAGGCCGGTCGTCCGGCCCCGAACCTCGCAGCGGGGCCGCGCGGCCGGCGGGGCGGGTGCCCCCGCCGGAGCGAAAAGGGGATCGCGCGCCTAGCGCACGATCCCGATATTCACGGTGCTTCCCTGCCGGTCGATCGTGAAGTTGAAGCTCTGACCCGCGGCGTCGACCCCGCGGTAGAAGTCCATCACGTTGGAAACCTGCTGATTATTGATGCCCTGGATGACGTCGCCCTGCTGGATTCCCGCGATGGCGGCGGGGGTGTCCGGAACGACCTGCGCGACGACGACCCCGGTCGTATCGGCGGCGAGCTTGAGCTGCGTGCGAAGCTTGCTGTCGAGCGGGAGCGCGGTGATGCCGGGCCAGAGGTTGTGGTCGGCCTCGATCTGCTTCTGTGACTCACGCAGCCCGATCGGAACCCTTACGCTCATCGGGCGGCCGTAGCGGATGATATCGAAGGTGGCATCCTTTCCCACCGGAAGATCGCCGACGATCCGCACCAGGTCGGTCGTGTCGGTGACGCGCTGACCGTTGATCGAGGTGACGAAATCCCCGGGTTTCAGCCCGCCCTTGTCGGCTGGAGAGTTCACGAAGATGTGATAGATCATCGAGCCCTCTTTGCCCGTGAGGTCCATCGCCTTCGCAAGGGATTCGTAGGGCGCGGCCACGCTCGCGCCGAGCCAGCCGTACTGCACCGAGCCGTGCTCGATGAACTGGTTGATGTCGCGCTTTGCGTCGTTGATGGCGATCGCGAAGCCCAAGCCCACGCTGCCGCCGGCAGGCGAGGCGATCCAGCTGTTGATGCCGATCACGTGGCCCTTCATGTTGACGAGCGCGCCGCCCGAATTGCCCTTGTTGATCGCCGCGTCGGTCTGAATGAACTTTGCGAGCGAGGTGCTCGGTCCGTCACCCTCGCGCCCGATGGCGCTGACTATCCCTTGCGTCACCGTCGACCTGAAGCCGAAGGGGTTGCCGACCGCGAGGACCCAGTCGCCGACGTGCATGTTGTTGGAATCTCCGAGGGTTGCGACCGGGATGTTCTGATCATTCGTCGTGAAGGCGACGAGCGCAAGATCGAGCCTCGGATCCTTGCCGACCAGGCGCGCCTTGAAGGTTCGCTTGTCGTACAGGGTCACCTTGATCTCCTTGGCATCCCCCGCAACGTGATTGTTGGTCAGGACGTAGACGGTGTCGCCGATGCGCCGGACGATCACCCCGGAGCCGAGGGCCTGCTGCTTGAACTCCTGCGTCTTCGGCTGCTGCTGTTGGGGGCCCTGCTGGAAGAAGAAGTTGAAGGGAAAGCCCTGGCCGAACACCGGGACCTTCTGCTTCACGATGTCGACGACGTTGATCTCGACAACCTCAGGAAGAACCTTGGCGGCTACATAGCGAAAGGTGGCGGGCACGTAGGTCGTGCCCAGTGGCTGATCCGTCGGCCCGTCGTTGTAGGCTGCGTTCTGCATCGAGACATCCGGGCGGACGACCTCGCTGATCGAGGTGCGGGGCCAGATCGAGAACGCCGCAAAGGCGATGACGAGTCCGGCCACGGCGCCTGCGAGGACGAGATTGAAGATAAAGAATCTCCTTGAATGGAGCATGCGTCTGATTCCACGAGACATTTGGAAAATCCTCCGTGACAATGTGCTACGGTACCATAGGTATTTAGTAACCAAACCTCGCAACACCCTGCAAAGTTACAGAGTCGCGCAAACGGCGGCGGAGTCGCATCAAGTACGCTGCCGTGTACAAGCAGCCTCGCGGTCGCCCCGGGGGAAAGGGTGGCTTGACAGAGCGCCTGCCCCGGTCGACTATACTCCGCAACCATGGAATCCAGCGGCGCTCCCTCCGAGACCGAGGCTACGGTTGCGAAGGCAGCCTCCGTCATCTGCGCGGCGAGCCATCTCGTCGCCTTCACCGGGGCCGGGATCTCGGCCGAGAGCGGGATTCCTCCGTTTCGCGGCGACAACGGGATCTGGAGCCGCTACGATCCGAAGATCCTCGACATCGACTACTTCAACACCAATCCCGCACGCTGCTGGCCGATCATCAAGGAGATCTTCTACGATTTCTTCGGCGCCGCCAAGCCGAATCGAGCCCATCTTGCCCTGGCCGAGCTGGAGCGCGACGGGCTCCTTTCGACCCTCATCACGCAGAACATCGACGATCTCCACTATCGGGCTGGAAGCCGGGAGGTCATCGAATATCACGGGAACTCCCGGCTCCTTGCCTGCCCGAGCTGCAGAAAGCGATTCGAGGTAGCGAAGGTCGATCTCACGCGGCTTCCCCCTCGCTGCGACTGTGGGGCCGTGCTGAAGCCTGACTTCGTCTTTTTCGGCGAGGCCATCCCCGCAAACGCCCTCGCTGCCTCCGAAGAGGCCGCGAGGCGGGCGGACGTCATGCTCGTGATCGGCACCACGGGGGAGGTCTATCCGGCGGCGCTGCTCCCGAGGGAGGCCTCGCGCCGCGGCGCGACCATCATCGAGATTAACCCGCAGGAGTCGGCCTATACGGGCGATATCACCGACATCTTCGTTCGCTTGCCGGCCGTCACGGCGATGGAGCGAATCCTGGCCGCACAATGAGGACCATCTATGAACGAGACCGAGCGAGGCTGGTTGATCTCCGGCATTCAACAGATCGGTGTGGGCGTCCCCGACGTCCGGGCGGCCTTCGCCTGGCACCGAAAGACCTTCGGGATGGATGTTCCTATTTTCAGCGACGAGGGCGAGGCGGCTCTCATGCTTCCCTACACCGGGGGAAAGCCGCAATCGCGCCATGCGATCCTCGCCGCGAACCTCTCGGGGGGCAGCGCCTTTGAGATCTGGCAGTACACGAGCCGCGCGACCGCATCGCCCCACTTCCCGATCGCGCTCGGCGACCTCGGCATTTTCGCCGCCCGCGTGAAGGCGCGGGAGATCGGCGCAGCCGCCGCCACGATGAAGGCAGCGGGCGGTCACCTCTTGAGCGAGGTGTCCCGCGATCCGAGGGGAGGCGAGCACTTCTTTCTGCAGGATCCCCTCGGCCTCTGCTACGACGTGGTGCTCGGCGAGGATTGGTTTCAACCGGGCCGCGCCGGCAGGCTCACGGGCGGAGCCGAAGGCTGCCTCATTGGGGTAAGCGACATCGATCGCTCGCGTGCCCTGTACAGCGACATCCTCGGCTATGACACGGTGATCTACGACGCGACGGGGGTCTTCGCCGACTTCGCGCACCTCCCCGGGGGAGAGGGCCGCTTTCATCGCCTGCTCCTTGCCCACAGCAAGCCGCGCGTCGGCGCCTTCTCGCGCCTGCTCGGCTCAAGCAGAATCGAGCTGGTTCAGGCTCTTTCGCGCACGCCCCGGAAAATCTTCGAGGACCGGCTCTGGGGCGACCTCGGCTTCATCCATCTGTGCTTCGACGTGCGCGGAATGGCGGCGCTGCAGAGGGAGTGCGTCGCGCGCGGCTTTCGGATCACCGCCGACAGCGCCTCCTCCTTCGACATGGGCGACGCCGCGGGCCGCTTCTGCTATATCGAGGATCCGGACGGCACCCTCATCGAGTTTGTGGAGACCCACCGCCTTCCGATCCTGAAGAAGCTCGGGCTCTACCTTGACCTCCGAAAGCGCGATCCTAAGAAACCCCTGCCGAGCTGGATGATCCGCGCCCTCGGGCTCGGGCGCGTGAAGGACTAACAGGGTTCTGACAAAGTACTTGGCCCGCTGCTATAGCGGCGCTTTCCGTTGAGTTTCTTGCCCGAAGCTGGTTCGTGAAAACGCCGTCTTGCCGGGTACCTTTGCGTGTGCCAACGGCCTGCCAGCGGCCTCTCGCCGGCGCGACGCGCGGAGGGCGCGCGCGCAGGCTACCGGTTGGCCGCGGAGGGCTTCTGCGATAGGTCGATATGCAGGCGGTCCCGCAGCTCGCGGAAGGCGCGCAAGGTTACCTCCACGTCCTCCTCGCTGTGGGAGGCCGTCGGGATCATTCGAAAGAGGACGACCCCGAGCGGGACGACCGGATAGGTCACGCCCGACACGAAGACGCCGTAATCCTCGCGGAGGATGCGGATCATCTCCATCGCGGTCTGCTCGCTTCCCGCCGGAACGTAGACCGGGGTGATGGGGGTCTTGGTGTCGCCGACGTCGTAGCCCAGCGCGACGAGTCCATCTTGGAGCCTCTTCGCGAGAGCCCACACCCGCTCGCGCAGATCCGGTCGCTGCTCGATGACGTCGATCGTCGCCAGGAGGGTCTCTACGTAGAGAAGCGGAAGGCTCTTCGCGAAGACGTTGGTCCGGGCGTTGTACCGAATGTACTCCACCGGCTCGCGCTCGCCCGCGGTCACCCCGCCGATTGCGGCGAAGGCCTTGGCGAAGGTGCCGAAGTAGAGGTCGATCCGGTCCTGCACCCCGAAGTGCTCGCCGCACCCCCTGCCGTTGGCCCCCATGATTCCGAAGCCGTGGGCGTCGTCGACGAAGAGCCTTGCCCCGTAGCGCTCGGCAAGGTCGCACATGGCCGGAAGCTCGGCGAGGTCGCCGCGCATCCCGTAGACCCCCTCGCAGACGATGAGAATGCCGCCCTTGCGGTCTCGGTTGGCGCCTTTCAGCTGCCCCTCAAGGTCGTCCATGTCGTTGTGCTGGAAGGGCCGAAAGCGCCGCCCGAACGAGGCGAGAAGGGTCCCGTCGACGATCGAGGCGTGCGAGAGCTTGTCCATCACAACGACGTCGTTCTTGTCGACGAGGGCCGTGATGCTTCCGATGACGCCGAGGTAGCCGTAGTTGAAGACCACCGACGCCGGCTTCTGAAGAAAGGCAGCGAGGCGCTGCTCGAGGGCAATGTGCGCTTCAGTGTTGCCGGTGAGCATACGCGATCCCATCGGGCTGAAGGTGCCCCAGCGTTCGAGGGCCGCCCGCGCGGCAGCCTTGATCTCCGGGTTGTCGGCAAGACCGAGGTAGTTGTTGATCGCCCACACGATGACCGGCTTTCCCCGAAATTGCATGTGGGCTCCGGGCAGCCCTTCGAGGATCGGTTGCGTGAAGTAGGAGTCCCCCACGGCGCGAAAGGCGCCGAAAGAGCCGCCGTTGGTTCTGCACTTGTCAAAGAGATCGTTCAAAGTCCCTCCGCTATCGCATACCGTTGATGCTGAGCAGCTTTCCGACAAGCTCCTCAACACCATCGTCTCGGTGCATCACAATGTCAGGGACAACCGCCCTTTTCTTTCCCTCGCGCTCGAGCCGCGCGCTTCCCCCGCCCGTGATGTTCAGCACCACGAGCTCGTTCTTGCCGATTCGATTGAGCGCGACGGCCTTGATGAGCCCCGCAAGCGCGACCTCCGCTGCCGGATGAAGATCCGAGCCTTCCAGGCGGATGAAGAGCTCCCCCGCCTCACGGGCCTCGCGCTCCGAGACGGAGTACATGTGGCCATGGGTGTCGGTGAGCGCATCGTAGACGCCGCCGCGCACCTCGTAGGGAGGAACTCGATTGCTCAAGACCGGGGCATAGAGCTGGCTGATCCGCTCGCGCTGCTCGGTCTCCCCCATCTCGAGCAGGCGCCTGCTCGAGCGCTGCCAGGAATCGGTCATGATCGTGAACGGGGAGTTCTGCACGAAGTGCAGCTGCATCGGCTGCGAGCCGAAGCGTCCGTCGGCTCGAAGCCGCGAGCTCATCTCCCAGGCCGCAATCCCGCCGGTCCCGCTTCCGATCGCCTGGATGTAGTGGTCAGGGATCCTGCCGAGGCGCTCCGCCGCCTGCAGCACGATGGTTCCCATCCCGTCGCGCCGCGCAACATTCTGGGCGCCCCCTTCGGGATAGAACTCATCCATCGCGGCGATGCGCCTGCCGATCTCGATCGTGTCGAAATAGTCGGCTTCTCCGGTAACCGCGGCGAGGATGACGTTGGGATGCTTCTCGACGGTCATCCAGAGGTTCGGCACCGCCTGCTCGGGAACCAGGACGAGAACCGGGACCTCGTTTTCCGAGCAGACCTGCAGGAACGCCATCCCGGTATTTCCGGCCGAGGTGACGACAAGGGTTCGCCGCTCGCCGCTCGGGATGCGAGCGCAGACCGAATAGGCTTCGAGCTCCTTGAAGCTGCAGGTTTCCAGAAAGGCGCCCTTCTCCGGCCAGTAGCCGTTGAAGGCCACGAAAAGGTTATTCAACCGGAGGTGGCGGGCAAGCCCCCTGCTCTGGTAGAGAACCGAGCCGTGGGCCTCCCGCGGGATGCGGCGCACGGGCAGCCAGTCGCTGTAGCGAAAGGGACCCGGATGGGCGTCGTGTATTGCGAGCTGTCTGTTGGCGTACCGGGCGCGGAGGAGAGCCGCAGGATGGGCGCCGTTGCACGAAAGGAGGAATCCGGAGGACGAGTCCTCGTGACTCCTGCCGCAGTGAAGACAGGTCAACGTATAGTGGCTCTTGCTCATGTCTTGCTCTTCCTTCCGGCGCGCCATTGCGCGCCGTTCAGGTCATCGTGCAGCCCATGCCCTTCAACGCTGCGCCACTCGGTCACCCGCAGGACACTTGCGGGAACTATAACTGTTTGCCGCACCTTTTGCAAGTTTTGAACTTCTGTTAGGATGCGCCGAAAGCGTTAGAAATTGGTTGGAACTATTTAAAAGGCCCGGACGTCAAACCAGCGCCCCGGGAGGAGCTTAGAAACAATGTCACGGATTGCTTTGCTTCGCGCGATCCCCATCGCGGTCCTGGCCCTCGCCGCAGTCGCGCCTGTCTCCGCCGACCCCATCACTTCTACTCCACACACCATCTACGGCAGCTATCAGACCGACGTCCAGGCAGGACCGGTCAACGTCATCATCGAAGGGCACGACATCGACTATATCGTCGCGAGCGCCTCGCAGCTGGCCCCGGGGATCAGCGCAAGCTACACCCTCGAGGGAGGGGTGCTGAGGGTGGTCGCCACCGCCGATGCTTCGTACAAGCAGGGCACCGACGCCGGGACCATCACCTTGAGCCTGCCCCGATACGAGTTTCTCACCGTCGAAAACGGCGACGGGAACCTCTCCATCAACAACCTCTCGACCGAGAAGCTCTCCGTCGCGACCACCGGCGGCAACATCACGGTGACCAACACGAACGCGGCGCTCAAAGCGGCGAGCACCACCGGCTCCCAGACCTACCGACAGATCTTCGGGGTGATCAACGCCCAGTCCACGGGAGGCAGCATCGAGGTGGACGGAGAATCAGGTCTCCTCACCCTCGCCTCGCAGTCGGGCGCCCTTTCGGGCAAGGGGATATGGCTGCAAGGGGATGCCGCGTTCACGACGACGACCGGGCCCATCTCCATGACATTCGAGAACGGGCTCGATACCTTTCATTTCAACCTGACCTCGACCACCGGCGCGCTGTCGGTGGGAAACCTCACCGGCAAGCAGTCCCTTTCCTGGGGAGACGGCGGGGTGACGATTACCGGGACCTCGACCACCGGCGCGCAGAGCTACGAATAGCCGTTCGGAGGCCCTACCCCTGCCGATCGGATTCCCGAGCGAGCCAGACCGCCTGCCAGGGAGCAAGGCTGACCTGTCGCGGACCGGGAGCCCGCAGCGCATCGAAGGCGCCTCCGCCGAGGAGATCGACCGTGAAGTTCCCCTCGACCGCAAGCTTCACGCTTCGGCCGGAGGTGTTGACGGCGCACAGCACGCGATCCGAGCCGTCGCTCGCCGTTCGCTCGAGGGCGAAAATGGCCCGCTCGGCTGGGAGCACGACTTGAGCGCCGCCCGGATGAAAGGCGGGCCGGCGGCGGGCCCGGAGCATCCGCGAGAACCCTTCGAAAATGAGATTGCGCAGCGAACCCGGACGCTCGAACTCGGCCGCGAGCTGCGCATAGGCAAGCTTCTCCCGATTGATCGAGCGCGCGTGCCCCGTGCGCTCCACTCCCTCGCGCCAGTTGCCTGATCCGATGAGGCTGTGCACGTAGATTCCCGGCACTCCGGCAAGGGAGAGAAGAACCGCCTGCGAGGCGAGGAACTTCCGCGCGCGCCGCTCCGGCTCCAGCCCCGGCTCGGCCACGGCGTCCCGGTAGCTCACGTTCAGCTCGTAGGGTACCTCGCCGTCGGGGGTCGCCTTGTAGGATACGAGCCCGCCCCGCTCGCGCACCGACTCGATGAGCCCGGCAAGCTCGCCCTCCGTGAGGATCCCCCTCGCGGGTAGGAGCCCCACCCCGTCGTGCGAGGCGAGAAAGTTGAAGTAGGTCCTCGATTCGGCCGTGGGCGGAAGTGATTCCGCCCATTGACGGAGGTGGCCGGCATCCTCCCGCAGGAAGGCGTCCAGCACCAGAGGCGGCAGGGCGAACTGGTAGACCATCTGGGCCTCATCGCTCCCGTCGCCGAAATAGGAGAGGTTCTCCTCGTGCGGCACGTTCGTCTCGGTGACGAGCACCACCCACGGGGCGTAGCGCCCGAGAAGGGCGCGCAGGAGCTTCACCACCGCGTGGGTCTTCGGATGATGGATGCAGGGGTGACCGATCTCCTTCCATACATACGCGACGGCGTCCAAGCGCACGACCTGCACCCCGTGCCGCACGTAGCTGAACAGGATCCGGACCATCTCGAGGAGGACCTCGGGGTTTGCGTAGTTAAGATCGACCTGATCGGCGCTGAAGGTCGTCCAGATCCTCCGCGGGCCGCCGGCTCCTGCGAAGGTCGTGAGCAGGGGGAGCGCCCGCGGGCGAACCACCGCGGAGAGGTCAGCCGTAGGCGGGACGGAGATGAAATAGTCCCTGTAGCGCCGATCGCCCGCAAGGTAGCCCGCAAACCAGGGGTGCGAGGCCGAGCAGTGGTTGAGGACCAGGTCCGCCATCAGCCGCGTTGTGCCGGCGATTGCCTCGATATCCCCCCAGCCTCCGAGGGCCGCATCGACGCTCGCGTAGTCGCTCACCGAGAAGCCGTCGTCGGAGGTCGAGGGAAAGAAGGGAAGGATGTGCACGCCCGAGAGGCTTCCCGCGAGGTAGCGTCCGACAAAGCCCGAGAGGGTGCGCAGGGGAGGCACCCCCGGCTCCTTGAGCTGATCGCCGTAGGTGATGAGAAAGGCGTCCCCCTGCGTGAGCGGAAGCGCCTCATGCCCGCCGGGAGAGGAGCGAGGCGGGCTCAAGGAGGCGAAGGCTGCGGCCATGAGGCGGTCCAATCGCTGCACGATCGATCCCCCGGCCTTCCGCCCATAGATGAAATCAAGAAGCTCCCGCTCGCGGCTCTGCATGGCTCTACTGTAGGGGCCCGTTGCGCCGCGCGCAACCCTCGGAAGGCCTCGCGGCAGACCGGGGGTTTTTGTGCTTCTCATATCAATAACAAGGAATGAACTGATATATTAGTTGAAGGGAAACCCTCTGTTGCGCCGATCCGGAGTTTTTTTATCAGGAATTGTGCACCAACGCTTGAGTAATTCACCAGAAAGCTATATACTTTTCTTAATCAATCTCCACAGAAAAGGACTCCACACATGGCGACGAAGAGCATGGTCACAATAGACGGCAACTCAGCCGCGGCATACGTAGCGCACGCGACGAACGAGGTCATCGCGATCTATCCCATCACCCCCTCCTCCACGATGGGGGAGATGGCCGACGAGCTATCCGCCAAGGGGACGAAGAACATCTGGGGCACGATCCCCTCGGTGGTCGAAATGCAGTCGGAGGCGGGAGCGGCAGGGGCGGTTCACGGCGCCCTCACGACGGGGGCTCTCACGACGACCTTTACGGCCTCTCAGGGCCTCCTCCTCATGATACCGAACATGTACAAGATCGCGGGGGAGCTCACCGCGACGGTCTTTCACATCGCCGCGCGGGCCGTCGCGACGCACGCCCTCTCGATCTTCGGCGACCACTCCGACGTCATGGCCTGCCGATCCACCGGCTGGGCGCTGCTTGCTGCGAACAATCAGCAGGAGATCATGGACTGCGCCTTGATCGCCCAGGCCGCGACCCTCGAAACGCGCATACCCTTCCTGCACTTCTTCGACGGCTTCCGCTCGTACGTGGAGGTCCAGAAGATCGAAGAGCTCTCCTTCGACGACATGCGGGCAATGCTGCCCGATGACCTGATTGCGGCCCACCGGGCCCGGGCCCTCAACCCTGAGCAGCCGACCATTCGCGGCACCTCGCAGAATCCCGATGTCTTCTTCGCGAGCCGCGAAGCGGTCAACGGCCACTACCTGGCGGTCCCCGCGGCCCTTCAGAAGATCATGGACAAGTTCGCGAAGCTGGTCGGCAGGCAGTATCACCTCTTCGACTACGTCGGGGCTCCGGACGCCGATCGGGTCGTCATCCTCATGGGCAACGGCGCCGAGACCATGGAGGAGGTCGTCGACTTCCTCAACCGAAAGGGCGAGAAGGTCGGAGTCCTGAAGGTGAGGCTCTTCCGCCCCTTCAGCCTCGAGCACTTCCTTGAGGCCCTGCCCCGCTCGGTCAAGGCGATCGCGGTTCTCGACCGCACCAAGGAGCCCGGCGCCTTGGGCGAGCCCCTCTACGAGGACGTGCGCACTGCGATCGCCGAAGGGATGGCATCCGGGCTGCTAAAGCTTCCCGCATCCCCCGTCATAGTGGGGGGGCGCTACGGCTTGGGCTCCTACGATTTCACCGGCTCCATGGCCAAGGCCGTTTTCGACAACCTCAAGGCGAAGACGCCCAAAAACCACTTCACGGTCGGCATCAACGACGACGTAACCGGCACGAGCCTCCCCTGGGATCCCGCCTTTTCTTCGGAGCCCGCGGGCGTCCACCGCGCCCTCTTCTACGGCCTCGGCTCGGACGGAACGGTCGGGGCGAACAAGAACTCGATAAAGATCATCGGCAACGCGACCGACAACTACGCGCAGGGCTACTTCGTCTTCGATTCGAAGAAAGCCGGCTCGCAGACCGTCTCCCACCTGCGCTTCGGCAAGCAGCCCATCAAGAGCGCCTATCTCGTCTCGAGAGCCAGCTTCGTCGCCTGTCACAAGTTCAGCTTCATGGAGAAGTACGACATGCTCTCTCAGGCAGACGAGGGGGCGGTCTTCCTCCTCAACGCTCCCTACGGCAAGGACGAGATCTGGGGCCGCATCCCGGTGGAAGCGCAGCGCCAGATCATCGACAAGAAGCTGAAGTTCTACGTCATCGACGCGGTGCGCATCGCCGAGAAGGCCCGCCTCGGGTCCCGCATCAACATCATCATGCAGACCGCCTTCTTCCTCATCTCGGGGATTCTCCCCGAGAAGGAGGCCCTGCAGCTCATCAAGGATTCCGTCGAGCACACCTACGGGCGCAAGGGCCAGGATATCGTCGAGAAGAACCTCACCTCCATCGAGCTTGCCCGAACCGAGATCCAGCGCGTCGACTACCCTCAGACCACTCAGGGCGATCTGCACATTCTCCCGCCGGTGCCCGCGAATGCCCCCGCCTTCGTGCGTGAGGTCCTCGGCGAGATGATCGCCGGGCGCGGCGACAGGCTGCCGGTCTCGGCCTTCCCCGTCGACGGAACCTACCCGACGGGCACCACCCAGTACGAGAAGCGCAACATCGCCGAGGAGGTTCCCGTCTGGGACACTGAGACCTGCATCCAGTGCGGCGACTGTGCCGCGGTCTGCCCGCACGCCGTCCTCCGCATGAAGTACTACGACCCGAAGCTCCTCGCTGGCGCTCCGAAGAGCCTCCTTTCGGCGGAGGCAAGCGGAAAGGAGTTCGCGGGCCTGCGCTACACCCTGCAGATCTCCCCGGAGGACTGCACCGGGTGCGGCGCCTGCGTCAACATCTGCCCGGCGCACAAGAAGGTCGACGGGGTGAAGACCGAGGAGGTGGCCCTGAAGATGGTGCCCTACACCCCGGAGGTGCGCGAGCGGGAGGTCGCCAATTGGAGCTTCTTCCAGAGCCTGCCCAATACCGACCCGGCGCTCATCAAGCGGAACACCACGAAGGGTAGCCAGCTCATCGAGCCGCTCTTTGAGTTCTCCGGGGCCTGCACGGGCTGCGGCGAGACCCCCTACGTGAAGCTCATGACCCAGCTCTTCGGCGACCGCGCGGTCATCGCGAACGCCACCGGCTGCTCGTCCATCTACGGCGGGAATCTCCCGACGACCCCCTACACCAAGCGCGCCGATGGACGCGGCCCGGTCTGGTCCAACTCCCTCTTCGAGGACGCGGCCGAGTTCGGCTACGGAATGAGGCTGACCGCCGACAAGCTCACCGAATACGCGCACGAGCTCGTCGAGCAGCTCCTTGCCGGGACCAACGGGGCGGCCGCCGCCGGAATCGATGCTGGGCTTCTCGCCAAGATCAAAGCCAATCCCCAGAAGGAGCAGGCGGAGATCGAGCAGCAGCGCGCCCTTGTGGAATCGCTGAAGAAACAGCTCGCAAAGAGCTCGAGCAATACCGCGCGTTCCCTTCTCACGGTTGCCGAGTACCTGATCAAACGCTCGGTCTGGATCCGCGGGGGCGACGGCTGGGCCTACGA
>DAHVAK010000193.1 GCA_027314665.1 Spirochaetales bacterium
ACGTAGCGTTTCCCGAGCATCCGGACCGTTAGCCGCGTCCGTTGAAACTGGTAGTCAAAGTCCTCGGGGGCGAAGTGCTCGAAGACCGCGGAAAGTTTCCGCCGGGAGTTGGCTTTCAGCTGGAAGGCGACGGTGGTGCCGACCCGGCTTCGCCCTTCCGCGACGAAGGTGTCCTCCCGGCGGTTGTCGTAGGTGAGCGTGATCCGGTGGGAGCGGATCACGAGGGTATCGGCGCACTTCGAAGTGAAGAAGATCCCCTCTCCCGTGTGACGATCGTCTTGGGTTGTCCGTTTACCCTTCGCGAGCTCTATCACCGCCTGCGCCTCCTCTTCGAGGGCGAACTTGTCGGCGATCGACTTGAAGATCCCGATTCCTTCGTCGCGGATGGCGAAGGAAACCCAGTAGCCCTCGACTTTTGCCTCTACAAAGCACGCGGCTGAGCGGGAGTGATCAATGGCGTTATTGAGGATCTCGGTGATGGCGTACTGGAAGCTCTCCAGCGCCCAAGAAGAGAGCCGCTTCTTGAGGCCCAGAAAAAGCTCAACCTCGCGGAAGACAAAGTCCTCCCGCAGCCCTTCAATCCGGTACCGCCGGGCAAACTCACGCTCGGCTTCGGCGGGAGCGCCGACCGGCGGCGGCTCGCCGTCGGGATGGACGAGAAGATACTGAGCGTTCTTGGTCCTTCCGGACTTCGATATCCGGCCGGCTCGGGCCAGCCGTTGTATATGGCGGTTTATCGCCTGACGGGTCAGCCCAAGGCGATTTGCGATCTCCTGGCCGGAAAGGGGCTTGCCGCCGGCGAGGAGCTCGACGATCCTCTCGGCAGTGTCCATTATTCCCATGATGGCATTTGTCAACCATTTGTCAACCGGAATGGAAGTGGAATTGTAAACGATTGCGACCGGGAGACTGTCGGTGGCGAACGATTCGAGTCGGCTCGTCCAGACGGCAGAGGAGGCCACCGTGCCACGGTAGCTTTGACCCTGCTTGTCGCCATGAGGTTGCCTTTGGTACCCTTATGGCAAGAGTCGAAAAGTGGAGGATAGCTATGTCGGACCACGACGATGACCTTGAGCGACGGGACGACGTCGAGGTGATTGAGCGTCCCGAGGACGAAGTCAAGAAGCCCGACATGTACAAGGTCGTACTCCACAACGACGACTACACGACCAAGGAGTTCGTTGTGGAGATCCTCGCCTCGGTGTTCCACAAGCCCTACCCGGAGGCGACGCAGATCATGCTCCGCGCGCACAAAAACGGCAAGGCGGTCGTCGAGGTCTATACCTGGGACATCGCCCAAACCAAGATCGAGCAAGTGCATCGAAAGGCGCAGGCAAAGGGTTTTCCCCTCCGCTGCTCGGTGGAGAAGGAATAGTCAGGGGGCGAGGAGGCTCTCGACGCGATCAACGATCTCCCCGATCGTGCAGGGACGCCGGAGCAGGGCGCTCCAGGGAAGCTCCGCCGCGAGGCGCCCGCGGGCGCTGCGCGCGTCGCAGATCCCGACGAGCCGGATGCCGCGAGCGAGAAGCTGCCGCAGATCGGAAGGCTCCGCCTCGATTCCGGCAAGCTCGAGAAGGGCAAGAAGGGGCTGCGCCGCTTCCCGGGAGGGAAGGGCGAGGAGCGCGGCAGCGATCCCGGCGAAGCCCGAGACGTCGTAGCCCCGCTCCGTCAGTTCCGCAACCAGGAGCGCGCGCGGCCACTGGTTCGCGTCGATCACCCAGACGGTCGCCCTCGATGCGGAGGGAAACCCCGGCGACGGGCTTGCTGCCGCGCTCATTTCCTTCGCCCAGGGCCGCGCGCTCGTCCGTTGCCGTCGGCGCTCGCCGAGAGGACCTCCGCGAGGAAGCGCGCCGTGTGAGAGCGTCCCCCGCTCCCTGCAACGGCCTCCGGTGCACCCTCCGCGACGATCCATCCCCCCTCATCGCCCCCTTCGGGTCCCAGATCGATGACCCAATCGGCCTCGGCGACCACATCGAGGTTGTGCTCGATGATCAGCACGCTGTTGCCGGCATCCACGAGGCGATGGAGGACCCGGATGAGTCGCTCGACGTCCGCGACGTGCAGCCCGATGGTCGGCTCATCGAGGATGTAGAGGGTGCCTCCGCCTCGCGGCCCCTCCTCGGCGGGGCCCGCGGGAGGCCTCTTGGACGCGCCGCGGCCGGGCTTTCGAATCGCGGCATCGACCTCGCCGCGCGCCTTCGCAAGCTCGGTGACGAGCTTGATCCGCTGGGCTTCGCCGCCGCTCAAGGTGGGGCTCTGCTGGCCGAGGCGCAGGTAGCCGAGCCCCACCTCCTTGAGCAGCGCAAGGGGGCGGTGAACCTGCGGCACCGCGGCGAAGAGCTCCACCGCTTCGTCGACGCTCATCGCGAGAAGGTCGCCCACGCTCTTGCCCTTGAACTGCACGGCGAGGGTCTCCGGGGTGAATCGACTGCCTGCGCAGATCTCGCAGGGGATGGTCACGTCGGGAAGAAAGCTCATCTCGATCCGCTTGACCCCCTGGCCCTGGCACTCCTCGCAACGCCCGCCCGCCACGTTGAAGGAGAAGCGGCTCGCGCTGTAGCCCTTCATCTTCGCGAGGGGGAGGGCCGCGTAGAGCTTTCGGACGTGATCCCAGATCCCGATGTAGGTCGCCGGACAGGAGCGCGGGGTCTTGCCGATGGGAGTCTGGTCGACCTCGAGGACCCTCTCTACGAGCTCCCAGCCCTCCAAGTCCCGGCAGCCGAGGAGGCGCACCGCCCCCGCCTTCGAGCCTCGAGCGGCTGCCCGAGCGAGCCCTCCGTCCCGCTCCCCGGAGCCTTTCCGCCTGCGACCGGCGCGGGCAAGGCGGCTCTTGAGATTCTCGAGGAGGACCTGGCGTACGAGGGTGCTCTTTCCGCTTCCGCTCACCCCGGTCACGCAGACGAGCGAGCGAAGGGGAAAGGCGGCATCGATGCCTTTCAGGTTGTGGAGGTCGGCCCCGCGAACCGTCACCCTTTCGGCGGAGGGGGAAAGCGTCCCGTCGATTCTCCGGTGAGCGAGAAGGGGATGGCGGAGAGGCTTCTTCAGGTAGCGCGCGGTGAGGGATTCGCCGTGGCGGAGAAGCGCGGCAAGGCTCCCCTGCGCCACGACGAAGCCCCCTCCGGTTCCGCCCCCCGGCCCGAGATCGACCACGTACTCCGCCTGCCGGATGGTTTCCAGATCGTGCTCCACGACGACCACGGTGTTGCCCTTCCCCTTGAGCTGCCGCAGGGTGTCGAGGAGCATGAGGTTGTCGCGGGCGTGGAGGCCTATGGTCGGCTCGTCGAGCACGTAGCAGACCCCCCGAAGGTTCGAGCCGAGCTGGGAGGCAAGGCGAATCCGCTGCGCCTCGCCTCCGCTCAAGGTAGGGGCGGCGCGGTCGAGGGAAAGGTAGGCGAGGCCGACCTGCTCGAGAAAGGCGAGGCGGGAATCGAGCTCGACGAGAAGGTCGCGCGCTATCGTCCCCTCACGCCCGGAGAGCCGAAGCGAGGCGAAGAGCGCCCGCGCCTTCGAGACCGACAGGGAGGTGTAGCCGTCGATTCCGAGGCCTTGGAAGGTCACGGCGAGGGCCTCCGGCTTCAGGCGCTTCCCGCCGCAGGAAAGGCAGGTCCGCGCTTCACCCTCCCACCATTCGTTCCACCAGATCTCCTCGCCGGTCTGCTCCTCGTCGAAGCCCGCGAGAGAGAGCCCCGTCCCGTAGCAGCTGGGGCACCAGCCGTGCTTGGAGTTGTAGGAGAAAAGGCGCGGGTCGAGCTCCTCGAAGCTTCGCCCGCAGCGCGGGCAGGCCCGCTTGATCGAGAAGATGCGGTCCTGCGGCTTTCCGGCGGAGGCGCCGCCCTCCGCGAGGTAGAGGATGCCCTTTCCGAGATCGAGGGCAAGGGCGAGGGCGGCGCGAAGCTCTCGCTCACTCTTGGGGCCTACGGTCACCTTCGCCACCGGGATCTCGATCGAGTGCTCCTTGTAGCGATCGAGCCGAGGCCAACGCGCGGTCGGGGTGAGGACCCCGTCGACCCGGAGCTCAGGATAGCCCTTCGAGGCGGCCCACTTGGCGAGGTCGGTGTAGTAGCCCTTGCGCGCGGCGATGAGGGGGGCGAGGAGGGTAACCTCCCGAGAGCGGTAGTCGCGCATGATGGAGGCGAGGATCGCGTCGAGGCTCTGGGGTTGAATGGGGATGCGGCAGTCGGGGCAGTGCTGGACCCCAAGCTTGACGAAGAGCAGCCGGAGGAAGTGGTAGATCTCGGTCACGGTCGCCACCGTGCTCTTCCTTCCCCCGCGGCTCGTGCGCTGCTCGATGGCAACCGTGGGCGGCACCCCGGCGACCGCATCGACCTCGGGGCGGGCGGCCGGCTGAACGAACTGGCGGGCGTAGGCGTTTAGCGACTCCAGGTCGCGGCGCTGTCCCTCGGCGAAGAGGATGTCGAAGGCGACCGTGCTCTTGCCGCTTCCGCTCACCCCGGTGATGACCGTGAAGCTTTCCCGCGGAATGGTTACGTCGATCCCTTTCAGGTTGTGCTCGCGCGCCTTTCGGATCGTGATCTCGTTTCCCGGAAGGCTCGCCCGCGATCCGCCTCCCGTGGCCGCTGCGGCGGCGCGCCGAGCGGAGCCTCCTGCCCCCGCCCGCGTCGATCCTCCCCGCGCCCCGTTGGGCTCGAGCGCGCTCCTCGCCCTGTCGCCCGCGCTCGGGACGTCCGGCTCCGCCGGAGCCTGCTCCATCCTCGCGAGGTAGTCGCGAAGGGCCTCCCCGGTGTGGCTCCCTTTCACCCCTGCGACCTCGCGGGGCGTTCCCGCGCAGACGAGGCTGCCTCCCGCCTCCCCTCCCTCCGGGCCGAGGTCGAGCAGCCAATCGGAGGCAGCCATGACGTCGAGGTTGTGCTCGATCACGACCACCGAATGACCTAGGGCGATGAGCCTCCGGAAGGCAGCAATAAGGGTCGCGATGTCCGCAAAATGGAGACCGGTGGTCGGCTCGTCGAAGAGGAAGAGCATCCCTGGGGCGTCTCGCCCCTCCTCCCGACTCCCCGGGCGCTGGGTGCGGGCCTCCGCGAGGTAGCCGGCAAGCTTCAGGCGCTGCGCCTCCCCGCCGCTCAAGGTAGGCACGGGCTGACCGAGCCGCAGATAGCCCAACCCCACCTCCCTCAGGGGCTCGAGACCGACGAGAACCTCCCGGGCGGCGGAGCCCTGACCGGCAAAGAAGTCGCAGGCGGCGTCAACGGTCATCTCGAGGAGATCCGCGACCGACTTCGCCGTGCCGGCGCCCCCTCCGTCAGAGCCGCGTGCGCGGCTTTCCGGGGCTCTGCCTACGAGCTTCACGTCGAGAACCTCCGGGCGATACCTTCGACCGTTGCAGTCCGGGCAGCGAAGATAGACGTCGCTCAGGAATTGCATCTCCACGTGCTCGAAGCCGCTGCCGGCGCAGGTCGGACAGCGCCCGTTCCCTGAATTGAAGCTGAAAGTGCCCGCGGTGTAGCCCCGCTCGCGCGCAAGCGGCTCGTCGGCGAAGAGCCTGCGAATCGCATCGAAGGCGCCGACGTAGCTTGCCGGGTTGGAGCGGGTCGTCTTTCCGATCGGAGACTGGTCGACGAGGAGGACCTGACTCACCTGCTCATGGCCGAGGATCGTCCCGTGGCGTCCGGGGGTCTCGGCGGGGAGACCCTTCAGCTTGCGAAGCCCGCGGTAGAGGATCTCCCCCATGAGGGTCGACTTGCCCGAGCCGCTCACCCCCGTGACGCAGGCGAGGAGATGGAGGGGGATGCGGACGTCGATTCCCTTGAGATTGTGCTCGGCGGCGCCGCGAATGAGAAGCGAGCCGTCGATCTCGCCCTTCGCGGCGGAGCTCCCGGCGCTCGCCCTGCGGCGGCCCGCCTCCCCGACTGACCAGATCGCGCGCGCCGCCGAGGGCGTCGGGGCTCCCGTCTGCGGGGGACCGCGTTCTGGGACGCCGCTTTCCGGGGCGTGGACCGGCGCGCCGCGTAGGCGGGCGGTCGGTTCGGCAGCGGCAAGCTCCGCTCGGCTTCCGCCCGCGCGCGGAACCTTCGGCCCCGCTTCGGCAGGGGCCGCCCTTCTCTCGCTTCGTCGCCGCCCCTCCGGCAGGGGCGCCGCGGCTTCCGACGATGGCGCGGCAGCCGAGCGCTCGACCCCCCTCCTGCGACCGGCGAGGTAGTCGCCGGTGAGCGAGCCGCTTGCCGAGAGGAGCGCCGGCAGATCGCCGAAGAAGACCACCTCGCCTCCGCGCTCCCCCGGTCCCGGTCCCATGTCGAGCACGAGATCGGCGGCTCGGATGATGTCGGGGTCGTGCTCGACGACGATGAGGGAGTTGCCGGCGTCGCGCAGCTTCTCGAGGATGGTAATCAGCCTTCGGATGTCGCGGGGATGAAGCCCGATGCTCGGCTCGTCGAGGACGAAGAGGGTGTTCACCAGCGAGGTTCCGAGGGCGGTGGTGAGGTTGATGCGCTGGACCTCCCCGCCGCTCAGGGTGCGCGACTGGCGGTCCAGGGTGAGGTAGCCGAGACCCACCTCGACGAGGTAGTTGAGGCGCGTCTCGATCTCGCGGAGGAGGAGCTCGGCCGCCTCGTCGAGGGGCTCAGGGAGCTTGAGGTCGCGAAAGAAGGCGAGGCATTCGTCGATCGACAGGAGGGCGAGCTCGTGGACGGTGAGGCCGCTCTGCGGCGAGGGCCGGGGAGCCTCCGCGTTGCTCTTCCTCTGTTGGGCGTCGCCCGAATCGCCGCCCAGCCGCCACAGGCGTGCTTCCGGCTTCAGGCGCGCCCCCCCGCAGGCGGGGCAGAGCCGGTAGGCCCGATACTTCGAGAGGAGCACCCGGATGTGCATCTTGTAGGCCCGTCCCTCGAGCCAAGTGAAAAAGCGCCGGGCCCCATACCACACCCCGTCGTCCCAGGAGCCCTCCCCCTCGAGGACCCATTCCCGCTGCGCCGCAGGCAGCTCTCGCCAGGGTAGGTCGACCGCAATTCCCTTCCTGCGGGCGTACTTCATGAGATCGTCCTGGCACTCGTGGTAGCTCTTGGTCTGCCAGGGCTTGATCGCTCCCTCGCGCAGGCTCTTCGACTCGTCGGGGATGACGAGGCCGTAATCGATGTCGATCACTCGCCCGAATCCGCGGCAGCTCTCGCAGGCTCCGATCGGGGAGTTAAACGAGAAGAGGTTGGGAACGGGATCCTGGTATTGGATGTCGCAGTGCGGGCAGTGCAGCCCCTCCGAGAAGGGCTGGGAGGGAAGGGGTTTGCCATCGCGGTTCAGGGGGTGGATATCGACGCGCCCGGAGCCTCGCTTGAAGGCGGCCTCGATGTCCTCCACGATGCGGGCCCGGTTCTCGCGCGAGAGGAGCACTCGGTCTTGAACCACCTCGATGACCCCTTCGGATTCGCGGAAGATCCGCTGGTAGCCCTGGGCGGCAAGGAGCGAGGCGACCTCATCCCGCGAGAAGTTGGCGGGGATCTTCACCGGAAAGGTGATGACCGAGCGTTGGCCCTCCGAGGCGGTGATCAGGCGCTCGAAGACGCTGTCGGCGGTGTCACGGGTCACGAGCCGTCCGCATCCGCGGCAGTAGAGCCGCGCCGCGCGGGCGTAGAGGAGCTTGATGTGGTCGTTGAGCTCGGTCATCGTGCCGACCGTCGAGCGCGAGGTGCGCACGGGGTTGGTCTGGTCGATGGCGATCGCGGGCGGTATCCCCTCGATGCGGTCGACCTTGGGTCGATCCATCCGGTCGAGGAATTGACGGGTGTAGGCGGAAAAGGTCTCCACGTAGCGCCGCTGCCCCTCGGCGTAGATCGTGTCGAAGGCGAGCGACGACTTACCCGAGCCGCTCACCCCGGTGACGACGATGAGCTTCCCGAGGGGAAGGGTGAGGTCTATCCCTTTCAGGTTGTTCTCGCGGGCGCCCTCGACAATGAGAAGATCGCCCCGGCGGCCTTTGGTCGGCATAATGCTCATGAGGGTACTCCGGGCGCCGATTCTCGATCAACCGACGAGGCGCTGACAAGCCCGCCTGCGCGCCGGCGGAGCAGCCCCTTCCCCTGAGCCTCTCGCATCAACCCTGCTTGCCAACAAGCCGATTCAGCGCCGATGGCCGGAGTTGTCAGCAGGCTTCGAGGAATCGACTGAATACGCAACATGCGTTAAGTATCGCGCATCGGCGCGAGCTTGCGCAAGCGCATTCGAGCCCTTGCGAGCTACCGCTCGAGCCTCTCGAAGACGAGGGCGACCTTCGTGCTTCCGAAGCCGAAGGAGTTGGAGAGGGCGACGCGCACGGGGCGGCGCTGCGCCGTGAGGGGCACGAGATTCAGCCCCGCGAACTCCTCCTCCGGGCGGTGAAGGTTGAGGGTCGGGGGGCAGACGCCGTTCTCGATTGCGAGGATCGAATAGATCGCCTCGATCGCTCCGGCGGCTCCGAAGGTGTGGCCCGTTGCCCCCTTGGTCGAGGAGATGGCCAGGCGGTCGCCGTTTCCAAAGACGTTGCGGATCGCTCGCAGCTCCCCGTTGTCTCCGATGGTGGTGCTTGTGGCATGGGCGTTCAGATAATCGACGTCGCCGGGAGCAAGCCCGCCGCGCTCGAGGGCGAGCCGCATCGCGCGCTGCTCGCCGATGCCCTCAGGGTGCGAGGCGGTGATGTGGTAGCCGTCGCTTACCGACGCGTATCCTTTCAGCTCGGCGTGGATAGGAGCGTTGCGCCTGCGCGCATGCTCATACTCCTCCAGGACAACCACGGCGCCCCCCTCGGCAAGCACGAAGCCGTCGCGTCCCGAGTCGAAGGGGCGCGAGGCCTCCTGCGGGGTGTCGTTGTAGTGAGTGGAGAGGGCGTGGATCCTCGTGAAGCCCGCCACGGCGAGGGGGTGGGCGGCGGCATCCGCGCCGCCCGCGATGACCACGTCAGCCTCATCGAGGAGGATCGCCCGTGCCCCCGAGGCGATCGCCTCCGCCCCGGTCGAGCAGGCGCTGACGACCGAGAGGTTCGGCCCCCCGAAGCCGTGGGTCACCGCGACCTGACCGCTTGCGAGGTTGATGAGCTGGGAGGTGATGAAGTAGGTCGACAGCGCCGCCTCGCCCCCGGTTGCATAGTCGACGGCTCCCTTCGCGAGGGTGCCGAAGCCGCCTATCCCCGAGCCGATGATCACCCCGGTGCGCTCCTTCGCCTCCGCGTCGTCGGGATGGTAGCCGGCGTCGGAGAGAGCCTCCTCGGTCGCCTTGAGGGCGAAGAGGATGAAGAGATCGTTGCGCCGCGCCTCCTTCGCCGAGAAGGTGCCCTCGATATCGAACTCCCCGGGGCCCGTGCCGAAGGGAACCAACCCCGCGATCCGCGAGGGAAGCTTTTCGACCGGGAAGCGCACGATTGCGCGGATTCCTGACTCGCCCGCAATGAGGCGGGACCAGTTGTGGGACACCCCGACCCCGAGGGGCGAGACCATGCCCATTCCCGTCACGACGATGCGTTTGTTCATGATGCATCCTCCGGTGTCGTCAAGCCGGCGAGCCGCGGGGAGGCGGAGAGGGCGGCAGCGAGAACCTCATCGCTGCCCGCGGAGCCCACAAGGCTGCGGGAGAGGGCGAGCGCACCCACCGCAAGCGCCGTGACGGCGATCGCCTGTTCGCGCGCCCGTGCGGCGGGCCGCCCGTCGAGACGCGAGGCAAAGGAGGCGATGATGCGCTCGAACTCCTCCGAAACGCGGGACCGCACCACCTCCTCCTGGCGCGGGAGCTCGGAAGCGAGGGCCGCGAAGGGGCAGCCGTTCTCGGGATGGTCCCGGTGCTCGGGGGTGAGGTAGCTGCGCAGGAACCCCTCGACGAAGGATCGTCCCCGCCTTCCTTCGATTCCGGATAGGAACCGCAGCCTGAACTCCCCGAGCGCGGTCGAGAAGGCATCGCGGATCAGCTGCTGTTTGGAGGGAAAGTGGCTGTAGAAGCCGCCGATGGTCAGTCCCGCCTCGGCCATCATCCTGCGAACGCTCGCCCCGCGGGTTCCCTCGCGGCGGATGACCCGCGCGGCGGCTAGCTCGATTGTTTCGTGCGACCGTCGCTTGCGCGCGATCGCTTCCCGTTCCCTCATCCACCCCCCTTTGCGAGGCCCCCGGCCTTCGGCAGCGGCGGCATATTACAGCTGTAATATGCCGCTGTCAAGGAGCGAGCCGAATCACGCCGGGGTGGCGATCCCGGCGCGGAAGGGGATGCCTGCCTTCGAGCAGATGATCTGCACGACGTCCCGCCCGCTCTTCACCGCCGAGGGAAGCCCGCCGGGAGCCATCACCCACATCCCGGCGAGGTAGAAGCGCTCCAGGCCCGGGAGGGTTTTCTTGATGAGCATGCCCTTGCTCGTCATCTCGAAGGGCATCATCCAGGTCATGAAGGAGCCGCGGTAGTTGCTCGTGTAGCGCTCGAAGGTGAGCGGCGTCGCGACGTCAATCTCTTCAATTGCAGCCTTGAGCCCCGGATGGCGCCGCTCGAGGATCTCGGCGCTCTCGCGCGCCACCCGCTCCTTCTCGGCGTCGTAGGCCGCGCGGTCTCCCGCGAGCTTCTTCCAATAGTCGTAGTCTCCGGGGAGCATAAGCATCACGACGGTCTTGCCCGCGGGGGCGAGGGTCGGGTCGTAGGCGTAGCTCTTTTCCGAGGCCCATTCGACCTGCTGCCCGCTGATCGTCACCGGCCCGGGAAGCTCGAAGGTGTGGTACACGCAGTCCGGCTCGCCCGAGAGATCCATCGCTACGCCGAAGGCCACCTGTACCGTGGAGGGGCTGAGGGGGACCTTTGCGAAGAGCTCCTCGTGCTGAGGCTCGACGTAGCGCCGGTCGAGGAGCTTGTCGACCGCGGCGCGCAGATCGGAGGCGGAGACGACCCAATTGGCGCGCACCTCGCTTCCGTCTTCAAGGCGGAGAGCGACGGCCCTATCGTTCTCGACGAGGATCTTTGCCACGCGAGCCCCATAGTGGACCGTGCCGCCCAGCTCGCTGAAGCGCTTCTCGATTGTTTCGGCGAAGGCCCGCGAGCCCCCGATCGGGTAGCCGGCCGAGCGCTGGTTGAAGCTCGCCAGAGTCCAGACGAGCGCGGTTATCCCGAACTCCGCGCCGAAGATGTGCGAAAAGGCTGTGCGCAGGAGGGGCGAGCGAAAGCGCTCGGCGAAGCTTCCACAGGTGAGCGAGCCCATCTCATGGAACAGCCCCAGATGGGGAGCCATCGCGAGACCCATCTTCGCGATGTCGACCGGCCCCATGAGCTCGGCAGCCTTGTCCATCGGCATGCTGATCTTGCCGGCGCGGCGGATCCAGCCGCACAGCTGCTCGATGGGCTTCTTGTCCTCGGGAGAGAGACCTTTCAGGTGCTCCTCGAGGCGGTCCACGTCCGTGTAGAGGACGAGCTCCCTTCCGTCGCGGTCGGTCAAGCGCACGAAGGCTTCGTGATCGATGATCCGCTTCCCTTCGAGGGCGCCGATCTCGTTCCAGAAATCGTAGAACTCGTTCCCGGGGCCCGAGCCGGTCAGCCAGTGGATGCACCCGTCGATCCAGTAGTCGCCGCGTTTCCACGCGGTACAGAGGCCGCCCGGCCCGCTCTCGGCTTCGAAGATCTCCGCATCAAACCCGTTCATGCGGGCGTAGCAGCCGGTCGACAGCCCGGCGATCCCGGCTCCGATGATTGCGATTTTCTCGGCCATACTCCTCTCCTTCGGAAAGTGATCGAGGTGTATTTCGATGGCTCCTGCGCAGGCAGCCCGTCGAGGGCGCCGCTAAGCGTCTCGGGTGTGTGCGCGGAAGCTCACGACCTCCCCGCCGGGAGAGCAACTGTGTGTGATTGGGACCTCCCTCATTGTATCACGAAGTCGACCGAAACCGCCAAGGATTCTTTGTTTCACCCCACATCCGGCGCTCTGTGCTATGCTTGTGGCATGAAACGCTATGTGCTGACGGCTCTCACGCTGCTCGTTGGTTCGACCGCGTTCGCCCAGAGCTCATCCTCGGCGAACTTCTTCATTCTTGCGCGGGATGGCACGGCCCAACAGGTCCAAGAGGCCCTCCGCTCGGGGGCGAGCGCCGAGGAGAGGGACGCCAACGGGATGACGCCCCTCATGTTTGCCGCCGCCCACAACTCTGACGCGGCGGTGGTGAAGCTCCTTCTCGCGTCGGGGGCGAAGGTGGAAGACCGCGACGGCCTCGGAGATACTCCCCTGATGTGGGCGTCCGCGGGCAATCCGAATCCCGAGGTGGTCAAGGCGCTTCTTGCTGCCGGCGCGAGCGTCAACGACCGAAATCGCGACGGTCAGACCCCGCTCATGTGGGCGGCAGGCGTCGTTGGCGGCACCAAGGATCCTGCGGTCGTGAAGCTGCTGCTTGCGGCCGGGGCGAAGGTGAACGAGCGAGATCGGCTCGGTATGACCCCCCTGATGCTTGCGGCCTACAACAACGCGAATCCCGGGGTAGTCGCCGCGCTGCTCGCCGCCGGAGCAGACAAGCGGCTTACGAGCAACGACGGGAAGACCGCCTATGACTACGCCAAGCAGAACTACCAGCTTCGGGGGGCTTCGGTGCTGAGCGACCTGGCGACCGGCCAGGGGTAGGCCCACGGCAAGGCGGTAAAAATCGGTTTGACTTTTCGCTACGCCCCTCCTAGAATGTCCTCACAACACTGCATAACTTACGTACACTTCGTAACGAACCAAAAGGAGGCAGTCCATGAAACGGGTGCTCGCTCTTTTCGTGGTGCTGGGGGCCTTGTCGGTTGCGGTGTCGGCCGAACAAGTCACGCTCAACGTCCTGTTCATGCAGCAGGCGGCCTACAGCGAGGATGACATCCGCAACATGACCGCGGACTTCCAGCGCGCAAACCCGGGGATCAAGGTCAACCCCGAGCTGGTCGCCTACGAGGCCCTGCACAACAAGATCATCGCGGCAGCGGCGGCGGGGGGAAACGCCTACGACGTGGTGCTCTTCGATGTGATCTGGCCGGGCGAGTTCGCCCGCAACGGGATCCTGAAGGACATCACCGACAAGATCCCCAAGGCGATGATCGACGGGGTCCTTCCGGGAGCCTGGATGACCGCCAAGTACAACAACCGCTACTACGGCATCCCCTGGATCCTCGACACGAAGTATCTCTTCTACAACAAGGCGCTGCTCGCCAAGGCGGGGATCGCCGCACCGCCTGCGACCCTCTCCGAGCTCGCCGCGCAGGCGAAGATCCTGAAGGAGAAGGGGATCGTCCGCTATCCGATCGTGTGGAGCTGGGCGCAGGCGGAGGCGATGATGTGCGACTATACCGCCCTCGTCAACGGCTTCGGCGGAAGCTTCTTCGATGGGAGCGGAAGACCGAGCTTTCAGACCGGGGGCGGCTTGGTGGCGCTCTCCTACATGGTGAACACCCTCAAGCAGGGCCTCACCAATCCCGCGTCGACCGAATCGCTCGAAGAGGACGTCCGGCGGGTCTTTTCCTCCGGGGAGGCCGCCTTCGCAGCAAACTGGACCTACATGTATGCCCTCGCGAATGACCCGGCGCAGTCGACCGTGGCAGGACAGGTCGAGGTGATCCCCTTCCCGGGAGACGGGGTAAAGACCACCTATTCCGGCGTAAACGGCTCGATGGGGCTCGGGATCATGAGCGGCTCCCGCAATCCGGATGCCGCGCTGAAGTACATACAGTTCCTTACGAGCGTTCCGATCCAGGAAAAGTACGCTCGCCTGAGCCTGCCGATTTGGGCGGCCTCCTATGACAATCCCGCGGTCCAGGAGGGGCAGCGGAGCCTCGTCGCGGCGGCGCGGCTGGAGCTTCCGGTCATGCCGGTTCGCCCGCTGCTCGTGCAGTACCAGCAGCTCTCCTCGATTCTTCAGACGCAGCTGCACCGGGCGCTCATCGGCGAGGCTACCCCCGAGGCGGCCCTTTCGGAGGCGGCCCGCCAGGTGAATCAGGCGAATCTGCGATAGGGTAGGGTCTCGCCGTGGGGGAAGGTGAGTCGGGGGGCGGCGCCGGCGCCGCCCCCGTGAGAGCAGGCGGCGCGCCCGCGCGGGAGGGCGCGCCAGCTTCCGGCGCAAGCGGAGGAGGGCCCGCCCGTCGAGGCGCCTCCGGCCCGTCGCTGCAGCGCTCGCCCGGAACGAGGCGTCGCCTGACGATGGAGCGGCGGCGCGCCCTCGCCGCCTGGCTCATGTTTGCGCCGGCGCTGCTTGCCGTCGCGGCGATCGTCGGCTATCCCTTCCTGCGCACGACCTACGCGAGCCTCTTCGATGCCCCGCTTCTCGGCAGGGACTACCTGTGGGTGGGGCTCGGGAACTATCTGGCGGCGCTCAAGAATGCGGAATTTGTGGCAGGAATCCTGCACACCCTCTATTTTGGCGTAACCTCCGTATCGCTCGAGCTCCTTCTCGGCATCGCAGCGGCGCTCCTCCTCAACCAGAGCTTTCGCGGGCGCAAGCTGGTTCGCGCCCTCCTCGTGCTTCCGCTCGCCCTCCCGACGGTCGTGAACGCCGCGATGTGGCGCTGGATCTACAACCCCGAGTACGGGGCCTTGAACGCCCTGCTCACCCAAACCCATCTCCTTGCAGGCTACCGCTCCTGGCTTGGCTCGGCGCCCATGGCAATGAACATGGTGGTGATCGCGGATGTCTGGAAGAACTTTCCCGTGGTCGCCCTGCTCGTCCTCGCCGGGCTGCAGACCATCCCCAAGGAGCTCTACGAGGCATCGCGGGTCGACGGGGCGGGCACCTTCAGGCGCTTCGCGTCGATCACCCTGCCGGGGATTCGACCCACCCTCCTCGTGGCCTTGGTGCTGCGCACGATCGAATCGCTCAAGGTCTTCGACATCATCTACGTCATGACCGGAGGGGGGCCAGCGAGCTCGACGAAGACGGTCTCGTTCTACGTCTACCAGGAGGCCTTCAGCTTCCTGCGCCTCGGAAGCGCTGCAAGCTACGCGGTGCTCACCGTGGTTCTCATCATGCTCTTCGTGGTGATCTACCTTCGGATCATCCGATCGGAGGGGGTGAGCGGGTGAAAGCGCGATTGCTCCGGGGCAGCGCTCTCTATCTCGCGGCGCTCCTCCTCGCCCTCGCGATCCTTGCCCCCTTTGCCTGGCTCGTGATCTCGAGCGTCGCCTCCCTGCGCGATCTCATCTCCAAGCCGCTCGCCTGGATTCCGCCGCACGGAAGCCTTGCCCGCTACGTCCAGCTGTTCATCGGAGCGGACGGCGCCGAGTTTCGCATGGCCTTGCGGAACAGCACGATCGTGTCGGGTCTCGCGACCCTCATTGCGCTCGCGGTCGGGACCCTCGGTGCCTACTCCCTCTCTCGATTCCGCTCTCGGGTGCGAAGCAGTCTGCTCTACCTCATGCTCGCCACCTACATGACCCCGCCGGTCGCAATCCTCCTGCCCGTCTATCTGCTCTTGAGCTCCCTGCGGCTTCTCAACACCACGCTCGGGCTCGCGCTCGTCTACACCTCCTTTCTCGTGCCGTTTCTCACCTGGATCCTGAAGGGCTTCTTCGATTCGATTCCCTTCGAGCTCGAGGAGGCGGCGATGATGGACGGAGCGTCGCGCCTCGGCGCGCTGCGCCGGGTCGTGATTCCCCTGTCCCTGCCCGGTGTGATCACGGCGGTGCTCTTCGGGATCCTTCTTGCCTGGGACGAGTTCCTCTACGCCCTCGTCTTCACCTCCACTACCGCCGCAAAGACCCTGCCGGTCGCGATCTCGGAGTTCACGGCTCGCCATGCCGTCGACTTCGGATTGATGGCGACCGGCGGGATCGTTGCCTCGCTGCCGCCGGTGATCCTTGCCCTCGTGCTCCAGAAGTACCTCGTCGCCGGGCTCACCGCCGGCGGGGTAAAGGGATAAGTCGGTTTGCGGTCGGAGCCGCGGGGTGCGGCTGCCGTCGCGGCTATCGAGCCCCCGCGCCGGCAGACCGGCACTGCGACTCGCTATCACCAGATCGTCCGGACGCCGGATAGCGCTCTGATGCGCGGTTCGGCTGTCACGAGCGGTTGACCGAGGGATTGTGCTGCTGCAGCGATGATTCGATCGGCGGGATCGGTGGGGACGGTATCGGGCAGATCGACGGCCAGGCGTGCGATCTCGTTGTCCACCGGGATAAAACGAACGAAAGAGAGTCGCTCCACTCGCGACATCCAGGTGGCGACGGGAATGCGAAACCCCAATCGCCTTCTCATTATCAGCATGGAGATTTCCCAGGCGGAAATGCTCGATGCGTTGACGGCTCGTCGGTGGGCAGCCTACTTGAGGATCGGAAGCGCTGTCTCCGAGACCCTCTCCTGGCGGTCGAGGAACCAGATGAGCACATGGGTATCCACGACGATCATTTGGCGGCTTCCCAGTCTCCTTCGGCTACGGGCGCCAGGGGCGTCTCGTACTTTACGACCATTCCGCGCAACTCCATGACCGCCGGGTCTTCATCCCGGGCAATCGGGATGACCCGCGCCACCGGGGTGCCGTGATCGGTAATGATGATCTCTTCCTGCTGCTCCTGAACAAGGCGCAGATGCTCGAACGCCTTTGGCATGAACTGAGACTTCGGCACCATCATATTCATGATCAAAATCTACCATGGTCTATGGATCATGCCACCACCGAGCTCGACGACAGCGGCAAAAAAAGCTGACTGAGCGTGTCGATTTTCGGGGGACCTCGTTCGTCGTCATGATGGAGCACGGTGCAGGAAGGCGCGCCGATTTGACGCGCGTCACGACAACTGCGACACCCGCAGAGGAGGGTTATCATGAGAAAGGTCATTGCCGCGGAGTTCGTCTCGCTCGATTGTTTTATCGCGGGGACGAACGGTGAGATGGATTGTGAACCGACAGCCATAGACCCAAGCGACCTCGAGCGGCGCTGGGATACGATCTTGCTCGGTCGCGTCACGTATCAATTGTGGCTCAACTTCTGGCCGGCTGCCCCGAAGGGGGAGAATCCGCAGGCTGATTTTGTCAACGGGGCGCCCAAGGTGGTATTCTCGAGGACGCTCGAGACGGCGCCGTGGGGGAAGTGGAAGAGTGCGCGCCTCGTCAAAGAGGGGATACCCGAGACGATCAGGGAGATGAAAGAGCAGCCCGGGAGGGACATGGCGATCCTCGGGAGCGCGAGGCTCGTCCAGTCGTTTGCCAACCTCGATCTGATCGACGAGTATCTGCTTATGGTCTTTCCGCTCCTGTTGGGCAGAGGGAAGCCCTTGTTCACGGACACGGACCGAAGGCATTCTCTGAAGCTGATAGAAACCGCTGCGCTGGAAGGCGGGATGGTGACTCTCCGCTACGCAACCGCCGGAGGCAGGACCGCATCAAGCGAGAGATAGGAACGACGGGCAGGGAGGACATGTTGAAGAATGATAACGACGGCTATCTTCCGGCTGAGCCGACGGCGCCGACGAAGCGAGCGCTGGCCGAAGCCGGAATCACTCGCGTGGAGCAGCTTGCGAAGCTGACGGAGTCCGACGCGATGAAGCTGCATGGAATTGGACTCAACGCCATCAAGGTGCTACAAAAGGCGCTCGTCGAGCGCCGCTTACCGTTCCACGATCGACAGGTCAAAGGTATCATATGAGATTCATGATGTTGATGATCCCAAAGGGATACGAGAAGGCGGCGCCGGGGGCGATGCCCGACCCGAAGGCAGTCGAGGCGATGATGAAGTACAACGAGTCGCTGCAAAAGGCGGGGGTTCTGCTCGCGCTCGACGGCCTGCATCCGCCGTCCATGGGCGCGCGCGTCTCCTTCGCCGGCGGCAAACCGAGGGTCACCGATGGGCCCTTCTCCGAGGCCAAAGAGGTTGTCGGCGGCTACTGGATGATCCAGGTCAAGTCCAAGGAGGAGGCGGTCGAATGGGCAAAGCGCTGCCCCGGCTCCGACAATGAGGTGATCGAGATCCGGCAGGTGCAGGAGATCACGGAGTTCCCGCCCGAGATCCAGGATGCGGCGAAGAACGCGGGGTTCTAACACTGCCGTCGGCCGCGCAGGGAGTGCCCTCACAGCTGCTGGGCGCGCGCCGGGTTTGTGGCATGCCCCCCCCACACTCAGGAAGGAGAGCAGTATGCGGTTCATGATGTTCTACAAGCCCTCGAGCCTCGACGCAGAGGCGAGCGTCTTTCCGAAGCCCGCGTACCTGGCGCGGATGAACGCTTTCATCGCAGAGTCGGGCTTCTTGCTGTCGACCGACGGGCTGAAGCCGAGCTCGCAGGGGGCGCGGACTCGACTCGCGGGCGAGCGGTTCACGGTGATCGACGGCTCCTTCGCAGAGGCGGAGGAGGTGATCGCCGGGTACGCCGTCTTGCAGTTCACATCGAAGGAGGAGGCGATCGAGGCAGCGAAGCGCTTCCTCGAGCTAGCGGGCGACGGGGAGTGCGAGATCAGGCCCCTCTACGAGGCGTCTGACTTTGGTCCGCCTCCCCCGGCAGGCGAGAAAGCCCGGTGAGCTGATCGATGCGCTCTACCGAAACCAGTGCCTCCCGCCGCGCTGTCGAAGCGGTCTGGCGGATCGAGTCCGCGAGAATCATCGCCGGACTCGCGCGAATGGTGAGGGATGTGGGCCTCGCCGAGGAGCTTGCGCAGGATGCCCTCGTCGCGGCGCTCGAGCGATGGCCGAGCTCGGGTATCCCCGACAATCCCGGGGCATGGCTCATGACGACGGCAAAGCACCGGGCGATCGATCTGCTTCGGCGCGACAAGCGGCTCGCCGCCCGGCAGGAGGCAATCGGTCGCGAGATCGGGAGCAGGCAGGAGGCGCCAGTGAGCGATCTCGACGTTGCCCTGGGCGGCGGGGACGACCTCTTGAGCCTCATATTCATCGCCTGCCATCCCATTCTTTCGCGGGAGGCGCGCGTCGCGCTCACCCTGCGCCTCGTCGGGGGGCTGACGACCGAGGAGATAGCGCGAGCCTTCCTCGTGCCGGAGCCAACCATTGCGCAGCGGATCGTTCGGGCCAAGCGCACCCTCGCCGAGGCGCGCATCCACTACAGCCTTCCTGCCGCAGAGGAGCTTGCCGCTCGGCTCTCCTCGGTCCTCGAGGTGATCTACCTCATCTTCAACGAGGGGTACTCCGCGACCGAAGGCGACGATTGGATGCGCCCTGCGCTGTGCGAGGATGCCCTGCGCATCGGCCGTATCCTCGCCGGGCTCGCTCCGAGAGAGGCTGAGGTGCACGGGCTTGTGGCGCTCATGGAGATCCAGGCCTCGCGCTCCCGCGCACGCGTGGGGCCGGCGGGCGAGCCCATCCTGCTCCTCGCGCAGGACCGCTCCCGCTGGGATCGCCTGCTGATCGGGCGCGGGCTTGCCGCGCTCGAGCGCGCCGAGAGGCTCGGCGGCGCCTTCGGGCCCTATGCCCTCCAGGCAGCCATCGCCGCCTGTCACGCTCGCGCACGCGTCAGCGAGGAGACCGACTGGGCGCGGATCGCAGCGCTCTACGACGCCCTCGCGCAGCTCACCCCGTCGCCCGTCGTGGAGCTCAATCGGGCGGTCGCCCTCGCCATGGCCTGTGGTCCCGCCGCCGGCCTCGAAGCGGCAGACAGGCTGACTTCGGAGAGCGCGCTTGCGGGCTACCACCTCTTGCCGAGCGTGCGCGGCGACCTTCTGGCGAAGCTCGGGCGCTTCGAGGAGGCCCGCAGGGAGCTCGAGCGTGCCGCGTCCCTCACGCGCAACGCGCGCGAGCGGGAGCTCCTTCTCGAGCGCGCTGCGGCCTGCGCCCGGGGGATGATGCCGCCGCGGTGATTCGCCCGGCGGAAAGGCTGAATCCTATCCTCCTGCCTCACGGTAGCGTCGAGGGGTGCAGCGGGATATACTGGGGCCCATGACTCGAC
>DAHVAK010000194.1 GCA_027314665.1 Spirochaetales bacterium
CGCCCCGCAGCCGCCCCCGCCGCATCCGCAGGCTCCGCCGCACGAACACGCCGACGCCTCGCTTTCGGAATGACTGCTCGCGATCGGAAAGCGGGCGTTACTGCCGCCCACCGAGAAGGACGAAAGCAGCTTGACAAGATCCGTGCAGCCGCACTCGACGCAGGCAACCTCGGGCTCATTGGCGGTGACCCCGACCAGGATCTCGCTCACCGTGCCGCAGCTCTTGCACTTGTATTCGAAGACAGGCATTGCTAACTCCTCAGGTAGAAACTACCGATTTCGCTATCAGCTCAATTCATAGCGAAAAGCGCGGGCGCTGTAAAGGGTGGTCGCCCGCGGCTGCTCGCCAGAGGTTCTCCGATCCGCGATTTCTCCTATGCCGATTCCAGCCACTTCAGGGCTTCGTCGGGGTCCGTGAATACCTGTACGGTGATTCCCGCCTCGGCGTACTGCGCTATGAATTGTCGCATGTTCATCTTGCCGACGATATTCTGGGGGAGGACGATCGCCCAGAACTTCCAGCCGGCCGCGGCGACACGGGGAAACCACTCCTTCTGCGCCCAACCAGCATCCTCGGTGCGCAGGGCGCTGTTGCCGCGGTCGTCGGAGAGCCACTTCGTGGCGTTGTTGGCTTTCAGAACCTCGTAGCCGCGGTCGAGCACGTTCTTGAAGCTGTCGCCGAACATGAACTTCTTGAACTGATGATGAACTATCTTCGCCTCCGGATGAAACCAAAGCGAAGCATTCTCGTTGCTGAATATCGTGATTGCAGACACCTCTGTGCCCCCTTCGAGAAGATGTAGATGCGCCACCGCTGCCCGGTGCGCGGGGGGAATCGGGAAATGCCCCCGCGCCGCTCAGCCAGTTGGGCAATACGCGCAACTACCCGGCACTCTTTGAAAACTGTGGATGAGTCAGACGACGAGCGAGCAACAACTTCGCAGCCCCGGACCGTACGGCGCCCAGTATCCACGTCCAGCCAGGCACCGCGAAGTGTACACCACCGGCGCGCGGGCCGCAACCTGCTCTTTTTTTAAGGCCACTCGCCTGAGCTTGCCGTCTCGGCAGGCCGCGTGTTACCCTCGAAGCGGACAGTCTGGATGGCAGAGCGCAAGCTCACAGACGAGCCGGATGAGCCCCCCAAGCCCCTCTCCGCAGGTCGAGGCGCTCGGGCCGCTCCCGGCGGGCGGCTTCTCTTTCGCGACTACCTCTTCGTCGACTGGGTGGTCCAAGGCTACATCGCCGCGGCGGGGCTCCTGGTGCTTGTTCTGCACGGGAGCTCCGTCCCGCGCTGGGAGCTCATCGTCGCCTCCCACGCGGCGGCCCTGGTCGCGGTCCACCTCCTCATTCGCTCGGCGGGGCTGCGTCCGCAGTCGCGCGCCCTTGACCTCCTTCGCAGCTTCTATCCGGTGTTGCTCTACATCGGCTTCTACAGCGAGATCGGGGCGATCGATCACATGCTTTTTCCCGGCTTTCTCGATCCGCTCTTCATCGGGCTCGACGAGCGCATCTTCGGCTTTCAGCCCAGCCTTCTCTTCATGACCGCGCTTCCCTATCGCGCCGTGAGCGAGCTCCTGTATTCCGCGTACTTCTCCTACTACCCGACGATCGCCGGAATCGGCGTGGCGCTTGTTCTCCGCGATCGGCATCAGTTCCTCCACTACCTCTCCACAGTCACCTTCACCTTCTGCGGGTGCTTTCTGTTCTTCGATCTGTTTCCGGTGATGGGCCCGCGCATCTTCTTCACGCAGGCGGCAGGCTACCGCCTGCCGAACGATCTCCTGCCTGCGGCACTTCCCGCGGTGCCCGCGGCGGTGAGCGGCGGCCCCTTCTTCGCGCTCATGGGATGGATCTACCGAAGCTTCGAGACCTCCGGGGCAGCCTTTCCGAGCGCTCACGTCGCGATCGCCCTTGCGACTCTCTGGTTTTCCTTCCTCTACCTCCGCCCGATCCGATGGCTCCACCTGTTGGTGGTGGTTCTCCTGTGCGTCTCGACGGTCTACTGCCGCTACCACTACGCCGTGGACGTGGCCGGAGGCGTTCTCGCTGCAGCGCTCCTCGTGCCGCTCGGGAGCCGGCTCTTTGCGCGCGGTTCGGCGCCCCGGAAGACTGAGCGGCGGTAGCTCATGGACAGTCGGAGAGCCTGCGGACTACACTGTCGCGTTGGAGAGTTATCGATGAAAAGAATCCCACGCCTTGCCCTTGCTGTCCTCCTGGCGCTCTCCCTCGGGGTGGGCGCCTACGGGCTCGACGGTGCGAGCGCACCCCTGGCCGACGGGATCTTCGCCGGGATGGGCGAGTACACTGAATATGGCTGGGTGCAGGTCGCCCTCGTGGTGTTGAACGGGAAGGTCTCGACCGTGAAGGTGCTTCAATATCCGAACGACATGGGTACCTCGCGAATGATCAACGGCAAGGCACTTCCTCGGCTTATTCGCGAAACCGTGCGGGCGCAGAGCGTGCGGATTCACTTCGTCTCCGGCGCGACCGTGACAAGCGAAGCCTTCGTTCGGTCCCTCACGGCCTCCTTCGCCGAAGCGCAGGGCCGATGAGGCAGGCGCGGCTCGGCGGCGCGATGGTCGCGGAGGAGGCGCTTGGGTTCGTGCGCACGGAGCTCGTCATGGGGTTTCCGGTCACGATCGCGGTCGCAAACCCGGACGGAGAGCCGAGCTCCCTTGCCTCTCGCACCGCATCCCGGCGCGAGATCGCGGCAGCGGTCGCGGCGGTCTACGATCACCTACGCGAGGTCGACGTGCGATTCAGCCCGTACCGAGCCACGAGCGAGGTGAGCAGGATCAATGGCGGCGAGCTCCGCGAAGAGGGCTTCAGCCCCGAGATGAAACGGGTCCTGCGCCTGTGCGAAGAGACTAAGCGGGCCACCCGGGGCTACTTCGATCCGTGGCGGGGAGAAAGGCTCGATCCGAGCGGGCTCGTCAAGGGACTCGCCGTCTACGACGCCTCAGGCATCCTGCGCGATCGGGGTTTCGAAGACTTCTGCATCGAAGCGGGCGGGGACATCGAAGCTCGCGGGCGATGCTCCGGGGGGGAGAAGTGGCGCATCGGAATCCGGAGTCCCTTCGATCCCCGAACCGTCGTAAAGGCGGTAGCGCTCGAGAATCGAGGAATCGCAACCTCGGGGCTCTACGCGCGCGGCGAGCACATCTACAACCCCCTCACGGGGAGGAACGCGACGGAGACCGCGAGCTTCACGGTGATCGGACCAAATCTCTTTGAGGCCGACCGCTTCGCGACCGCGGCGTTCGCCATGGGAAGGCGCGGCCTGGAGCTCATCCGGAACTCAAGCGATCTCGACGGCTACATGATCGAGCACGACGGAACCGCCACCTACACTGAAGGCTTCTTGAGGTACGTCACGGAGTGATCCGCCGCATCGATCGGCTGCTCGATCGCACCACCATGTATCGCCTTCTCCTCTTCTACCTGGTCTCGCTCCTGGGGCTCGGGCTCATCCTCGCTGCGGCCGGGGCGATCCGGATCTCCCCTGTCGCCCTCCTTTCCACTGTGCTTCTCTATCTCGCCGTCACCCTGGCTGCAAACTGGGGCTTCGCGCGACTCTTTCGCGTCGATGCGCATGCAGAGTCCACGATCATCACCGCCTTGATCTTGAGCCTTATCTCGGGTCCGGTTTTGGTATTCAGCGATCCGAGGCACGCGGGGTATCTTGCACTCGCGGGCCTCTTTGCGGTGGCATCGAAATACCTCATCGCGATCCGGCGCCACCACCTCTTCAATCCCGCGGCCTTCGGGATCCTTCTCACCGGGCTACTCTTCGGCGAGTACTCGACCTGGTGGGTGGGCAACATCGCCCTGCTTCCGCTCGTCGTTGCCGGCGGGCTCCTCCTCCTTCGCAAGATCAATCGCTTTCGCATGGTAGGCCTCTTCGTCGCCTCGGCGGTTCTCTTTCTCTTCGCGCAGGGGATCCTTGAAGGTATTGGGGCGGCGACGGCCCTTTCGACGATCAGCTTCACTCTCCTGCGCTCTGAGCTGCCCTTTGCCGCCCTCGTCATGCTTACCGAGCCGCTCACCTCGCCGAAGGCCTTCTCGAGGCAGGTCCCCTATGCCGTGCTCACCGCCTTCTGTTTCCTGCCACGGCTCAACCTCTTCGGCTATGCGATCAGCCCCGAGGAGGCGCTCCTCATTGGGAATCTGTTTTCCCTCCTCGTGAGCCCGAGCTATCGGATGGCGCTCCATCTGCGGGAGCGCCAAGAGATCGCCCCGAGCATTTTCGCCTTCACCTTCGAGCGACCGAGGGGCTTCCGGCATCGGGCAGGCCAGTACCTCGAATGGAGGCTGGCTCTGCCCAGAAGCGACGCCAGGGGGAATCGCCGTTTCTTCACCATCGCCTCCTCCCCGACCGAAAAGGAGCTCATGATCGTCCTGCGCATTCCCGCGGCGGCGAGCGCCTACAAGCGCGCCCTTCATGCCATGCGGCCCGGCGATCGCCTCCTCGCGGGCGAGCTTGCGGGAGATTTCGTCCTGCCGCGCGACCCGGCGATCCCCCTCGTGTTCATCGCCGGTGGGATCGGGATCACCCCCTTTCGAAGCATTTTCAAAGAGCTCCTCGATACCGGCGAGCGCCGCTCGATCGTCCTTTTTTTCCTGCACCTCAGGGGGGAGAGCCTCTTCGAGGAGCTCCTCGCGGAGGCAGAACAGAAGCTCGGGCTCTCGGTCGTCCACATCCTCACCGACGCGCAGGGGACGTCGAAGGGGAGCTACGGGCGAATCGGGCAGCTGAACCGCCAGGCAATCGAGGAGAAGGTGAGCGACTACAGGAAGCGGCGCTTCTACCTCGCGGGCTCCCTCGAGATGGTGGAGGCGACGCGGAGCCTCCTCCGCGGTATGGGCGTGGCGGCGAGGCGCATCACGGCCGACGCCTTCCCCGGCTACCCTCGGTAGGGCCGGCGGCGTTCCGCCGCAGGCTGCGCATCACCCGGGAGTCTCGCCCGCCCGATGAGCTCTCAGGCGCACCATCCACTTCACAAGCTCGAGGACGGGCGAGACCGAGAAGGCGAGGGCGAGGATGATGAGGAGATCCGCAGGCGAGAGGGAAAAGGTCCCGAAGGGGGCGTGCAGGAAGGGTAGATAGACGATGAGGGCGAGCAGGAGCAGCTCCCAGAGGATGGCGAGGTTCAGCCACCGGTTCGCGAAGGGGTGGTCCATCACCGAGTGGTGGTCGGAGCGGAAGTTGAAGGCCTTGAAGAACTGGATGAGCACGAGGGAGACGAAGCTCATCGTCATTGCCTCGTGCACGGAACGTCCCGAGGCAAGGGCCCAGGCAAACAGCCCAAGGTTCACCAGGGTAGACCAGATCCCGCCCGCGAGGATGAGGGTTACCACGGACGGCGTGAAGATCCCGCGCTTCGGGTCGCGCGGCTCCCGCCGCATGAGGTCCGCTTCGGGGGGGTCGACAGCGAGGGCAAGGGCGGGGAGGCCGTCGGTAGCCAGATTGACGTAGAGGATCTGGACCGCGCTCAGGGGCAAAGGCAGCCCCGCGAGAGTCGCCCCGGCCATCAGCCCGATCTCGCCGATGTTCGAGGAAAGAAGGTACATCAGGTACTTCTTGATGTTCCCGAAGACCCCGCGTCCCTCCTCCACTGCCGCGACGATCGAGGCGAAGTTGTCGTCGGTGAGGGTCATCGCCGCCGCTTCCTTCGAGACCTCGGTGCCCGTGATACCCATCGCGACCCCGATGTCGGCCTTCTTCAGGGCAGGGGCATCGTTCACCCCGTCTCCGGTCATCGCGACGATCTTCCCGCGCTTCTGGAGGGCGGTGACGACCCGCAGCTTGTGGGCGGGGGAGACCCTGGCGTAGACTTCGATCCCCTCGACGGAGCGCTCGAGCTCCTCGTCGCTCATCGCCTCGAGCTGCGGTCCGGTCACGACGCGCCCCCCGGCGAAGAGTCCGAGCTCCCGCGCGACGGCCTCGGCGGTGAGCGGATGGTCGCCGGTGATCATGACGGGCCTGATTCCCGCCTCGCGGCAGCGATCGATCGCCGGTCGGGCCTCCGGGCGAGGGGGGTCGATCATCCCCGCAAGGCCGAGGAAGGTCATGCCCTGTCCGGCCTCGGGGAGCCTCGCAGCGCTGCGGCTCGCGACCGCCAGCACCCGGAGGGCCTGCCCCGCCATCGCTCGCGCCTCCTCGAGAAAACACTCGCGCTCCATCCCGTCGAGCCTCCGCTCCTCCCCTCCGGCGAGGTAGCGATCGCAGGAGGCGAGGATCACCTCCGGAGCTCCCTTCGAGCAGGCGAGGCTCCCGCCGTCGCGCTGCCCGACGAGCACGGTCATGCGCTTGGCTTCAGAGGTGAAGGGAACCTCGCCCAGGCGCGGAGCGGCGGCATCGAGCCTGTCCTTCGCCATGCCCGCCTTTGCAGCGGCCACCACGAGGGCTCCCTCCGTCGGATCTCCGGTCACGACCCACGCTCCGCTCCCCTCTTCGCGCTCGATCCTCGCGTCTGAGGCGAGAACCGCAGCGCGCAGGAGCCGCCGAATGGGATGGTCGTCGCCCGCCTGAGCGATCCCCTCGTCCCGCCCCTCGCGCAGGAACTGTCCCGCAGGCTCGTAGCCTGCCCCGGTCACCTCGACCGAGATCCCCGGCGCAACGAGGCGACGGACGGTCATCTCGTCCCGCGTGAGAGTACCGGTCTTGTCCGTGCAGATGTAGGAGGTGCTCCCGAGGGTCTCGACCGCGGGAAGCCTTCGCACAAGGGCGTGGCGCCGCACCATCCGTTGGACCCCCAGGGCGAGGGAGATGGTCACGACCGCAGGAAGGGCCTCGGGGACGACCGCCACGGCGAGCGCGATGCCGAAGACCAGCATCTCGATCACCGGCTGCCCGCGGACGAGCCCGAGGACGACGATGACCGCGACCACGCCGAGCGCGATCCGCGCGAGCTGCCCCCCGAGGCGGTCGAGATTGCGCTGGAGGGGAGTCTTCGCGACCTCGATCGTTTGGAGCATCCGGGCAATCCCGCCGAGCTCGGTCGACATCCCGGTAGCAACGACGAGGGCGCGTCCACGCCCGAAGAGGGCGGCGGTCCCGGCGAAAAGCATGTTCGTGCGGTCGCCGAGGGGGATCTCTTGATCGGGAAGGGAAGCGCTTCCCTTGTCGACCGGGAGCGACTCCCCGGTGAGGGCCGCCTCGTCGATCGCGAGGTTCGCGCTCTCGAGGAGGCGCGCGTCGGCGGGAATTCGGTCGCCCGCCCGCACGAGGAGGAGATCGCCGGGGACCACCTCGCGCGCCGGCAGTCGCTGCTCGCGCCCCCCGCGAACGACGGTCGCAAGAGGGGCTGCCATCTGACGAAGCGCCGTAAGGGCGCGCTCGGCGCGGAACTCCTGGAGAAAGCCGAGCAGGACGGCGAACAGGACGATGACGGCGATGGCAATCCCTTCGATCTCATGGCCGAGAAGGGCGGAGAGAGCGGTCGCCGCAAGCAGGATGAGGATGAGGAGGTTCTTGAACTGCGCGAGCAGGATAGGCCAGGGCGAGAGCGACCGGGAGGCTTGAAGCTCATTGGGTCCGTGGGAGGCGAGGCGCCGGGCAGCCTCCGCCGGATCGAGACCGCCCGCCCCCGACCCGAGGCGGGCGGCGATCTCTTCGCTCGAAAGAGCGTGCCACCGAGGGGAAGCGCTGCTCGGAGCAGCCTTCACGCCGATTGGGCTCAGGCTACGCTCTTGGGTCATGTAGTATCAGTATGAGGGCTCGCCCGAGCGCTGTCAAACGCTGCGGGAAACCGAAAGGGAGCGCCGCGCGAGGGAGCGCTCGCCGCCTCAGGTGTGCCGCGCCTCACATCGGGAGAGTAGAGATTCCCGCCTTTTTCCGCAACCTCCGCCGCTTGGCCGCTGTCGATTTCTTCGACAGTGCCAAGACTCACATCGTCATCCACTCTGCCGTAACGGGACGCCGGTGCACCGTCGGTTGTCCGCGCCCGCCGCGCGGGCGTCGTGACCCTCGGCGCGCCCAATAGGGCGCGTGCGGCGGCGTTCTGAGCCTCGCCAAACCGCGCGGGCGGGCGCCGCAATGAAGGAGGCCGCATGAGACGGATCGTTTTCGTGGAGCCCAAGTCGCCGAACCTGCATATCTTCTCGCGCTTCGCGCTCCCGAGGCTCGGAAGCATCATTCTCGCCACCATGATGCGGGAGCGGGGGTGGGAGGCGTCGGTCGTCGCGGAGGATCTCGCCTTCCTCGACCTCGACCGCCTTCGCTCGGTCGATCTGGTGGGGATCTCGACCATTACCTCAACCGCCCCGCGGGCCTACGCGATAGCCGACTCCCTTCGGGAGCGCAACCTTACGGTCATCATAGGCGGGCCCCACGTCACCGAGCTTCCCGACGAGGCCCTGGAGCACGCCGATTTCGTCATCCGGGGCGAAGGGGAAGAGCCCCTCATGCGCTTCATCGACGCTTGGGAGCGGGGTCGTGATTTCTCGCAGGTGCCGAGCCTCTCCTACCGCAGGGGGGCAAGCGCGGTGCACAATCCCCTTGCCCCGGCCATCACCCATCTCGATGCGCTTCCCTACCCCGATTTCGCGCTCCTCGAGGGCGGGCTGCGGACGGTCGCCGGGATGCGGACTATTCCCGTACAGACCTCTCGGGGCTGTCCCTTCGACTGCTCATTCTGCTCGGTGACCGGCATGTTCGGGCGCGCCTACCGACATCGCTCGACTGCGAACATCATCGAGGACCTCGCCCGCTACGATGAGCCGGGCAACTTCATCTTTTTCTACGATGACAATTTCACCGCGAGCCCGGCTCGGGCGAAGGAGCTGCTTCGGGCGATGATCGACCGAGGCTTCGCCTTCCGGTGGTCGACCCAGGTCCGAGCGGACGTTGCGCGCGACGAGGAGCTGGTCGCGCTCATGAGGCAGGCGGGGTGCCACACGGTGTTCATCGGTTTCGAATCGGTCAACCCGGAGAGCCTCGCGGGGATGAACAAGCGCCAGAGCGTCGACGACATCGGCGAGGCGATTCGGGTGCTTCGCCGCCATCGGATCAACATCCACGGGATGTTCGTCCACGGCTTCGACGAAGACGATTGGTCTGCGGTGGAGCGAAGCGTTCGCTTCGCGCGGCGGGCCCGGCTCACCTCCTGCCAGTTTCTCATTCTCACCCCCCTGCCGGGGACCCGATTCTACCGCGAGATGATCGATTCCCGTCGCCTGCTCGGCCGCGACTGGTCGCTCTACGACAGCCACCACGTGGTCTTCGCACCGAAGCGGATGAGCGCCCCCGAGCTGCAGTGGGCCCAGATCTACAGCCACAAGCGCATCTATTCCGCAGGCGCGACGGTGGGACGTCTCCTGCGCGGGAATCTGGTGAGCGTGGTGCTTTCGATCTACGCGCGCCGGCTCAACCGCGCCTGGCAGCGGCGCAACCAATCCTACCTTACGGCGGTCGGACTGATCGCCTCGAGCCTGCGGGAGCTGCGTCGGGGCAATCTCAGCGAGCGGATTCGGAGGCGGCTTGCGGGTCCTGAGGTCTCCTCGACCGGCGGCTGACGAGGCGACCTTGGCCGAGGAGGCTGCGGACGTCCCCGCGGGGCCTCGGCGCTACCCGCGAACGATCGCGGCGAGCTCGGCGTCGAGCTCCTCCCAGCGCTTGCTCGCCGCGGCCTGCTCGCGCTCGTTCGCCGCAAGCTGCTCCTTCAGAGCGCGCACCTTCTCCCCATCCCGGTACACCGCAGGCGAGGCGATCTCTTCGGAGAGCTCGCGCTTCAGGCGCTCGAGGGCGTCGATCTTCGCGAGGATGGCCTCCTGCTCGCGCTCGATCCTGCGTTGGGCGGCGGGGATGCGGTGGGTCCCGTGAAGCGGGGCGCTGGGGCGCTCCCGGTTCGCCTCGCGCACTGGGCTGGATCCGGGGGCGGGGGCCGGCGAGTGACTCGCCTGCGGAGCCTCGCTTGAGGCGGAGGCCCCGCGAGACGAGCTGCCCGAGGAGGGTGCGGATCCGCGCGCGGAGGGTACGGGGCCCGCGGCGCGCAGAGGCTCCTCCGGCTCACCCCCGTGTTTGGTCTTCCAGACGTAGTACTCGTAGTCCCCCGGAAAGAGGCGCGCGATTGAGGGGCCGCCCGCCTCATCGGCGGTGAGCTCCAGGACGGTCGTCGCCAACCGGTCGATGAAGCCGCGGTCGTGGGACACGAAGACGAGGGTGCCCGAATAGGCGAGGAGCGCCTCGAGGAGGATGTCCTTGGACTGGAGGTCGAGGTGGTTGGTCGGCTCGTCGAGGATGAGGAGGTTGGCGGGCACGAGGAGAAGCTTTAGGAGCGCGACCCTGCTCTTCTCCCCGCCGCTTAAGACCGAGACTTGCTTGAACACGTCGTCGCCCCGAAAAAGAAAGGCGCCGAGCAGGTCGCGCAGGCGGGGAACGAGGGAGGTCGGAGCGGCGCCGGAGATCTCCTCGATCACCTGCTTTGACGGATCGAGCTGGCCTTCGATGTCCTGGGAAAAGTAGCCGGTCGTTACCCCGGTCCCATAGCGGATGCTCCCCCGATAGTCGCGATCGATGCCGGCGATGAGGCGCATGAGGGTCGATTTTCCTGCCCCGTTTCGCCCCACGATCACGAGCTTGTCGCCGCGCGTGAGGGAGAGCGAGAAGCCTTCGAGCACGGGCCTATCCCCGTAGCTCTTGCCGATCTCCTCGAGGGTGAGCACCTGCTTTCCGGAATGGGGCGGCTCGGGAAAGGTGAAGCGCATGCGCTTCATGCTTTCGGGGATCTCGATGCGCTCGATGCGCTCGAGCTGCTTGATGCGACTCTGGACCATCTGGGCCTTGGAGGCGTTGTACCGGAAGCGGTTGATGAACTCCTCGGTGCGCGCGATCTCCTCGACTTGGGCGGAATAGCGCGCGAGCAGCTCCGCGAGCTCCTCGCCGCGGCGCTTCTCGTAGGTCGAGTAGTTTCCGCGGTAGACCTTCAGGCGTCCGTTCCACAGCTCGGCTACGGCGCTGCAGGTCACGTCGAGAAAGTAGCGGTCGTGGGAGACGATGAGGTAGCCGCCGGCAAGGGAGCTCAGGTATTCCTCGAGCCAGGTGCGCGCCTCAAGGTCGAGATAGTTGGTCGGCTCGTCGAGGAGCAGGATATCGGGCCGCTCGAGGAGCACCTTCGCGAGGGCGATCCGCATCTGCCAGCCGCCGGAGAACTCCGTGGTGGGGCGGTCGAAGTCCTCGCGGAGAAATCCGAGCCCGAGGAGCACCCGGGAGATGTGCTCGGCGCGGTTGTAGTAGCCGCTTGCGAGAAGGCGCTCCTGGAGGTCATGGTGGCGCAGAAGGAGCCCTTCGGTTTCCTCGCTCTCCTCGGTGACGCGAGCGAGGCGCTCTTCGAGCTCCTCCTTCTGCGCCACCAGATCGTGGAGGTGGTCGAAGGCCTGCTCCACCTCGGCAAGAAGGGTTGCGCCCGAGTGGACGATCCCCGATTGGGGGAGATAGGCGACGCGGCTGCCCCGCTCGGACGACACCTCCCCCGAGTCGGGGGCGAGCAGACCGGCCGCGATCTTCATGAGGGTGGACTTTCCGCTTCCGTTCGCTCCCGCGAGCGCGGTGCGCGTGGCGGAGTCGATGTTGAAGTTGATCCCGGAGAGGACGTCCCGATCCCCATGGGCAAGCGCCACTCCGGTCAATTGAACGAATGCCAAGCAGCGCTCCTACCGGTTATAGGAAAAGTAGATGATGATTGGGCTCGGCCCGACCTCGGCTACCACGCCGTCGGTGACGGTCGAGGGCGGCGCGTAGGTGAGCTGCAGCCCTCCGTTGCGAAAGGCGTAGAGAAAGCTCACCGCCGAGCGGCCGCTTGAGCCGCCGAAGCGGAAGGTGATCACCCCGTCGTAGCTCGCGGAAAGCGCGTCGCTAAGGAACAGGGGGAAATCGACCGTTCCTTCGCCGCTCACCTCCGCGGGGATCACGTCGGGCTGAAGCCTCGAAAAACCGGTCCAGGAAAAGGTCATCTCGGAGGAGAAGGAGATCCTTCCGTAGTAGTTGCTGCGAAAGCTGCCCTTGTCCAGAAAGCTCCCGTAGAGGAGCAGCCGCCGGTTGTGCTCCTTCTCGATGGCGAGCTTGACCTCGTCGTTGCTCATGGCGATGTACTGCTCGCTCACCTGTTTGCCCTCCGGCCCCAGATAGTGAAGCTGGATCTGGCTTGGCGAAAGGAGGGACATCTGCACGGGGGTCCCAACGAAGGCATATTGGTTCTCGCCGAGATCCTTGATCGCAGAGTAGCGGTAGCTCGCGCTCAACTTGGGAGTCACGATGCGAAAAGAGTGCGTGCTCGGATCGGGGAAAAAGCCGAACTCTGGGGCGAACTTTGCGAGGTCGATGCGCCCGGTGTCGATCATGTTCTGGAAGGAGGCGGGTCTGAAGGTCTGGCTCAAGGCCGCATCGATCGATGAACCCTGCGAGCCCGCCGTCTCGCCTCGTCCGAGGACGAGGTCGAAGTTCTGGCAGTAGCCGAGCACTCCGTCGCCGGTGAGCACCTCGTACCAGGTGGTGCCTTCGGCGCCGCTTGAGCCGGGAAGATTCTCGCGGGAAATCACCTTGACCTCTTGGTTCGCCCGCATGCGGTAGACCCGCTGCGCGGTGAGGGAGGGGCTCTGATAGAGCACGATGCCGGCGCTGCGCGAGCGCGCCGTCTCGGTCACGTAGGGGGCGTAGGCTGCGGCGAAATTGATCGCGTCCCGTTCGTGCCGGAAAGGAGAGACCCTCCAGTTGTCGATCTCGAGGTTGCCCTTGCCGTGCGGCAGCGCGATGAGGTAGGTGCTCGAAAGCTGCGACTGCGACCGGATGCGAACGATCTCTCCGGTCTTCACGGACGCCTCGTTTTTCGACCACAGGACGACCCCGTAGCTTGGCCGTGAAGAGCAGGAGACGGTGCTGAGGGCGAGCCCGAGAACAAGCACCCCGAGGACGCCGAGGCTCGCCAAGCGGCGGTTTACCGAGAATCTTCTCACGTTAGTATTCCTCTTCCCACTATACGACAAAAACCCCGTCAGGGGGCGACGGTCACGGGGGGAAGATCCGCAATGATGAGGATTCTTCCCTCCGTGATCAGCTTGATATTGTCCGGGCTCGCGAGCAGGCGGCGCGCGGCCTGATCCGAGATGATCACGTCGGTATCGTTCTTGCCGAAGATCCCGGTCGCGACGGTCTGAAAGGGCACCGCGCCGATCCGCGCGAGAAAGGGCCCGAGGGAGGTCGAGTCGGTGTAGGCCGCCAGCCCTTGCGCCCGCAGAACCGAGGGCTCGACGCTCTTTGCCGAGGCGACGAGATTCATGCTCTCGTCCCAGATCCGAGGAAACAGGCAGGGGGCGAGATGCGCGCTGCGGTTCTCGCCGTGAACCGGGAGGGCTCCCTTGGCGTAGATCACGATCCCGCTGAACGGCGTCGTGGGGACGAAGCCAAGGGGAGGCAGCGGCGGGTTCGCTCGGCTCTGATGGACGAAGATCCTGCCGAGGTCGGGGAAGAGGGGGATCCGGTAGTGAACCACCAGATGCGTCAGGTCGCGGGAGAGAACGGCGAAGCGTTCGTCGCCCGGGGTGAGGATGCCCATGACTGCCGACATCGTCGCCGGATCGGATTGGGCGAGGCTCCCGACGGTGTCGAAGGAGTCGACCGGGATCGGAAAGAGCGTGGAGGCAAGCATCTGCGGAGCGGACTCCTCAATAATCCGCTGCCCCTCGGCGCGAGCGCTCGGCAGAACCACGGAAAAGCCGGTGAGGTCGATCCGCGCGTCGATCGCCACGAAGCCCTGCCGCCAGTCGACGCTGCTCGTGTAGGTCGGGACCGGGGCGGGGGGCGGCGCGCCGTCGGGCGAGCCGCCGTCCGTCTGGGCAAGAAGGGAGCTCGGCGCGAGGAGCGCGCAGGCAAGAACCGAGAGGAGGATCGCTCGCTTCACGGCATGCTCGCCTCGAGGAGGCCGCTGGACTGCGGAACGTGAAGTCGCGTGCCGATCGAGAGGATCCCGGTAAGGGAAAGCCCGTTCGCGCGCGCGAGCGCCTCCGGGGTGGTGCCGTAGCGCCGGGAGATGCTCCAGAGGGTATCCCCCGTCTCGACGCGATAGGTGCCGGTGAAGGGCCCGATCGGGCCGGACGACTGGGACGCCGCCACCGCGGAGACTGCCGGGCGCTTGTAGGGTGGCACATCCTTGACGCCGGGGATGACCAGGCGCGTGCCGATCTGGAGGAAGCGAGGCTGCACGCTGGGATTATACTGCAGAATCATCGAGACCGGAACACCGTAGTAGCGGGCAAGATCGTAGAGGGTGTCCCCGGAGCCGACCGTGTAGATGTAGAAGCGCATGAGCTTGAACTGCTGGTCCCTGAGGGTGGTCGTGACCGCGGCGAAATCCTGCTTCGGAACCTTGAGGTAGAAGGGCATCCCGCCCGGCGGGGGCGTGATGTCGTAGCGCAGCTCGGCGTTTCCCTCCAGAAGCGAGTCGAGGTTCACCCCTGCGTCGCGCGCGAGAATGCGAAGGTCGACCGCCTGGTTGAGCCTGATGCGCTCCCACTCGACGGGAGGATCCCAGTTGAGCGGGATGCCGTAGCGGCCCGCGTAGCTCGCGACCGCGGCGATGGCGAGGAACTTCGGGACGTACTGCTTGGTTTCGTAGGGAAGATACCCGTCGGCGGCCAGGGTCCAGAAGTTCTTGATCCCGGTCTTCTGGGTGAGGTAGATCATCGTGCCCAGACCGCTGTTGTACGCGGCGAGCGCAAGGAGCCAATCCCCGAGGACCTGATAGTTGTATTCCAGCTTTTGCAGGGAGGTGTTGGTCGCCTTCCAGAAATCGAAGCGGTCGTCCTCCCACTCGTCGATGCGCATCGTCGAGGGGTCGATGCTGTTCGTCATGAGCTGCCACAGCCCCGCCGCTCCGGTGTAGGAGACCGCATAGGGATCGAAGGTCGATTCGACGATCGGAAGGTAGGCCAGCTCCGGAGGCATGTGGTAGTGCTGGATGCGCTGCGCGATGAAATCGAGAAAGGGCCGGGCCCGCTGCAGCACGTAGCTGAGCCACTGGATTCCTTCCGGGGAGGTGTAGTAGGAGAGGTAATACTTCAAGAGCCCGTTCATCGGAACGTCGAGGCTGAAGACCTCCGGTCCCGCGTGGGTCTGGCGAGGGGCGAGGGCTCCCCCGGGCGGAAAGCTGCCGCTCGCCTCCTGAAGCTCCTCCTCGGAGGGGGGCAGGTTTCCGCCTCCCGAGGGGGTGTAGCTCGCAAGCTGATAGTCGGCGAAGTCTGCCGCCTCGCCCGCGATCGCCCAGGGATGGTCGCCGAGGGCCTGCGGGGGGCGGGTTCTCTCGTTGCGGTCATGCCCTTCCGGAAGCGGCTGAGCAAACGCAGGGGCGGCGGCCATGAGGAGCGCGAGAGCGCTCGCCACCAGCCGCGACAAGGGCTTCAGCGAAGTCGTCATCAATGTTGGTCACCACGCGCACGCTCGTGCGCCGATCAATGATTTGATTGCGGGCCGGAGAACGGCTTGTCTCCAAAGTAGATGCCCGCCCACTCCCACTGACCCTGCACGTTGGGATCAGCGGGAAAGTTGATTCTACGAAAATAGAGGTACCAGGTCTCGATTCGATAGGTCCAGCCGCCGGTGCGCAGGTAGGCCTCCTGGGAGTTCGCGTCGAGGGTGTCGGAGACCCAGACTGAAGGGTTCATGAAGACTCCGAAGTCGGTGAGGAACTCCGGATCATCGGGGGTCGGGGTGTCGCCCGACTCCCAGGAGCGGACGAAGAAACCGACCTTCGCCTGATAATGCAGGAGAAGCGAGACGTTCTGGTTGGCAATGGCCGATCGAATGGCGGTTACCAAGTCGGAAAGGCTCGGCATTGCCCAGTTCTTCTTGGGGTACTCGTAGAAGTTGACGAAGTAGGTTACCTCGTTTCGGGCCTCGGGGTGGCCCGGGATCGGGACGTCCGGGTAGCTCAAGTAGCTCTTGAAGGCTTGGAGCTCCAGGTCCCACTCGTGCAGCTCACCGTAGGTCTCCCCGAGGGAATAGTAGGTGGGCCCCATTTGAATCTTGTCCCCGTAGCGCGCGATGAGGTCCTTGTAGTAACCGACTCGCGCTTGCGGGTCCTTGGTGATCTTGATGAGCCGCATGAGGCACAGGTAGTGCAGCGACTTTCCGCGGACCATGAGATCGGGGTAGTCTGCCACGATGCGGTCGTAGTAGGCCGCGGCGAAGGGAAAGGCGCCCACCCCGTCGTAGTCCTGCGCCACGACGTAGAGGTAGTAGGCGTCATAGGGGTCTTTCGGGTGTCTGCGCACGTAGTCGGTGAGAAAGAGGTTGAGCCGATTGGCGTCTCCGTGAGCTCGCAGGGCGGCGGTGATCTGCTGGACGTAGACGAAGCGGGTTTCGTAGGAGGTGTGGCCATCGTCGACGCCCGCGAGCATCTGGGTGAGCTCCTGGCGCTGTACGTGACCGCCGACCACAAAGTAGGACTTGGAGAAGCTGCAGCTCGCAAGTAGCACAACGGCCAGCGAAAGCGAGAGGAAAGCACAGATAGCCGTTTTCATACGCCGACGGATACTACCACGGAGCCCCTCGGTTGACAACACCGGAACGCGACCCAGCGCCGGCGGCGGTTGGCAGGGCGCTGACAAAGCGAGTGACCCCCTGCCGAAACGACGTTTTCGGTTGCGCCTCTTGCCGCCGATTGGCTCGAGAAAACGCCGTTTTGGCAGGTGCCTTTGAGTATGACAGCAACCTGTTGGGCGCTCCGTCGGCCCGACATCCTGCCGGCTGGGCATCGCCGACCCTTCAAGGGCTCCCAGCGCCCCGCTTGGTTGGCAAGGCGAGGCCTTTCCGATAGAATTGTCGTCTGAAAGTGCGCCAAGGAGTAGTAATTCATGGAAGACCTCATCACAAAATCGGGTAACAAGCTCGTCGTTCCGGACCAACCCGTCATTCCCTACATCGAGGGCGACGGCACCGGCCCCGACATTTGGGCGGCGGCGGTGCGGGTGTTCGACGCCGCGGTGCAGAAGGCCTACGGGGGAAAGCGGCAGATCGTGTGGAAGGAGGCCCTCGCCGGCGAGAAGGCGTTCAACAAGACCGGGGAGTGGCTCCCGAACGAGAGCCTCGAGATGTTCAGGCGCTATCTTGTCGGAATCAAGGGTCCGCTCACGACCCCCGTTGGAGGCGGAATCCGAAGCCTCAACGTGACCCTTCGCCAGAAGCTCGACCTTTTCGTCTGTCAGCGCCCGGTGCGTCACTATCCGGGGATACCCTCGCCCGTGCGCGAGCCCTCGCTCGTCGACATGATCATCTTCCGCGAGAACACGGAGGACGTCTATGCCGGCTTCGAGACGAAGGAGGGCGAGGCGAAGACCGCAAAGCTGATCAAGTTCCTGAAGGACGAGATGGGCTGGGAGGTCCGTCCCGACTCGGGCATCGGAATCAAGCCGATCAGCCGGACCGGCACCGAGCGGCTGGTGCGGGCGGCAATCCAGTACGCGCGCAACCACGGGCGCAAGAGCGTCACCTTCGTGCACAAGGGCAACATCATGAAGTTCACCGAGGGCGCTTTTCGCGAGTGGGGCTACGAGCTCGCCAAGAGGGAGTTCGGCGACATCACGGTGACCTACGACGAGCTTGCCGGAGGCAAGGTCCCTTCAGGCAAGATCCTCGTCAAGGACGTCATCGCCGACGCCTTCCTCCAGCAGATCCTCACCCGCCCGGCCGAGTACGACGTCATCGCTACCATGAACTTGAACGGCGACTACATCTCCGACGCCCTTGCCGCGCAGGTCGGCGGGATCGGGATCGCCCCTGGCGCCAACATCAACTACGAGAACGGGATCGCCATCTTCGAGGCGACGCACGGGACCGCGCCGAAATACGCCGGGCTCGACAAGGTAAACCCCGGATCGCTCATCCTTTCGGGGCGGATGATGTTCGAGTACCTCGGTTGGGATGAGGCGGCGCAGCTCATCGACAAGGGAATGAACGCCGCGATCGCCCGCAAGCAGGTCACCTACGACTTTGCGCGCCTGATGGAAGGCTCCCACGAGGTCAAGACGAGCGAGTACGCCTCGCGGATGATCGAGGGCATGTAGTACGAACGCAGAGATGAATCGAGGGAAGCGGCGGTTTCCAAACGCGCTCCTGGTCACGGGGGTCCTCCTCTTCGTGGTCGGCGGCTGCCTCCTCCTGCTCACCTCGGGGCTGCTCCCCGGGCTCAGCGCCCTGTGGCCCCTGCTGTTCATTGTCGCCGGTCTCTTTCTGCTCTATCTTGGCTTCGTTCGACGTATCACCGAGTTTTACGTCTTCCCGGGGATGTTCATGGTCCTCGGGGGACTCTACTTCGTGCTTGGGGAGGGCTTCCTCGCCTGGCGAGAGCTCTTGAAGATCTGGCCGGTCTTCATGGCGATCACCGGCGCCTCGATCATCCCCTACGGCCTGCTCAAGCGGGGCAGCGCCCGACTTGCGCTCGTGATCCCCGGGATCGCGATCCTGCTCCTTGCCCTCATCTTTCTGCCGTTCAGCCTCGGGGTAACCTCTCTCCCCTTCGCGCAGGTGGCCGTGCTGTGGTGGCCGCTGCTCCTCGTCGTGCTCGGGATAGTCTTCCTTGCCAGCCATTTCCTGCGGCGAAGAAAGGAGAAGACGTAGCTCTCCATGAAAGGCCTTCGCATCCCCGTCCTCCTCCTGTTCGGGTTGGCTCTTGCTGCCTGCGCGACCGCTCCGCGCGAGGCCCCCGCCGCTTCGACGCCGCCCGCCGCGCGAAGAGGCGAAATGATCATCGAGCAGGCGATCCGCGACATCGGCCTCGCTTCGCCGGCCTCGCTTCGCCGGGCGGAGGCCTCTTTGAGCCAGGCTACCGCGGGCTATTCGGACCGGGGGCTCGAGCTCACCTACGTCGCCTACAAGATGATCCAGCTCCTCTATCCGCTCTACCTCAAGCCTGAGTACACCATCCTTCCGCCGGTCGCGAGCGCCTACCCCCCAATCTTCCGGGCGATCGAGGCGGGCCGGTGGGCTCCCGTTCCCCAGAGCGATGCCTCCTTCATCACCCTCATCCTCCCGCCGCTTGCGGTGCTCTTCACGCGGGACAAGGGGGTTGTCGAGCAGGCCCAGGAAGCCCTCGATCACGCCGCCGGCCTGAACCCCGCCTCGGTCCTCCCGCCCTACCTTGAGGGCTACCTGGCCGAGCGCAGCGGAAACGACCCGGAGGCGCTCGCGAGCTACGATCGGGCTCTCGCCCTCGCGCCCTCCTGCTACCCCGCCGCGGTCGGCAAGGCGCGCATCCTCCTGCAGGAAAGGGAGCTTGCCCAGGCGGAGGCGATCCTTTCGCCGCTCCACGCGACCCTCCCGCCGGACGGGGAGATCGCGCGACTCTACGCGCGGGTCCTGCTCGCGGAGGGCCGGCTCCCTGAGGCCGAGAGCGCCATCGCTCAGGCGTTTCGCGTCGACCCGAAGAGCCTCGAGACCCTCGTGCTTGCGGCGGAGATATCCGACCGCGAGGGCAACTACGGAAAGGCCCTCGACCAGCTCGCCGCCGCCGAGAGGCTCGGAGCGCCCGACCCGACGCTCATTCTCCTGAAGGCGAGGCTTCTCCGCGAGCAAGGCAGCACGCTTCCGGCTCTCGACGTGCTGCAGAAGGGGGTGAAGCTCTTTCCCGGCAACCAGCAGATCGGGGACCAGTACGGCAAGGCCCTGATCGAGGCCGGACGCACGACCGAGGGAAGCCGCTACATCGTGCAGACCCTGAAGGACAACCCCGACAGCGTCGACAGCCTCGAGCTTCTCATCGACGACGCCATCAAGAACAGGGACTGGGGCAAGGCCTCTCAGTACCTCGGCAAGCTCCTTCCCCTGTCCGGCTCCGATCTTGCCCTTGAGCAGGCCTACGAGGTCGCGGTGCACCTTGGCGATTCGAAGGGCGCCCTCACCTACGCGCGGGAGCTCCACGGTCGACACCCCGACGATCCCCACTTTCTCCTTCCCTACGTCCAGGCCCTCGTGGCGGCGGGCAGGAAGGGCGAGGCGCTTGCCGCCGTGGATGGGGGACTGAAGACGATCGAGGCTGCGAAGGCTCGAAGCGATCTCTACTACCTGCGCAGCACCCTGGAAAGCGACCCGCAGGTGCGACTCGCCGACCTGCAGCGCTCGCTTCTGGAGAACCTCGGCAACCTCTACTCCCTCCTCGCGATCTCCCGCCTCTATCGCCAGCTGGGCGACGGCGACTCCGCCTCGCGCTACCTCCGTCAGGCCGCCTCCATCGCCCCCGACGACCCCCTGGTCAAAGCCGCCCTCGCGGCACAGGGCGGATGACGCGCTCCCTCTCCCGCTGCACGGGCGGGAGGGGGAGCAGCGGGCTCATTTTCCCCACATGCGTGCAAGAAACCGCTTGACATATTGTAGTAGTACAACTACAATTGTGTTAATATAATAGTACAAGTGGGGAAAGTTCCCTTCCCAAGCAGGGAGATTCAGGATGGACAGAGAGTCGGCGGATGCCGTGAGTCGGATGCCTCGATCGCTCCGAGAGCTCGGGATCGGCTTCCGACTCGATGCCCAGAGCGGAGTCCCGCTCTACCGGCAGATCGTTCAGACCGTCGAGCGCAGTCTCTCCGCCGGAAGGCTCAAGGCCGGCGACAAGCTGCCGACGATCCGCGCCCTTGCCATCGCATTGAAGATCAATCCGAACACCATCGCCAAGGCATATACGGAGCTTGAGCTGCGGGGCCTCGTGAAGACCCAGGTCGGAAGCGGGACCTACATCAGCGACATCCGCCTCGAGGAAGACGCGGAGTCCGAGCGCACGCGACGCTGGATCGAGGGGCTCTGCCTCGAGCTGCTCAAGGAGGCGCAGGCTGTCGGGATCGGGAAGGACGAGCTCATCTCCGTGCTGAAGGAGCTCAGGGTGTCGTAGGGGAAAGGAGGGTAGCGCCGTGGCAACGCTGGAAAAGAAATGGAGTGAGCTCGTCGGGAACCTCCGGGAGCGGACCCCGGAAAGGCAGTTCACCTGGAACACCCTGAATCTGGTTTGGTTCGTCCTCTTTCTTGCCGCCGGCATCCTTCTGACAGCCTCCCGAAGCTCGCCCGCGAGCCTCAGCATGGAGACCGTCCTCGTCCTCCTCTCCCCGCTCCTTGTCCCCTTGGTTACCCTCGTCGCCGCGAGATGGGAGGTGGCCCTCATCATGGTGGCCGTCACCTCCGTCGCAGCGTGGTCCCGTCTTTCCTCCTCCGCGTGGCTCTATCTGCTTCCCTACTGGATCGGCGCCGCTTCGGCTCTCAGCTTTCAGGTCGTGAGGGAGTGGGATCGGGCGATCGTGCTGCGGATGGGCAGGTTCGCGGGGGTAAGGGGCCCCGGACCGTTCTTCGTTCTTCCCTTCCTCGACGCCATCGTGCGGCGGGTCGACTTGCGCATCCGGGTAACCGACTTCGCAGCCGAGACCACCCCCACCCTGGACTCCGTTCCGGTGACGGTCGACGCCCTCTGCTTCTGGCTGGTCTGGGATGCGGAGAAGGCGGTGCTCGAGGTGACGGACTACGTGCAGGCGGTCGTCCTGAGCTCCCAGACTGCCCTCCGGGCTGCGGTCTCGTGCAACGACCTCACGACCCTTCTCGCCAACGGGGAGAAGATCAAGGAGGACGTGCGCAAGGAGGTCGATCGCAAGACCACGGAGTGGGGGATCACGATTCAGGCCATCGAGATCACGGAGATCCACATCCCCGATGAGCTCCAGGAGGCCATGAGCCACATCGCGCAGGCCGAGCGGGAGAAGCGGGCGCACATCCTGTTGAGCGAGGCGGAGCGGGAGGTTGCGCTCCGGAACGAGGAGGCCTCGCAGATCTACCGCCGCGATCCGGTTGCCCTCACCCTCAAGCGGTTGAGCGTACTTCATGAGGGGTTCCAGCACGGCAACTCCATGGTCGTGGTCCCCTCTCGGCTGCCTGATGAGCTGAGCGAGGACGACCTCTTCGGGCTCAAGGCCTTGAGCGAGCTTCGCGGGGGCGCAAAGTCGAATCGGAGCGAGCAGGGAGGGTAGGCGACATGACCATCGAGGTCAAATCCCTTTACAAAGACTACGGAGTAAACGGGATCACGGTGAAGGCCCTCCAGGGAATCGAGATCGGGTTCGAGGAGGGAGAGTTCGCGGCGATCGCGGGACCCTCCGGAAGCGGGAAGTCCACCCTCCTGCACCTGATCGGCTGCCTCGATACCGCGACCAGCGGAGAGATCCTCATCGACGGCGAGAACGTCTCGCAGATGAGCTACACGGCCCTGTCGCACTTGCGACGCGAGAAGATCGGCTTCGTCTTCCAGGCCTACAACCTCATCCCGGTGCTCACCGCGCTGGAGAACGTCTCCTTCCCGCTCACCCTTCTTGGAGAGAGCGCGCGAGAGGCGAGGCAGAAGGCGCTTGGTGCGCTGCACGCGGTGAGCCTCGACGGACTTCAAGACCGAAGACCCAAGGAGCTCTCGGGAGGGCAGCAGCAGCGGGTGGCGATCGCGCGGGCGCTCGTGAAGAGGCCGCGCATCATCCTCGCGGATGAGCCGACCGCGAACCTCGACTCCCGAACCGGAAGCGAGATCCTCTCGCTCATGCTCTGCCTCAATGAAGAGGCGAAGACCACCTTCCTCTTTTCGACCCACGACCGGATGGTCATGGACTTCGCGCGCAGGCTCATTCAGCTTCGCGACGGCAGGATCGTCGAGGAGCAGCGGCGATGAGCACGACCTCGAGGAGGGAGCCGGTCTCGCAGCTCGCGCGGATCGCCCTTCGCAACCTGGGTCGGCACAAGGTGAAGACCGTCATCACGACGGCGGCGGTCGCCCTCGGCGTGCTCGCCTTCCTGTTCATGGACGGCTTCCTGCTCGGGGCCAACACCGAGTCGCGCCGGAACATCGTCAACTTCGAGACGGGGGCTGCGAGGATCTACTCCCGCGCCTACTGGGACAAGCGGGAAGAGCTCCCACTCCACGAGGGATTCGGAGGCTTCGCGCCGCTCGTCGAGCGGCTGCGCAGCCTCGGCTACGAGGCGGCCCCCCGCGCGACCTTCGTGGGCACCCTCTTGAGTCGGGAGGAGGAGCTGCCCTTCATCTTCATGGGGATCGATCCGGAGGCCGAGCGCCGGATGCTCCGCTACCACGCCTACGTCGAGCGGGCCGACGGTGGGCATTTCCCGCGCGACGGTGTCTTCGAGGTGCTCCTGGGGGTCAGGGGTGCCAAGGACCTGGGAGCGCGGACGGGGGACACCGTGCGCCTCTCCACGGTCATCGACAAGCGCGACGAGGCGGGGGCGCTCCGCCACATCAACCAGGTGATCGACCTCGTGGTGGCCGGGCTCGTGAACAGCCCCGACCCAATCGTGAACGGCTACACCGCCTATCTGCCCCTGAGCATCCTCCAGGACGAGACCGGGATGCTTCTGGAAGGGCAGGTGACGGAGATCGCGATCCGCAAGGCCGGCGCACGGGAGGATGAGCTTCCCGGAAGGGCGGAATCCTCGGAGACCCTCGCTCGCCTGCTCGCCGGTTTTCTGCCGGAGTCGCTGCTCGTGGTCGGTTGGAAGGAGATCGCGACCGACTACATAGCCGCCTCCGCGTCCGACAACGTCTCCTCGGTCGTGTTTCTCGGCTTTTTCTTCGTGATCGTGCTCATGGTGATCGCCAACACCGTGCTGATGGCGGTCCTGGAGCGCACGAGGGAGATCGGGATGCTGCGCGCCCTCGGCATGACGGACGGCGCGCTCGTGAAGCTCTTCTCCATCGAGACCGGTCTGATCGGGCTGATCGGGGCCACTATCGGGCTCGTGCTCTTTCTTCCCCTCAACTCCTGGATGGTGAGCCACGGGATCGACTACTCCCCCTGGATGGAAGAGGCGGGAATGGAGAACCTCGGCTACCGGGTGGCGGGGATCTACAAGTCCGCATGGAACTTCACCTCAATGGGCCTGAGTGTCGTCGTCGCAACGCTCCTCTCCTCGGTGACCGCGCTCGTTCCGACCCTCCGCGCGGTCCGGATGACCATCACCGACGCCCTTCGCTCGGAGTGAAGCAGGGAGGCATCCATGGAAAGCAAGGCAAGCATCGGAGGCTTCCGAGAGCTCGCCACGATCGCCTATCGGAACATCTACCGCAACCGGAGGCGCTCGGCATTCTGCGTCTCCGCCGTCGCGATCTCGGTGTTCTTCATCGTCGCCATGGCTGCGGTCATGGAGGGGATGATGGACAACTTCCGCAAAAAGGTAATCACCTACGAGACCGGGCACATCCTCATCACCTCGAGGGAGTACGAGCGCAAGAGCGCCTTTCTCCCCGTGCAGTATCCCGTGGAGCCGGAAGACCGGGATCTCGGGGCTCTCGTGCGGAGGATGGAGGCCGTGCCCGGGGTCACCGCGGTCTTCCCGCGGATCCGGACCCAGGCGAGCCTCCTCAACAGCGTGGTGAAGAGCGCCCTGCTCTGGGGCATCGACATGGAGCGGGAGCTTCCACACAATCTCTTCAACTACAAGACCAAGAACGCCCACCGCTGCCTGGTGGAGGGGCGCTATCCTGAGGAGGGCGCAAACGAGTGCGCGATCGGCTTCCGACTTGCCCGCAGGATGGGGGTGGGCATCGGAGACAAGGTGCAACTTCGGATCGTCTCGAGCGAGCTGTCCAACAAGTACTACTTCCCCATCATTACCGGGATCTTCGACTTCAATGTCGCGGAGGTAGACAAGAGCGCCGTCATCATCCCCTTCGCGCGAGCGCAACGCCTGACCTCGCTTCAGGGAAGAACGCAGACCCTCCATCTGTTCGTAGGCTCCGAGCGCGAGGTGAGCACGGCCCTTCGCGCGGTACAGGAGCAGCTGCAGGGCCGGGAGGACCTTTCCATCAAGCCCTATACCCGCAATGCCTTTCTCACCCTCATGAAGGCGTCGGAGATCATGATGACCATCGTCTACGTCGTCTTCTTGGTCGTCGCCTCGTTTCTCATCATGAACACCGTGATCATGGTGATACACGAGCGGATCAGGGAGATCGGGATGATGGCTGCGCTCGGAATGACGCGCGCCGAGATCGTGCTGGTCTTTTTCCTGGAATCCCTGACCTTGAGCGGGCTGGGATCGCTGCTCGGGTGTCTGGTGAGCGGGGCGGCGACCCTTGTGCTTTCGCAGGTTCCGATCGACCTGGGGTCCATGATGGAGGAAATGATCCCGGCAAACAATACCGTCTTCGTGTGCTTCTCGCCCTCGATCGTCGGCTCTGGATTTCTCTACGGTCTCGGCGTGTCAGGGCTTTGTACCCTACTGCCTTCGCTGAAGGCCGCCTCCGTCAAGCCGGTCGAGGCGCTG
>DAHVAK010000195.1 GCA_027314665.1 Spirochaetales bacterium
GCCCTCATCCTGCAAGACAGGCGTGAGGATGCCCATCGCGGTCTCCCGGCGGATGCTGTTCAAGAAATAATCAGCCTCTCGTGAAGAGGACCGACCTCTTGAGGCATCTTCGCTTTCACGGTTGCGTGCTCAAGCGCGAAGTGCGTGCTCACTCTCTTTGGATGAATCCGCGCACGGGTGCGATCGAGGCGGTTCCCAGACACACTGAAATCGCGAACCAGCTTGTACGAAAGATCTGCACATCTCTATCGCTTCCGCCGATCGGATAGTCCGCCGCACCTTCATCCCCCCGGTATGCGTCAATTTCGGTGTGTCGGCGGCCTGGAACGGATATCGCGGTCTCGACCAGGCTGGAAAGCGCGGCGCTTGCATGGGCGCCTCGGCGGGTGTCGCTGAACAATCCGTTCCTTCCTCCCACGACAAAGGTCAATGGCGTTCTCGGCGACGTTGATCTCGGGAGTCAGAAACCGGCCATCCAGATAGCGCTGCAGTCGAGGCCACAGGGTATGGAGGCAGTGGCTCGTCTCGGCGCAAACGCGCAAACGAGATATACCGGCTGACGACAAGAGGGCCGCCGTCACTCCTCCTCAAACCCCTGGCTCGCGAACTTGAGGGTTCGGCTGTTCTCCGTGACCGTCCGTACCACGTTCTCCGGCGCTCCGGAGGGCATCTCGGCCTCGATCTCGAGGGTGACCTTGACCTCCGTGCCGACAAGCCCGGTGAGATGCGCGATGACCTCTTCGGCGATGCGGCTCGCGTCGCGACCGACGCGGGCAGGATCGAGCGCGACGGTGCCGTGGAAGCGCTTGGGACCCGAAGGGGGAGCAGGTTGATGCCCCGTGACCGGCTCGCCTTGCCCCTCGGCTTCGCCCGCGACGGTTACGCCGGCGCTGCCCGCGCCTTGGTCGCCACTACCCTTTCCGGCAGGGGCGGTCTCCTCCGCGAGCTGGGTGCGAGCGACCTCGGGGCGCACGAGCACCCCTTGCGAATCGGCCTCGAGCGATCCGACGGCTTGCGCCGCGCGCAGCCCGCGGTATCGGCCGGTTTCGGAATCATAGCTGTCGGCGTAGGCGAAGGAATCCTCCTGCCAGGTGAGGAGGGCGAGCCCTTCGCTTATGGCGCGGAGCAATACCGATGAATCGCGAAGTCGGGGAAGATAGAGGTAGCGCGCAAAGTCCTCGACGAGCTGCTTCACCGAAACGTCGCGCTCTGCTCGCCAGAGCGGAACGCGGTCGAGCTCGATTCGCAGGCGCGAGGGAGCGAAGCTCGCAAGGAGCGACTCATCGCTTCGCAGCTTCTTGCTCGCCCGCACCGCGAGGGGTTCCTGCCCGGAGAGGCGCACCGCCTCGACCTTCATCGGTTCGCGGGGATTCGACTGCCCCGGAACGAGGAGCCATTGGTAGGTCTCCGGGATGCGCGCGACCACCGCGGCGTCGGCTGAGTCCCGCTGGGTCTCGGCCTGCTTCACCTGGTGGGGCGCGAGCTCGAGGGGCTCCCGCTCGGCGAGGATCGACTCCCAGGCGAGATAGCTGCACACCGCTTCCTCAAGCTCCTGCAGCCGGGTCTTGTCCGCAGCGAGGAAAACCAGCGTATTGCGATAGAGGCGAGGGGCGTTCCCGCGCTGCTCGAGAATCGATCGAGCCGCGCTCTCCGCCGCGCTTCCCGCTTCCTTTCCGTAGGGGTAATCCGAGCGAAGGACGACCAGGCGCGCATCGAGATCGTCGGGTACGTCCTGGCTTGACTGGGGAAGGGGATGAACGCGGGAGAAATCGCCGCTCTGCCTAAGGTCGGCGCGCACTCGCCTCTCCGTCTCCTGGATCACCTTGTCCGGATCGCGGCGCAGCTGCTCCGCGCGGTCCTCGGCGAGCTTGGTGACCGTGGGCTGGGTCGAGTACCAGAAGCGGGGACCGTCCTGGTAGAGGAAGGTCGCGGCGGCGGCGAGCCTGCGCAGGGCATCGCCGAAGACGGCAGGCGATTCTCCCGGCAGAAGGCATCCGAGCCTCACCTGGCGCTCCTCGATGCCGCGGTGAGCGACGGCCGAGGTGGGGGCGGAGCCGAGAAAGATTGTGCGGGCGACGCGCCGGCATGCGGCGAACTTGCCGAGGTTCGGGACCTCTCCGTCGAGGCGCAGCGGCAGTGAGCCCGCGCCGTCGACATCCTTCCCGATGACCGGTACCCAGTTGTCGGTGAGATTGCGCGTGAGCTCAAGCTGGACGCGGCTGTCGTCGATGGGAACGTTGGCGGGGAGGATGAGGGGGTTGCGGTCGCCCTTTTCCCACAGGGCGTGGATCACGGCGGCCATGAGGCGCAGCACGCCGCGGGTGCGCTGGAACTTCACGAGCGTGGACCAGTCCGAGTAGAGGCGGTCGAAGAGCTCGGGATGGATCGGATAGGCGGCCCTGATGCGCTTCTCGTAGTCGGCGTCGCGGCATTCGGGAGGGAACTCCTGGGCTTGCGTCCGGTAGAAATCGGCAATGGTGCGGGCAACGACGTCGCGGTCCTTGAAATGGGCCGGGTCGATCATCGGCTCGAAGAGACGACGCCTGACGATCTCGAAGCCTTCCTCGGCGGTCGCGGGGCGCCAGGAGGCCTCAAGACGGCCCACCACGTTCCGCAGCCGGTCGAGCGCCTCGCGGCCGCGCTGCCCGCCCACTTCGACGTTGTTCGCCTGGCTGTGCGGGGAGGCATCGGAGTCCGAAGCGGGAAGGCTGATCACGAGGAGGCAGTTTTTCGCGAGCTTGGCCGACTCGGTGAGGGCCTGCGCGAAGGTGAACTGGGTCTCGAAGCTCCCAGCCGGGAGGTCGCCCTGGTCGTGAAGCTGGCGGGCGTAGGCGACCCACTCGTCGATGAGAATGAGGCAGGGGCTGTAGGCGTTGAAGAGCTCGCGGATCGCATCCCCGGGGCTGGTCGCTCGCTCATCGTCCTCTCGCACCCGGTCGTAGGCCTTCCGCGCCTCCTTCGCGCCTCCGGCCGCGAAGCCGAGCTGCCATGCCATCTCGCCCCACAGGGTGCGCACGACCGTGCCGTCAGGCTTCGTCACCGGATTGCCGGGGGAGATGCGGTTGCCGACGAGCACCACACGGCGGACCGCAGGCAGCGTCTTTGACCCGGCCTCTGCCAGCACGCCCTCCATGCCCGCGAGGTCCTTGGGCGCGGCGCCCGAGAAGAGGTGGTAGAGGGCGAGCATCGAGTGGGTCTTGCCGCCGCCGAAGTTGGTCTGGAGCTGAACGACCGGATCGCCGCCTTCGCCTGCGAGGCGCCGCACTGCGCCGACGAGCATGCGACCCAGGCTCTCGGTGAGATAGGTGCGGCGGTAGAACTCGGCCGGATCGCGGTATTCGTCGGTGCCCTCTCCGAGGTGCACCTGCCAGAGGTCGGCGGCAAACTCCGCTTCCTGGTAGCGGCCGCTTGCCACGTCGCGGTGGGGGGTCACCACCTCCCTCCATGGCTTGAGGGTGCCGATCGCCGCGCTCTCGATGGGAGCTCCGGCGCTCTTCCGCCGTTCCGTGCGGACCTGCTCGTCGAAGCGAAGGCGCAGCAGCTCCATCTTCATCTTTTCGACCTCGTCGACCTCGGGCGCGGAGACCGCGGACAGAAGGCGCGCGGCGGAGTCGAGGGCGCGGTAGGCGTCGTCGCTTGAGAAGGACTGTTGATGGGCCCAGCGGTTGCGCACGTCGCGAAGCTCACTCACGAGCGTGCGCTCGGCCTGGCCGAGGGTCTTCCGGAAGACTTCGTTCCACTGGTTCCACATGACGATGAGAAGGGCGGCCGCATCCCAGTTGGGTTTGCCCGGCATCCCGAAGAGATCGGCCTGCGTGTCGCTCACCGAGGCCTTGGCCTGCTCAAACCACAGCTGATTATGATGGGACTTCATCTCGCGCTCGACGAAGGGCACGAGCCCCTCTTTCAGGAGCTCAAGTGTCTTTCCGATGCGCTCGTGGTTGGTGAGTGCCATCTATCGCTTCTCCTTTTGCGGTTCGGTTTGCGGCGGAGACGGAAGCCGTTCAGTGACCGGTCACGCAACTGAATATCCGCAGCATCGTTTCTCGAACTGCAGACGTACCGGCCCTATCGCAATGATGTTGTCCCCTTCAAACACTGGGGGCACAGATTATCAACGATGATTCCATTTTCAGAAAGTGCGCGCAGGTGTTCGAGCCAGTCAGAGTCGACGGCATTGAGTATTCTTGGATGATTCCTGCTGGCTCGGGCGACCGCTACGTACTTGCGGTCGGAGCGGTCGAACGTCTCGAGTCTTCGATCTGATGGAAACTCGACGAACGTGCCCGCATCATCCGTGACCGGTGTTATCACGACTCTTTCGCATCGACTCGAGACGCCCTGGTTTTCCCACACCCAGCGCATAAAAAAATCACCAGGCCCCGGTTGACCTTGTCGGCGCAGGTGACGGGTGTACTCCTGAAGAATAAGCATCCCGTCGTCAAGGACGACCATGCCTTCTTGAGTCACGCGCAATAGCGCGTCGAGGCAGGAGCTGATACACCGGTCGTCCGCTTGTGACGACGCACCGTTCGCGACGATCGCCACGTTCACGTCTATCACGGAAGCTTCCATCAAGATCTGACCTTTCTCGCTAATGCCGCTCTTGCCATTTCGGCGATTTCTCCGAATTGATCTCCGAAGAAATCCTTCGGCCAGTTTGTTATGTTGCCGACTTCGTCCATCGCAAGAGGCGAGAGGATAGAGTGCTCCCGTGGCATCTCGGTAAAGTACAGCGCGATACGATCTTGCGCGATATGTGCCTCCGCCAACCGCCTCTGGAGGCGGCGCAACAGGTGTTCGCTATGACTCTCAAAGATGATTTGAATTCCACGACGGGTAACGGCGTCAATGAATACGTCAGCAAGGTCAGCCTGAACGGAAGGATGAAGATGAATCTCTGGCTGTTCGAGGATAATCGTCGAGCCCTCGGGTACATAGAAACAGAGCACGAGTGCGGGTAGGATCTGCGAAACTCCGAAGCCGACGTCGGTCAGAGTCGTTTCCGCTCCGGTCGCGGTTTTCCGCACCTTGACCGTGTAGATGTTGCTGTCTTTTGCTACCGGCTGAACTGAAAAATCGTCGACAAGGTGAATGTCGCGAAGCCAGTGAGCGACGTGCTCTTCCAAGCTTCTTCTTTTCTTGCCTTTGCCTAGAGAAATCGTCATGTCGCGGCTGCGAGCGGCCAAGAGAGCTTCGACGACACGTTCGCCTCGTTGCCCCATATCGGCCGGTTCCGAACCTGCCCAGGAGTATTGTCTCTTTGGATATTCTCTGAGAGGCCCGAGGTAGTACACCTTGTTGAACAACTGTTCAAAGGAAAGTTGCAGATCGGACAAAAACCCGGCGTTCTGAAAATAGGCTTTGACTTGATCGGGAAACCCGTAACACTTCACGGGCGAAGGGAGGTCCCACGGGCGCCCCTGGTTGCGAATAAACTTGAAATCTCCGGCGTCAGTTGCGAGGTCGTATTTGTTTCCGCCATTTCCTTTGCTGCTCATCGTGAACGATGCCGAACCGAGGCGATAGGACATTTTTCGGACATAGGGTCTTCCGGTTTGAGCCGCGATCTGAGACTCGAAAGACATTATTCCAGAAGCGAAGAGGCGGCTGTGAGGATCGGCGGGATCATAGACAACCAACTGCTGCGGATTGCTCCACGTGAGCTCCCAATCGATTGAGGCTGTTTCGTCGTGACGATGGATAAGTTCCCGAAACGACCCAAGATTGACAAGTGCGTTTTTTTCTTCGCCGAAGATGATCGTTTGCGCTCTATCGGGGGATTCGACCGTTTGTTTCAAGAGGAGCAGCAGTTGCAGAATGCTTGTTTTGCCTGAACTGTTGGTTCCGAAGAGACCAGTAATTGGGGCAAAGCGCATTTTCTCAATTTGCTTCCACGACTTGAAGTTGGTAAGGCTTACTTCTGTGATCATTCTGGTTCCTTCCGATTCTCATCGAACAGTTCTCGCTGATCCTCGACCAGCTTACCGCTTGTGTGCGCGGGCCGCACAATCATTGGCTCCTAACCGGTGCCTGTGGCTTCTCAGTCAATCATATGAAGTATGCGCACCCGATCATCCGCGCGCAAACTGCACCTCCGCGGTTCGGAGCACTTCGTCGCGAAAGTAGCGGCTAAGATCGTGCGGCGTGCGCAGGTCGACCCGGCGCCCGCCCAATAGGTTGGAAAGCTCGGTCTCCATTGCAGCAAGGCCAATGAGCCCAGGCTCACGACCATCCTCGAACTCCACCAGAAGGTCGATATCGCTGTTTGGTCCTGCGGCGCCGACACGCTGTGATCCAAACAACGAGAGCCGACGAATCCCGTGCGACGAACAGAAGCGCGCCAGGGTCTCGTGATCGATTGACAAGGCAGGGTTCATGTCTTGTTCCCCCAGAACAATTATAACAGGAGATCCGTCGATCGCAACGTGCTCCTATGCATCGAACAGCTCTCCCTGATCCTCACTCGACTTCCTGCTCTGGCGCGAAAGTCGCGTGATCTCAGGCCAGCTCTGAACGAGGCCGTTGTAGGAAAGCGCCTCTGGCGCGCGCTTCTTTCGTTCACAGAGGGCGTAGAGGCGGTAAGCCAATTCCCGCGCCGGCTCCGCCTTGCTTCCAAGCTTCCCGGCGAGCGTGGCCGCCGCAGTCTCCCCGTCGGCCTCGAGCACGCGGACCAGGTGATGCACGGTTTCCCAGGCGGTCAAGCGTTTGTCGTCGGAG
>DAHVAK010000107.1 GCA_027314665.1 Spirochaetales bacterium
CCTTCTGGTTCGGCATGGGGCCGGGCGGACGCGCGGTCTTCGCCCTGCCCGGGAATCCCGTATCCACCCTGATCGGCGCCTACCGCTATCTCCTTCCCTATCTCGAGCTCCTGCTCGGAGCGCCGCCCGCAGTGCGGGAGCGCGCCTTCCTCGCCGAGGAATATCGCTTCGAGCCCTCCCTGACCCTCTTTCTGCCAGTGCGCCTCGAGCAGTCGGGCGACGGACGGCTCCTCGCCCATCCGCGTCCCGTCCACGGCTCGGGGGATTTCGCCCGCCTCACCGCTAGCGACGGGTTCCTCGAGCTTCCGGAGGCACAGAGTCTCTTCCCGTCCGGCTCGGCCTGGCCTCTCTACCGCTGGGCGCCCGATCCGCGCGGAGGCCAAGGGGCGGCAAGCCCTTCGGGGCTCGCGGGAGGACGCCGTGAGGTCGACTGAGGCCCGGGGTGCGGCGCTCGACCGCCTCTCCCGCCCGATGCGGGATCTCCGCATCTCGGTTATCGACAGCTGCAACTTCCGCTGTCCCTACTGCATGCCGGCCGAGGTCTTCGGCGAGGACTACACCTTCCTACGAAGGCAGGAGCTTCTGACCTTTACCGAGATGGTCCGCCTCGCGCGCATCTTCGCCTCCTTCGGGGTGGTGAAGATCAAGCTGACCGGAGGCGAGCCGCTCCTGCGCCCGTGGCTTCCGGAGCTTGTGCGCATGCTGCGCACCATCGACGGGATCGAAGACATCGGGCTCATCACCAACGGCGCCCTTCTCGCGGGGCTCGTCCAGCCCCTGAAGGCCTCGGGCCTCGGGCGTCTCACGGTCAGCCTCGACTCCCTCGACGAGGCAACCTTCGCGCGGCTTTCCGGCAGGGGGCATCGCCTCGCTCAGGTGCTCGAGGCGATTGCCGCGGCGGAAAGGGCCGGCTTCGGCGCGATGAAGCTGAACATGGTAGTCCAGCGCGGTATCAACGACCACGAGGTGGTCGATATGGTCCGCCGCTTTCGGCATACCCTGCACATCGTGCGTTTTATCGAGTACATGGATGTCGGCAATTTGAACGGGTGGTCGCCCGAGCGGGTGGTGCCGTCGCGGGAGACCCTCGCGCGCGTCGCGCGCGTCTTCCCGGTCGAGCCGCTGGAGCCGAACTACCGCGGAGAGGTCGCTCGTCGCTACCGTTTCCTCGACGGGTCCGGAGAGATCGGCTTCATCTCCTCCATCACCCAGCCCTTCTGCGGGGGCTGCTCGAGGGTCCGTCTCTCGGCGGACGGGAAGCTCTACACCTGTCTCTTCGCCCGGAGCGGGACCGACCTGAAGGGCCCGCTGCGCGCAGGCGCCGACGACCGAGAGATCGCCCGAATCGTCGAGGAGACCTGGTCGATGCGCCGAGACCGCTATTCCGAAGAGCGCGGCGCCGCGCCTTCAGGCGGGGGACGAAAGATTGAGATGTTCCACATCGGGGGATGAGGAGGAGGAATGCTGACCCATCTGTCGGACGAGGGCGTGCCCCGGATGGTGGATGTCGGGGAGAAGGAGGTGACCGCCCGCAGCGCCACGGCGCGGAGCACGGTGCTCCTGCCCGAGGCGGCGGCCGCCCTCTTTCGCGACGGAGATCTCCGCACGATGAAGGGGCCGGTCTTTCAGACCGCCGTCATTGCAGGGACCATGGCCGCGAAGCGCACGAGCGAGCTCATTCCCTTCTGCCATCCCATCGCGATCGAAAGCTGCTCGATCGCCATCGCTTTTGAGAAGCCGCGCCGCGTGACCATTGACTGCACGGTGGCCTGCCATCACCGCACCGGGGTGGAGAGGGAGGCGCTCACCGGGGCGAGCGTGGCGGCGCTCACGGTCTACGACATGTGCAAATCGCTTTCCCACGAGATCGTCATCGAGCGAACCCATCTCGTGAGCAAGCACGGGGGAAAGAGTGACATCGCGGCAACCCGAGAGTGATCCGTCCGATCAGCGGGATCCACCTCGCCGTATCGACGGCGCTGTGGTCGACCCCGCCGCCCGCCGGTCTCGCCACGGCGATACCCTTCGCCGCCCTGATGCCCTCGGGCCGTCCGCCTATCGCTTTGCCCCCTACGAGCTCGCCTTCTGCGGTCACTCGGGGGCGGGAAAGACGACCCTCATCACCGCCCTCATTCGCGAGCTCGCTTCCACCTACCGGATCGCCTACGTCAAGCATGACGCCCACGTCTTCGCGATGGACCGAGAGGGAAAGGACACCTTTCGGGCGGCGGAGAGCGGGGCGCGCCCGGTCCTCATCAACGACGAGGAGCGCTTCGCGCTCCTGGGCTCCGGCGAGGTCGATCCGGCTCTCGCGCCCCTGCTCTTCCAGGAGGCGGACTTCGTTTTCGTCGAGGGCCTTCGGCGCTCGGAGCTCCCCAAGGTGGTCGTGGTCGACCCGCAGGGAGCGATCCTCGATGAGGTGGAGTCGAAGGCCGTGAACGAGGTAGTCGCCTTCGTCCTTCGACGGGAGGGCCCCCCGGAGGTCGCTGCCCGCGCGGAGCGGGCCGCACGCTCGATCGGCGAAGAGACCGCCGGGGGCGCGCCGGCCCTCCTCTTCTCCGACGAGCTCCCCGGGATCCGCGACCTCCTCCTCCGGCACTTCGCCGCGAAGGCGGCGGCCCTTCCGCTCTATGGTCGAGTCGTGAGCGGCGGGAGGAGCACGCGGATGCACCGAGACAAGGCGGCGATCCCCTATCACGGGATCCCGCAGGTGCGCTGGGCGGCCGACCTCCTGGGCCGGGTCTGCGCGCGTGTCTTCGTCTCTACCCGCGCCGACCAGCAAGACGAGGGGCTCTTCGCCGGGCTCGAGCAGCTCCACGACCGCTTCGTCGAGATCGGGCCGATGGGCGGAATCCTCACCGCCCTCCACGCGCATCCGGGGGCCGTCTGGCTCGTCCTCGGCTGCGACCTTCCCTTCGTGACCATAGGGACCCTCGAGGAGCTCCTCCGCAGGCGCGATCCCTACCGCCTCGCCACCTGCTACGATTCCGCGGAGGACGGGCTCCCGGAGCCCCTGTGTGCGATCTACGAGCCTTCCTATCGCCTCCGCCTCCACCAGCTCCTCGCAACGGGGCGCACCTGTCCGCGAAAGGCGCTCATCCGGTCGCGCTCCCGGCGGCTCGCGCCTACCGATCCGCGCGCCCTCGACAACGTGAACGATCCCGAGGAGTCGCGCGCCGCCTCGCTCAGGCTTGCCGGGGGAAAGGGATAGGGAGATGGGGCAGCTAACTCGAAGGATTCAGGTCGAGTATTTCGCCTACCTGCGCGAGCGTCGGGGGCTCTCGAGTGAATCGCTCGTCACCCCCGCGACCACCGCCGCAGGGCTCTTCGAGGAGCTGTCGGCGCGCCACGGCTTTCGCGTCGAGCGGGAGCGGGTGCGGGTCGCGGTGAACGATGCGCTCGTCCCCTGGGAGCGCCCGCTTGCCGAGGGAGACCGGGTGGTCTTCCTCACCCCCTTCGGGGGAGGTTGACCGTGCCGCAGACCCCCGCCTTCGCCCTGAGCCGCGATCCGATCGACGCCGCCGCTCTCTCCGCCTCGCTCGCGAGCTCCTCGGCTGGGGCCCTTGTCAGCTTCGAGGGGCGCGTGCGCGACTCGAACGTGGGGAAGGAGGTGCTCTCGTTGGAGTACGAGGTGTAAGAGATCCTCGCCCGCAGGGAGGGCTCCCGCGTCATGGCGGAGGCGCTGGAGCGCTTTCCGGTCGAGTCGGTCCGCTGCGTCCACCGGATCGGGCACCTCAAGGTCGGGGAGGTGGCGGTCTGGGTCGGGGTCATAGCGGCCCACCGCGATGCCGCCTTCGTCGCCTGCCGCTACGTGATCGACGAGGTGAAGAGCCGGGTTCCGATCTGGAAGAAGGAGCACTACGCGGCGGGCACGGAAGACTGGGTTGGAGAGCAGGGCCCGACCCAGACGGAAACAGGCGAGCGAGGAGGCTGAAGCGCGCGGGGAAGGCCTGCTCCGTCGGCCGCCCCGCGCGAGCGAGTCGCCCTTCAGGCGTGCGACTCGCGCTTTCCGAATCTCGCGGCGAGAATCGCCGCTACTACGATCGACATGACGGCGAGCGCGACGTAGATCAGGAATCCCGTCGCATAGCCTGCCTTCCCGAAGGCATCGGCAAAGGCCCCGAGGATCGGGGGCACCACGAAACCGCCGAATGCCCCGAGGCCGCCCACCCAGCCCGATGCTCCCCCGACCGCCTCAGGCACGTAGCGTGAGACCAGCTTGAAGACCGCGGCATTCGCCGCCCCCATCCCGATCGCCATCAGGATCTCCCCCACGAGGGCCGGAGCGAAGGCTCGTGCGAAGACGAGAACGAGCGCCCCTGCGAGGATGACGATGTAGCTCGCGAGCGCCACTCGCTCGCCGCCGAGTCGGTCGCTCGCCACTCCGCCGCCAATTCGCACGAAGGAGGCGGCGAGGGAGAAGAAGAGGGCGGTAAGCACCCCTGCGAGCCACACGCTCGTGCCCTGATAGAGCGACCAGTAGGATGGGAACCAGCTCGTAAGGGCGAGGAAGCCGCCGAAGGAGGTGAAGTAGAGCAGGACGAGCGCCCAGGTCCGTCCGATGCGCGCCGAGATCTTCAGGGCGTCGACGAGCCGTCCGGTGGGGAAGAGCTCCTGCCCGCGGTCCGCCGCCTGCTCCTTCGCCTGCTCGCGGGAGAGACCCCTGCGGGCGAGTTGGAAGGAGAAGGCATCGTGGGCGATAAGCCAATAGACGAGGGTCCCGACGAGGAGGAAGGCGAACCACACCCCGTAGGCCCCGACCAAGCCCAGCCCGGCGAGGGCGAGGGGAAGGAGCAGGGTGAAGATCCCCGGGGCGGTGTTGCCGAGCCCGGCGTAGGTTCCGAGGGCCCAACCCTGCCGCGCGCGCGGGAACCAGTAGGAGGTCTGGGGGATGCCGACCGAGAAGGTCGCCACCCCGCATCCGCTCAGAAAGCCGAGGACAAGGACGACCGGGTAGAGGGGCCGGGTGAGCCCCTTCGGGTAGAGCAGGGCGAGAAGGAGAGTCAGGCCCGCCATTCCGAGGAGGGAGAGCCCCAAGAGCACCAGGAAGGGCTTCTTTCCACCGACCTTGTCGACCCAGGCGCCGAAGGGAATGCGAAGGAGCGACCCCGTGAGCTGGGGGGCGGCGACGAGCAGCCCGAGGAGGAGCCCGGAAAGCCCCATCAGTCCCTTGAGCTCCTTCGCCGCGGGACCGTAGAGCGCGACCGCGGCGAACCCCACGAAAAAGCCGAAGGTCGCCGCCGCCAGTCCCCGGGAAGGGCTGCCCTTCAGGGGGGGTGAGCTCTCGCTTCTCGCTTGCAGGTTGATGCTTACCATCTTCTTCTCCTACCGTCGAGCCGACACGCGCGATTCTCTCGCGCGCTCGGGCCGCGCTCCTAGGGCGCGGGCCCGAAGGGCCGACGCATGCGCGCCGAACGTTCGCGGCGAGCGCCGTCCGTTCAGTGCGTGGTTGAGTGAATCGGATAACGACATGCGATTATAGTATTGTGGAGCCCCTCTGTCAAGTTCTCGGTGTAGCGAGTCGGGCCGGAGCTGCGCGCTCTACAGGTCCTCCCCCGTCCGTGGCCTCGAGGCCGCCGGCCCTCCTCGTTTCCCTACCGGATCTCCTGGAGAATGCGAGGAAAGAGAAGGTTGTTCTCCTCGTGGATGTGCTCGTGCAGATCTGCCTCGAGCTCGCGCAGCCCGTCGTACAGCGCGCGGTAGGTGTTGCAGGCCCACTCCGGAGCCGCGTAACCGTCGGTAAGCGAGCGGATGCGGCGGAGGGCCTCTCCGGCCTCGCGGTGCTCCTCTTCGAGGGCGGCGATGACGGGAAGCAGCGAGTGTGCCGACCGGGAGTTCGGAGCAAGGTGGGAAAAGAGGGAGCTCTCCTCGCGGTCGAGATGCCGCTCGAGTGCGCGCGTGAGCGCGGTCAGCTCGCCGTTGAGCGGGCCAAGGCGGGGCTCCCGATCCCCGTGGGCTTCAATCACCTTGGTTGAGATGGCGAGGAGGCGGGGAAGCTCCCGGCGAAGGTAGGTGTGGTGGCGGGCGACGATGTGGTCCGACAGCTCCTCGGCGGTAAGCGCCCTCAGGTCGGTCGCCACATTGGAACTACCCGCGGCATGCTCGAAGGCGGACAAGGCGTCGAGAACGCTTTGGGCATCGAGCCCTCTCTCGGCGCAGAGCTCTCCGATCGGCCGTTTCCCGCCGCAGCAGTAGTCGATGCCCAGTCGCTCGAAGAAGCGAGAGCGAGCCGGACGGTCGGCGACGATCTCGGCTACCGTTGTCGTTGAGTCGTATGTCATGGCAGTGCTCCTTTCTTGGCAGGCACCCATTCTTGGGGTTGCCAGCAACCAGTTAATCGGATATTCACATGGAAATATGGTATTAATGACCGCAACAGTCAACTACCGGATTCGCCCGGACCACGTGGCCTTCTGCCGGCCGGAGCCGCCTTCCTGCGCGATTCTTCGGTGCAGCCGGCGAGCGTCAGTCGCTTTCGTCGCTTCGAAGGACTCGCTTGATTCGGTCGAGAAACTCCTCGCGGGGGATTTCGTGCCAATTGAGCGATTGGACCGAGCCCACCTGCAGGCGCATCCCCTCCGAGAGGGTGGTCTTCTCGAGGTAGACCACCACGATGTTCTTGCCGGAGCCGAAGGCAAGGTTAACCTCGTTGCGCACGTTTCGTGACTGAGAGGCGGCCCGGCTCATGAAGACCAGGAGCTGCGAGCAGCCGAGGACCGCCTTCCCGACCACTTCGGGCCATTCGTTGCCCGGCTCGATACCCTCGTCGTACCACATGCGAAAGCGGCTCTCGTCGAGCTTGCGGATGATGGGAAAGACGTCGGACATGTTGCGGTGGGCGTAGCTCACGAAGATGTAGGGCTTCGCGCCGGAGTAGGCGCGGAAGGGCACTCGGGCGGCCGGGCTCTTGTGAGCCTGGCGCGCTGCCGGCACCTTGCTTGCCGGGACTCGCTTCGAGAGGGCCTTCGCGGGAAGCCGGCGCACCGGCTTCTGAGCCTTCGCTGAGGTGCCGCTGCCGGGGCTCCTTGCCTTGAGGGCGGCGCTCGACTTGCGGACCGGACTGCGGGCGCCGGAGGTTCGCCGGGCGGGGCTTCGGGCGGCGCTCGACGCGCGGGTGGTCGCCCCGGAGCGAATCTTTGAGGTCGGTGCTGTACGGACTGCCTTGCGGGCGGTGCCCCTTCGAGCCGCGGCCCGCTTGGCGCCGGGTCGCTTGGTCGTGCTCTTCGACGAGGCAGCCCGTTTGGCGCCGACCCCCTTCTTCGCAGCGCGGCGGGGGCTCGAGGCAGCCTTCTTGGCGGAGGAGCGCTTGGGGGAGGCCTTGGAGCGACTTGTCGCGGTTGTCGAGTGCTTCGCCTTGGGCTTGGAGCGCTTCTCCGGACCAAGGACGAGGGTCAGCGCGGATGCGATTGCGCCCCGGCGGGGCGAGCTGCGCTTGGGCGGTTTTGCGGCGGTGCGCCTTGCGGGCGAGGATTTCGCTGCGCTGCGACGTTTGGATGCGGAAGCGCTCTTCGTGCGCGGTTTCGCCGATCTACGCGCGGGCCTTTTCTTCATCTCCAGTCCTCCCTCTATTCCACTTCGTTCGCTCGCTTTACGAGATAAATCGGATAGCTGCCGAACTCCTTTGGGAGCCTGATGATTCCGACGTAGCGGCAGTCGATGCTGCGGGCGCCGCCGGCAACGAGCAGGGCTACGAACTGCTCGCTCGCATACACGTTGCCGGGACGCGTGATGGGCTCGATCCGCGCGGCCAGGTTCACCTGAGAGCCGAAGAAGTTGACCTGATTCAGGACCGGTTCGCGGCCCCGGAAGACCGGTCCGGCGTGGAGCCCGATTCGAATCGCCAGATCGGGTGGCAGGCTCCAGGAGCTCCATTCGGTCTGGCGCACGAGGTCGCGCAGGGCGAGCGCGCACTCGGCTGCCTGCTTGGGATCGGAATAGGCGAAGCACAGGGCGTCGCCCCAAACGTTCTTGAAGAGCGGGCGCACAGGCAGCTTCCGAGTTCGGTCGACCAGCAGGGCGAGGAAGCCCTTCACGAAGTAGGGCACCTGATCCTCGGCAAGCCTCGAATAGCCGACGAGGTCCGCGAAGAGAAAGGTCACCACTGCACGCCGGATGCCGGAGGGAAATCGGGCAGCCCGTCCCGCCGGCAGGGGCGGCGGCCGCAGGGAGCCACCGACGGTGAGAGCGGGCTCGACCTCGCCTGCCGACGACTCGGCTGCGCTCATCCTGGGGGAGGCAATCTCGCTTCGAATCCGCCCGAGCGTCCGAGGGTCGACATTGCGGTGAGCGAGCCCGAGGCGCCGCCAGGCCGCCACGGTCTCGGAGGTTCCCCCCGGCTCGCCCCGACTCCTTCCGTCCCACACCGAGAGAAGCAGCGGCTGGGTCTCGAGGAGGCGGCTTCGAAGGATGGCCTTTCCGAGGATGATCCGGTTTGCGTGCGTGAAGAGGAGGTCGTCGCCTCGATAGCTGCCCCGACCCGCCTCCTCGACGCTGGTGCTGTGCTCCATTGCGCTGCGGGCCCGGTCGATCCATTCCTCGCCGGCATAGGCGACGCTTGTCGCGAAGAAGTCCTCTTGCGCGAAGGGAAGGATGACGTTGGTCTCGCCGCGAGAGTTCTGCATGCACTCAAGGAACAGGAGATCCGAACCGCAGGCCGCCGAGGAGTAGCCGATGAGCGAGCCGCTTTCCGAAAGCGCCTCTGCGATCGCCTCCTTCACTGCCGGGGCGCAGGCGCTCGGCAGGCGTGGGCGCCTGCGCCCCGGGTGGTCGAGCATATGACCCACGAAGGCCGCTACCGGAGGGACCTTCAGCTCCGCGAGCAACTCCTCGGCGAGGGGGGAGACCCGGCGAAGGAGCTTCAGCTGGCGGCGCATGCTTGCGATTTCGGAGAGATTCCCGTGAGCCTCGTCGCGAGCCCTCCGGTAGGCGCGCAGCGAAGTCTCCTCCTCGCCGAGGAGGGTGCCCGCCTCGCCGATCGTCGCATGGAGCCAGGGTCCCCTCCCGCCGCCCTTCTCTATCTGCTCCTGACAGATCTTCATCACCCGGCGAGCCAGCTTCTCGGCGTTGTCCCAATCTCCCACGACCGCGCTCATCGTCGCGGCGTTGATGCCCGAATAGTAGCCGTGACTCTTCAGGAAGGCCTTTAGGTAGAGATTCCGCGAGGTGCGAAGCGAGGGATGATCGGTCTGCTCTCCTCCCTCGAGCAGCCACATCTCCTTGTAGAGCCGACCGAGAATTCCGAGGGTCTCCTCGTCGTCATGGCCCTCCTTCACGAGCCGCGAGAGCAGGTCGCGCGCCTCGAAGAGAAAGCCGCACTTGATGGCCGAGAGGCTGTAGAGCTGCGTGATGCGGAGGTTGTCGGGGAAAAAGCGCAGTCCTTCGCCGAGGATGTCGTGGGCGAACATCACCTGCCCGAGCTGATCCGCGATTGAGCCGAGTCGGGTGTAGAAATAGGGCTGGCGCGACCATAGGGTCCGATCTTTGGCTATCCACAGATCGTGGATGACCTCGCCGATAGTGCCTGCATGTCGATCGAGGTAGGCGTCAAAGTTGCGCGTGTCGGCCGTCGCCATGATGTGGAGAAAGTATATCCTATTTCAACGAGGGCTGAGTACCCTCGGGCAGGCCTCTCGATCCGGCTCCGACGGAGTCGAGACGTGAGGCGGTTCGCCGTTATGCCCCCGGGAAAACTCGGAGGCCTGGTACATGAAGGCTTGGAGGCGGGTCTCGATGCCGCTGTCCTCCTGCCCGTCGAAGTCGATGTTGGCCCACGGGATGTTGGCGTGGTCGGCCCGGAAGGAGCCGGTGACCCCGCTCACGATCGTTCCAGGAAGGCAGGTGAAGGGCATGAGATGGACCACCCCGGAAATGCCCCGCTCGGCGAGGAGGCCGGCGCTGCCGAGTGCAATCGGCGGATCGCCGTCGTAGTCCCGGTGGACGTAGGGTCCGCACGCCTCGAGCATCTCCTCCACCCCGAGGTCGAGGGAGAGATCGGCCGATCCCTCGATCGCACCCGTGAGCCCTCGCATGATGATTCTCATGAACAGGCCCTGCGCCTTCGAGCGCAGGTAGCCCTTCCAGTCGCGCTTCCAAAGGCTGTCGCGGGTGTAGCGGAGGGTCGAATAGGTCATCCACTCGATGAAGGGGGCCATGATGGTCTCCGCCCCGAGCCGCTCCAGCCGCTCGACGAGAAATCCGCTGCAGAAGGGATTGTCGCGCATGAAGATCTCCCCGACGATCGCAATGAGCGGCTTTCGCGGGCCGGCGACTGTTCGCACGGCGCGAAACTCCTCGGCGGCGCCCGCCAAGACGGTGCGGATGTCGCGCGCCCCGTCCTCGGTGCTGCGCACGATTCGTTCCAGGGATTTGCGGTAGATACGGTCGGTTTCCCCCTGCGAGGCCTCGTAGGGCCTTCGCTGCTCCTGGAGCTTGCGCAGGAGGTCTACCGCGAAGACGCC
>DAHVAK010000197.1 GCA_027314665.1 Spirochaetales bacterium
GAGAGTAGGACGTTGCCAGGCATTTTTATTTTCACCGGCCCCTTGCGGCGGCGACAAATGACGACAAAAACGGCTGGCTGCCCCCTATAGCGTTTCACCCTCGAAACGCGGGAGGGCGAAAGGCGGCTCGCTCCCGCGAGGCGAGCGCATGCGAAAAGAGAGCGAGAGTTTCTGGTTGCCGAATCCCATCAACAGTATTAGGATACTCCCCAAAGGAGACTGTTTGACCATGATGGAGCAGCTGGTCGTGGGGATCGACGGTTCGCCTGCCTCGTTTGAGGCCTTCGAACAGGCGCTCCAGCTCTCGCGCAAGAGCGGCTCCTCCCTCAAGTGCGTCTACGTGGTGGACTCGCGAAAGACCGAGGTTCCGATAGTCTACACCGGAAGCTCATTCGACACCTCGCTCGAGCGCATCTATCTGCCCCTTGATCCCAATCTCAAGGACTACTATACCCGCATTGCGGAGGATCTCCGCAGTTTCGCCAAGAGGTGTCTCGATATCTGTCTGGAGCGAAGCGAGAAGATCGGGGTCGCGGCAAGCTCCGTCATTCGGGAGGGCTTCCCGACCGCCGAGCTGTGCGCGGAGGGAAGGTCAGGCGACATCCTCGTCGTCGGTCAGAAGGGAGAGAACGCCCAGTATCGCCGAGCTATCGTCGGCTCGACCACCGAGGATCTGGTTCGTACCGCGCCGCTGCCGATTCTCGTCGTCCCGATGCGCCGCCCCCAGATCAAGCGCGTTCTCGCGGTGTACGACGGCGGGAGGGCTTCGGAAAACGCCCTCCGTTTCTACGTCAACACTCTGAAGGATCTGTCGGAGGACTTCATCCTCTTCGATGTCGAGGATAGCGAATCTCCCGACGGTGCGATCGAAGAGGTGACGCTCCTGCGCAACCACGGGATAACCGCCCGCCTCATCCGGCGCGCCGATGAGCCCAACCTGACTGTGGTCGATCTCGCGGCGCGCGAGGAAGCCGATTTGATCCTGACCGGGGCGTACGGAAAGCATAAGTTCAAGTCCTATCTCCTCGGTACGAACGCCGCTCATCTCTTGCGGAAGAGTACCGTTCCCGTCCTTATTGTCTACTAGAGGGCCCTATTGCCAAAGCCCCCCAACTGAACTAAGGTGTAGTAGGAGCGACAATGGCCGAATCGGAGAAGCAGATCCAACTGGTCACCTTCCAACTTGGCGAAGAGCACTACGGGATTGACATCATGGATGTGAGCGAGATCGTCCGCATCCAGGAGGTCCGCCCGATTCCCAATGCGCCGTCCTATGTGGAAGGCATCTTCAACCTTCGGGGAGAGATCATCCCGATCATCAACCTCCACAAACGCTTTCAGCTTAAGCGTGCCGCCCTGAGCGAGGACGATCGCCTCCTGAGCGGTTTTATCATCATCGATCTGGGCGGACGGCAGCTGGGGGTCGTGATCGACAAGGTCTCGAGGGTTGTCTCGACGCAGGCAACGCAGATTCAGCCTCCTCCTCAAATGATGACGGGAATCGGTGCGGAGTATATCCAGGGCGTCATAAACGAGAAGGACAGCTACCTCATCATTCTGAATATCCAGCGGCTCTTCAATCCCAAGGAACTTCAACAGCTCGGGCGGATTGCCAGTTGAGCGGTCCAGTCCACCTGTCATCATGATACCGGTCTTCAAGCCATCGATTCGCCGCAAGGACATGGACGCCGTGCTCACCTGCATGGTCTCCGACAGCCTCGCTCACGGCGAGCAGGCTCGCCGTCTGGCCTCGGAGGTGGCGGGCTACCTCGGGCTGGCGGGCGGTGTGGCCCTCCGGGGCCGTGACCGGGCGGTTCACCTTGCACTGGATGCGATGGCGGTCGAGACGGGCGCCAAGGTGATCATTTCTCCCCTGGCTCCGGCCTCTTACGCGGACATTCTCGCCCAGCGGGGACTGGTGCCCCTCTACGCCGACGCGAATGCGGAAAATGGAACCCTCCAGGCGAGGGAGGTTGAGGGGCTGCTCGGTGAACACCCCGCGGCTATCATCGCGACCGCCTCCCTCGGGTTTGTTCCCGATCTAGAAGCGCTTGCGGCGACCGGAGTGCCGCTCATCGAAGACATCTCGACGGCGTTTGGGGCAAACGTCGGAGAGAGACGGTGCGGCAGCTACGGTCGCTACACGATCGTGAGCCTCGAGCCGGAAGACATCATCACGAGCGGGGGCGGGGCGCTCCTGCTGGCGGCGGGAAAGAAGGAGCTCGGGGATCTGAAGCGACTCACCGACGAGCTTCCGCGCTCGATGCTCCTCGCCGATATGAACGCGGCCCTTGGGGTCATCCAGCTGGGGGCTGTCGAGCAGTTCGTTCAGCGGCGAAGCGAAATCGCCCAGCTCTATCAGCAGTCCCTGCTGAAGACCCGCCACAAGAGCCTCTCGGCGATCGGTGAAGGGGAGAACATCTGGTTCACCTTTCCGGTGCTCCTGGCCGGCGGGATGAAGGATGTCGCCCAGTACGCCCGCAAGAAGGGTGTCGAGACAGCTGCCGGTTTTCAGGATACAATCGCCTCGAGGCTTGATTTCGGGAATCTCCACCTGCCCAATGCGCGGGCCCTCTATCTCCGTTGTATGCTGTTCCCGCTCTATCCTTCCTTGGGCAAGCAGAATGCGGCGCAGGTGTCGAAGGTGCTCTCCACGCTGCCATGAGCCTCCGAAACGAGCGGGGAATGATGCCGAAAGTCAAGAAAGCTCTGATCATCGCGAACATGCTCAAGAGCGACGCCGGCGAGCTCGTGAGCGCCATTGAAGACTACCTTGAAGCGTTGGGGATCGAGTCGCAGTTGTTTGGCTTCAAGGGTCAACCCGAGATTCCGAAATTGGAGGGCGAGATCGACCTGGCGCTGTCGCTCGGCGGGGATGGCACCGTTCTGTTTACCGCTCGACTCCTTGCGGCTCGGCAGGTACCCATCCTTGCAGTGAACATCGGGGATTTCGGATTCATCACCGAGGTCTCAAAGCACGAGTGGAAGACGGCGTTCCAGAAGTATACCTCCGGTCAGCTCGGCGTGAGCGAGCGGCTGATGCTTGAGGTCTCCGTCCGCCGCCACGGCGCCATCGTCGGTCCCTACTGCGCCCTCAACGATGCCCTCATCAGCGCGCACAATGTCTCGAAGGTGGTGAGGCTCGACGTGCGGATTGCGGACACCGAGCTCGGACGCTACCGAGCCGATGGAGTCCTCATCGCCTCTCCGACCGGCTCGACGGCCTATTCTATGGCGGCTGGCGGCCCGATCCTCGCGCCCGAGATGGAGGCCATGCTCCTGGTGCCGGTCAGCCCCTTTACC
>DAHVAK010000109.1 GCA_027314665.1 Spirochaetales bacterium
CTTTCGACCGATCGTTTCTTTCTGCTGAACAACCTGCGCAATCTGGCTCTCCAGGTGAGCGTCGTCGCGCTGATCGCGATCGGATCCACCCTTGTCATCATCGCCGGCGGTATCGATCTTTCCCCGGGCTCGGCGATCACACTCCTCACGATGATCCTTGCTTCGCTCATCAAGTTCGAGGGATTTCCGGAAGCAATCGCGATTATGGCGACCGTAGTTTGCGGCGGTCTCCTCGGGCTCTGGAACGGGGTTCTTACGGCATATCTGCGCATCCCCTCGTTCATAACGACGGTCGCCTCCCTCAGCATCTTCAGAGGGCTCGCCTTCATGTTCAACAATGGCTCGCCCATATTCTCCGTCTCCAGCTCGCTCACGAAAATCTTCTACGACACCATCTGGGGCATTCCCTATGTCCTGTTCTACGTGATCGTCTTCTTTGCGGTCGCAGCTCTGATGCTGAAGTACACCGAGCTTGGCCGACGGATCTTCGCGGTGGGTGGGAATCCCGCCGCGGCTCGCTATTCGGGGATCAACGTGAAGGAGATCACGATGATGGTCTTTGTCCTCGCGGGCATAATGGCGGGCTTCGGCTCGGTGCTCATGGCGGCCCGTCTAAACTCCGGCTCGCCGAACTACGGGGTGGGCATGGAGCTCACGGCCATCGCCGCTGCGGTCATCGGCGGGGCGAGCCTGCAGGGCGGAAAGGGCAACGTGATCTCCACCCTCTTCGGAGCGCTCACCATCACAATTGTGCAGAACGGGCTCAACCTGCACGCCGTCGAGACCTCCTTCCAGAACGTGGTGATTGGTCTGATCATCATGCTTGCAGTCTTCATCGACATGTGGCGCGTGGAGACCTGGGCGCTCCTGTCTCGGCTGATGCGGCGCGTCGTCGGAAGTCGAACCGCCGCGGACAGGCGATAGCGCGACTCGGGAGGCTCGCTGAAATGGCCAAGTTCAAGGTATGCATCAGCGATTTCGACTATCCCGACAACGAGGTTGAGAAGTCGATCCTCGAGCCGATCGGCGCAGAGGTCATCGGGTTGCAGTGCAGGTCCGGCGCTGGATTGGCGGATCTGGCGGCCGACGCCGACATCATCCTCCAGCAGTACGCGAAGATCCCGCGAAGCACGATCGAGCGTCTGACCCGGTGCAAGGGCATTTGTCGCTATGGCATCGGAGTCGACATCGTGGACGTCGAGGCGGCCTATGAGCGCGGAATGGTCGTGACCAACGTCCCGGACTATGCCATCGACGAGGTCGCCGACCACAGCCTTGCGCTGGCGCTGATGCTCCTGCGCCGGATCCCGTGGTACGACAGGGCGACGCGCGAGGGGCGGTGGCATTGGAGCGAATCCAGAGGACCCATCCAGAGACTTCGCGACTCAACCTGGGGGCTCATCGGGTTTGGGCGAATTGCGCAGAACATCGCCCGCAAGGTCAAGGCCTTCAACTTCCGGATCATCTCCTACGACCCCTACGTCTCGGAGGGCTACATGGCCACGATGGGGGTCGAGAAGGTCGATTTCGACGCCTTGCTGAGCGGATCGGACGTGGTCGACGTAATGTGTCCGCACACCCCCGAGACCGAGCACCTGATCGATGAAGCCGCCTTGAGGAAGATGAGGTCTACGGCAATCCTCATCAACTGCGCCCGCGGCAAGATCGTCGACAACCGGGCGCTCCATCGGGCGCTTACCGCGGGGGTCATCGCTGCGGCGGGCCTGGACGACACGGAGGAGGAGCCGGCCAAGCTTGACGGTTGGAGCCCGGCGCAGAATCCGCTTTTCGGCCTGGAAAACTGCATCATCACTCCCCACGTCGCCTATGTTTCGGTCGGCTCGCTCATGGAATGCCGCCGCGTTGCCGCCGAGAACGCGAAGGCGATCCTGCTGGGGGAGGTTCCTCCCAATCTCGTGAAGCCGAGGAGCTAGCAATGCGCACGATTGTGGGCGAACACGCGGAGATCAACGAGGCGATGCTTGCAAAGTACCTATCGCTGCGGGAGGTCATGAGCGTCTCCTGCGTGGTGAGCGATGCGCAGGAACGGAACAACGTGATGCACAGCTCGCTCAAGATGCGAAGCGGGCAGAAGCCCTTCGTGGGCCCCGCTTTCACGGTGAAGCTTTCCGCCGGGGACATCGTCGACTGTCTTGTCATCTTCGAGCTGGTGCGCTTAGGAGATGTCGTCGTGATCGACGCCTTCGGAGAGACTGAAACCTCCGTGTGGGGAGGGCTCATGTCCGGACTGGCGCGAGCCGCCGGGATCGCGGGAGCGGTCATCGACGGGTCGGCCCGCGATATCGACGAGGCGCGCCTGCTCGGCTTTTCGATCGTTTCCAAATCGGTCTCTCCGCGGGCCTCTCACAGCGCCTACTCCAACCGCTTCGAGCCGATAGAAATCAATGCCCCGATCGTCTGCGGCGGAGTCCTCGTGCGTCCCGGAGACATGATCGTGGCCGACGAGATCGGGGTGACGGTCGTTCCCTCCGCCGAGCTTGCCGCAGTCTACGAGAAGGCTCGCGAGCAGGCAGAAAGAGAGGCGCGAACGCGCGCGGACATCCTGAACGGACTGTCGGTCAAGGAGCTCCTTGCCAAGTACGGCAGGATATAGCTCCGGGCGCGAGCGGCGCCTCCGCGCTCCCCAGCGTGCATGAGGCGGGAATTGCCGAACCCTCCTGGCCTCGCTACACTTCCGAGGCGAGGCACGGCGGGATGCGCCGCACGCCGAGGGAGGTTCGGGTGCCCCATTTCATTTGCGCACGATGCGGCGTGCAGTACGCCGAGAGCGATCGCCCCCCGGCGCGCTGCGCGGTCTGTGAGGACGAGCGGCAGTACCTCGGCCCGGAGGGCCAGCAGTGGACGACCCTCGACGCGGTCGGGGAGGACCGCCGCAACCGCTTCCAGATTCTCGAGCCGGGAATCACCGCGATAGGCAGCGAGCCGTTCTTCGCGATCGGCCAGCGCGCGATGCTCATCCAGACCCCCGAGGGAAACCTGCTCTGGGACTGCATCACCCTCGTCGACGAGGAGACCGTCACCACCATCGAGCGGATGGGAGGCATCGCAGCGATCGCGGTCTCCCACCCCCACTTCTATTCCACGATGGTCGAATGGAGCCGGCGCTTTGGCGGCGTTCCGATCTACCTCCACGAGGACGACCGGGAAGGGGTGATGCGATCGGACCCTGCGATCATCTTCTGGCGAGGGGAGGAGCTTCCCCTCCTCGCCGGGGCGACGGTCATTCGCTGCGGGGGACACTTCCCCGGCGCCGCCGGTCTCCACTGGGCGCTTGGAGCCGATGGACGCGGCACCCTGCACACCGGCGACACGATCAGCGTCGTCGCCGATCGGCGCCGGGTGAGCTTCATGTACAGCTACCCGAACCTCATCCCCCTTCCTCCCTATGCGGTGCGCCGCATCGTGAACGCCTTGCGACCCTACACCTTTGACCGCATCTACTCCGCCTTCTGGGGCGGGGAGGTGGAGAGCGGGGCAAGGCTCGCCCTGATGCAATCCGCGCGGCGCTACATTGACAAGCTAGAGGGGTAGGCTCATCCTTTTTGCGGAGGATAGAGATGGGCAAGGTACGCGATCTGATCGAGAGAGCCGGGCTCGTTGTCGGGGCGCTGGCCCTGGCGACGGGGGCGGCGCCGAATGCGGTGGCCCAGGGGGGAGACTCTAGCTACCAGGCGGCGAACTCCCTCGA
>DAHVAK010000216.1 GCA_027314665.1 Spirochaetales bacterium
GTCGATCTTGAAGACGAAGAGGCTGCCCTTGAAGCGCTCGAGATAGCTGAAAACCTCGCGAATCTGGTCTACCGGCTCACCGACACTCTCGCCGTCCATAGAGCCTCAGCTGAGCTCCTTCGACACCATCTCGTCTCGCGAGCGGCGAACCTGACGGGAGATGAGAAGGGCAAAAAGGCTCATCGCGACGCCCATCACGACATATACGACGAAGCCGTCGCGTATGCCGAAGCGCTGCGCCACCCCCGACATGAGAAGAGGGAAGAGAAACATCCCGACTCCTCCGCCCGTCGCCGCGAAACCCACTGCGACGCTCTGGCTGCGGCGGAAATGTCGCCCGAGGAGATTCATCACCAGCGGGTAGAAACCGGAGCAGCCCAGGCTTGCGAGGAAGAAGAAGAGGCCCCCCGCAAGGGCTCCGCGCATGGCGACCGCGAGAAGGAGCGAAAGCGTGCACAGGAGCGAGAGGGCGAAGAGCGTCGCGCCCTGCCGGGTGCCGCGGGCGATGAGGGAAACCGTGAGTCTTCCGAACAGAATCCCCAACCAGAAGATCGAGACCATGAAGGCTCCCGTCGCGGCCGAAGTCCCGAAGATCTTCACGAAGTACTCCGAGATCCAATTCGAGACGCCCACCTCCAGTCCCACGTAGAGAAAGAGGGCGAAAAAGGAGAAGAGGAGCAAGGGGTACCCGAGAAGCGAGCGCAGCTTCGGTTTCTCGGTCTCGGCGCTCGCGCCTCCTCCCTCGAGCCGGCGAAAGGGAAGGAGGCTCAGGGCGACGGCGATGAGGAGGACCAGAAGGGCGATCGCCTTATAGACCTCCTGCCAGGGAAGCTCGCGCGCAATGATGAGCCCGATTGCGATCGGTCCCACGACCGCCCCTACCGAGAAGGCGGAATGAACGAACATCATGAGGTGGCTGTCTCCCTCGCGCTCCATGCGGGCGACGCTCGTGTTGACGACCACCTCGATCGCCCCCTGACCGATCCCGATGAGGAGATTGAGCGCAAGATTCACGAACACCGCCGGCGTCGCGCCGAAAAAGAAGAGGCTCACTGCCTCAAGGGCGAGCCCGAGGGAAACGACGCGCTTCAGACCCATCCTCTGGACGAGCAGCCCGGAAACCAGGGTCGAGGTGAAGTAGCCGACGGAGTTTGCGGCGAGAACCACTCCCGCGGCAGTGTAGCTCCAGTGAAAATCCGAAAGGATCCGCGGGAGAAGAGCTCCGACGACGATTAGGCTCACTCCAAAGCTTGCGAAGGTCCCGAGGAGCGGCCAGAAGAGGATGCGGTAGCGAGGCTCGATGAACCGAGGCACAGAGTTCTCCATAGATACTCCCATATTCTACAGCATCACTCTCCCGACCGCACTTCCCCAGGGGTCGTGAGTCAGTTGCGCTCGCGCGCGATGTAGGTGCTTGCCATCTCCACAGGGCTCACCTCGACGAATCCGTAGACCTGCGAATCAAAGATGCCGGCCTTTTCCGTTGCACCGACGACCGCCTCGGTCATGGCGCCCGAGACAATCAGGTCGCTCATCTCGCGCGAGTGCGAGGTCGCCGCCTCCGGCAGCGGCGCGAACCCGCCGAAGCGGAGCTTTGCGAGGGTGGCCCCGCCCGCCCCAACATCCATCGCGGCCCTCACGAGCCCCTGGGCCCTCCCCTCGCGGCAGACTACCGTGCAGTTGGCGAGCTCGGTGAGCACACCGCGCCTCCGACCCCGCGGGCGGGCGGGCAGCTCCCGCCGGCGCCAGCTCGCGCTCCCGGTGAGCTCGTCGATCGCGGCGACGATCTGCTCGACGCTCGCGACGTGCGCCTCCTCGCCGCGGCGCAGGCGCGTGTTGATGATGCCGAAGCGGATGGGGTACAGATAGATGAAGCCCCTCCCGGGGTGATCCAAGCGAGCGGTGTCGATGACCAGGTTCATCGCCTGGAGGGCGTCCTGGCGGTCGACCACGAAGGTGACCACCTCCTTGTCGACGGGGATGGCGATGCGCAGCAGCCCGAGCCGGTCGCGGATGCCCATCCCCTGGCCATAGGTCACGATCGGGACCGAAAAGCCCACGTCGAGGATGGCCCGCGCGAGTCGATTGCCCTCCCCTCGCTGCACGATGCAGCAGATCCCGCTGAAGCCGGTCTGGGCGGGAAGCTTTACCTCGGCAACCTCTTTCAGACGCTTCTCATCGAAGGCGATCGGGGTGGAGCGAATGATGGTGACCTCTTGGCTGTAGATGCTCCCTCTCCCCGGAAGGGTGAGGTCGGCGCGGGAGGCGAGCAGCCCGATGATCCGCCGCTCGAGGGAGAGGGGCACGTAGAAGCGGAAGACATCGACCGGGTTTTCGTCGAGGTCGGTGCTGGAGCGGATTCCGAACAGCCCTTTGTGCGAGCGAAGGACAGCCGCCCTTCCGGACTGGATCGAGAGCTCCGGAATTGCGAGCTCCCGCAGCGTCTTCGTGATCAGGGGAGAGAGGTTGCGGTAGACGTAGCAGGTGATCTTCGCGAGGCGCCTCTTGACCACCCTACTCCTCCGCCGGCACGAGGAGTCGGGATTGACGCTGCGTGATGAAGAGCCCAACCGCAAGCACCGTGATCGCCGGGAAGACCGACGCAAGGGCAAGAATCCCAAAGCCGTCCACGGCTCCGACCTTCTGGCTCACGGCGAGCCCGGTGGCGAGAACGAGCGGAACCGTCACCGGACCGGTCGTCACCCCCGCGCTGTCCCAGGCGATGGTCACGAACTCCTCGGTCGAGAGCGCGGTCATGAGGAGAAGCAGCCCATAGGAGGGGACGAGCAGCCAGAGAAGCGGGATATGCCAGATCACCTTGGCGAAGCCGAAGGCCATTCCGGTCCCGACCCCTATCGCCACGGTCCGAACCAGGAGCTTGCGCTTGAAGATGCCGACGGTAATCTCCTCGAGGGTAATCCCGAGGGCCGACAGACTGGGCTCGGCAACGGTCGCTCCGTAGCCCATCAAGAAGGCGAAGAGCAGCACGACGAGAAAGCCCGTAAGCCCGTAGCCGAAGAGCGGACCGCGCAGGGGAAAGAAGGCGTACTCCCTCGTCTGCGGATCGAAGTCGCGGGGCTCAAAGGGGAGGGCTCGGAAGCTCGTTCCTCGACCCAAGTAGAAGAAGCGGCTCGCGTGACCGTTTGCATCGATCGCGGTCTGCACGACCGAGGGGTCGAAGTTCCGGATCACCTCCCGCTGGCCGCCGACCTGAATCTCGGTGAAAGAGGCGGGGAGGCTCCCGCCGGTCTCATTTCCGAGCCGGGCGAGTCCGAGCTCCATGCCGATGTTGAAGAGAAACATCCCGAGAAGGGCGATCATCACCCCGAAGAGGATCTCATCCCATCGCTCGATGCGCTCGCGGAGAAAGACGGCAAGGGTGAGGAAGAGAAGGAGGCACAGGGGCAGGATCGCCTTCAGCGAGACCCCGAGATTGCCGACGAAGGTCTCCGAGAGATCGAGGGAGGTTGGAGACGGAGACCCGCCCGCGGTGAGCCCGCCATCCGTCCGAAAGCCAGCGCGCTCCCCGGAGCTGAAGCTCGAGGCGAGCCACGCGGAGAAGGAGCTCTCGCTTCCGAAGATCCCGTACACGAGGCTGCGATCGCGCTCCATCTTCGCGACGAAGGAATCCAAGGCGGAGCGATCGTTTCCGAACAGGGGGAGACTCCGTTGGGGTCCGAGCTTCGAGAGGACATAGCCTCGCTCCCAGTCCCGGTTCGGGAAGAGCCCTGCGACGTCCGGTCGCTCCGCCGCGATGAGAAAGTCGGCCCTGTTCATCGGAGCAGGAACCACAGGACGCAGGGCAAAGCCAAGGAGAAGCACGGTGAGAATCGGCAGGGCCGACGCAAGTGCGACCACCCCCAGCCCGGAGAGAGGGCGATCGGCCCGCCCGGTGATCCGGGAGATCCCGATTCCAAGGGCAAGAACGAGCGGGACGGTCACCGGACCAGTTGTTACCGCGCCGGAGTCCCAGGCGAGCCCGACGATATGGCGGAGATCCGGGTCCAACCAGGCGGCCCCCGTAAGCAGGAGAAGGAGCGGCACGATGGCAAAGAGGATGGGCTTGATCGACCAGTTGTAGAGAAATCGCGCCATGGCGAGGGCGACCGCCAAGCCGACGCCGGCCCCGATCGCAGCGACCAGGAGGCTCGAGTAGCGCGTGAGCAGCGCGAAAAGAAGGGGGGCCTGCCAGGCCGTGACCGTCTCGCCCGCCCCCTTCAGGAACCCGATGGCCGGCTCCGCAAGCGTCGCCCCTACCCCGAGGACGAAGGCAAAGAGGAGGATCGGAACCAGGGTGGTCTTCTCTGGAAGCCGCACCCCGCACAGCTCGCCAAGGGGCATGATCCCGATGAGGAGCCCCTCGAGGAAGAAGGCGAGGCCGATCGTGACGACGATGATGCCGCCGGTGATGACGGCAGCCCCTTCGATCGGCACCCCGAGCACGAGGAGCTGGAAGAGGACCATGTACAGGACAATCAGAGCGACCGCGCGGACCTGGGCCCGCAGCCTGCCCCCGATGTAGGGCCCAATCATCGAGAGGGTTTGCTTCAATCCGATGTGCAGCCGCTGCCGGTTCTGGGGCATGATCCTCCCGGTTGCGGCAACTATATAATAGGGGGGGCCAAAAGGACAATCGGAAAGGTAGGCTTTTCTTGCATGGCACCGAAACGCGCCGTCGAGGGTGCGCAGTGCATTCCCCTGCGTCAGCCCCCCCGCAGGTAGCCGCGTAAGCGAGAGAGCCCCTCCACGAGAAGATCCTCCCGCAGAAGAAAGCTCAACACTACCCGCACGAGCTCGGACAACCCATCGAAACCGTAGAAGTAGCCGGGATGGAGGTAGACCAGCCGCTCCCGAAGGAGCCCGAGGGCAAACTCCTCGTCGTCTCCCCCGAAGCCCGAGATGCGGACCGGACAGTGGATGCCGCCCCGCGGCGGGATGAGAGAGGCGTCCCCGCCGATGCCCTCGGCGAGGAGATCGCGCTTGCGCGCAAGGTCGGCGACCATGCCGCGGGTGAAATCTCCCGCCCGGGCAAAGAGTGAGGGCAGGATGAACTGCGCGAGGCTGCTGCAGTTGAGGAAGACGTCGTTCGCGACCTCCAGCCGCTCCACCGACTCGACGATCCGCCCCGGGTCGCCCGAGACCGCGATCCACCCGAGCTTCAGGTCGGGGCTCGCAAACATCTTCGAGATCCCGTTCAGGGTGTAGACCGGAAGCGAGCCGGCAAGCGCGGCAGGCCGGGGAAGCTCGAGCTTTCCGGAGGGCGGGCGCTGGCACGCCTCACCGCCCTCCGCGGGCTGCCCGGCGGTGAAGGGCGGATAGAGGAACTCGCTGAAGACCTCATCGGAGAGAATGGCTGCTCCCGATCGAGCGCAGAGCTCCGCGATCCCCTCGATTTCCTCGCGGGAGGCCACCTGCCCGGTCGGGTTGTTGGGCGAGATGAGAACGACGAAGCGGGTTCGTGCGTCGAGCACCTCCGCAAGCGAGTCGAGATCGATGCGGTACTCCTCGTCCATCCGGTAGAAACGGACCTCCAGGTGATTGAAGCCAGCAAGAAACTCAAAAAGGGGATAGGTCGGCGAGGGCAGGGCGAGGTTGTCCCCGGGAGAGGCGAGGTTGTTGAACAGCAGATTGTAGCTCTCGGAGGAGGAAGCGGTCAGGAGGATGTTCTCGGGAGAGATGGCGATCCCGAAGGCGGCATAGTAGGCGCTGATGCTCGCGCGCGCCGCCGGGCTTCCCTTGGAATCGGGGGCATACATCCGCCGGCGGACATACTCCTCCATGAGCGGCAGAAGAAGCTCGTCGGGGAGACGGTAGCCGTTTCGATGAAAGTTGCTGTCGACGAGGTCGATGACCTCGACTCCGCGCGACCGAAGGGCGTCGAGCTCTTGCTGCAGCCGATTCTTTTCCATGTGCGCTTACCTTGCAGGGCACCCAGCGCCCAATGCTACTGAACGTAGACGGTCTTGACGTTGACGAACTCGCGGATCCCGAACAGGGAGAGCTCGCGACCGAAGCCGCTCTCCTTGATTCCTCCAAACGGCAGGCGCGGATCGGACTTCACGAGGGCGTTCACAAAGGCGTTCCCCGCGTCGAGCATCCGTGCCGCGATCCGTTCTCCCCGGCGGAGATCGCGCGTGAACACCGCCGCGCCGAGCCCGTAGGGCGAATCGTTGGCGATCCGGATGGCCTCGCCCTCGTTCCGCGCCGGGATGACGGCCGCGACCGGTCCGAAGGTCTCTTGCTCGTAGGCCGGCATTCCCGGCGCCACCTCGCTGAGAACGGTCGGTGGATAGTAGAAGCCGGGACCGTGGGGAAGCTCCCCGCCGAGGAGGAGTCGCGCCCCCCGCGCGAGGCTCTCGGTCACCTGTCGATGGAGGGTCTCGCGGAGATCCCCCCGGGCGAGCGGCCCCACCTCGGTCGACGGATCGAGGGGATCCCCTACGACTGCCCGCCGCATTCCCTCGACGAGATGCCGCTCGAACTCCTGTCGAACCTCCGGCGTCACGATGAAGCGCTTGGCCGCGATGCAGCTCTGGCCCGCATTGATGAGCCTGCTCGCCGCGCAGGTCGCGGCGGCGGCCTCGACGTCGGCATCCGAGAGGATGAGGTAGGGATCGCTTCCCCCCAGCTCGAGAACCGACTTCTTGAGGGCCCTTCCCGCGGCGCGGGCTACCGCCTGCCCGGCCTCCCTGCTTCCAGTGAGCGTGACCGCCGCCACGCGCGGGTCGCCGATGAGCGACTCGATGCGTTCGATGCCGATCGTTAGGGTGCAAAGCAGGCCTGCGGGGGCACCGGCCTCGCGGAAGAGCTCCTCAATCGCGAGGGCGCAGCCGAAGACGTTCGGGGCGTGCTTGAGGAGAACCGTGTTCCCGGCCAAGAGAGCGGGCGCCGCGAAGCGAAAGAGCTGCCAGAGCGGGAAGTTCCAGGGCATGATGGCGAGAACCGGACCAAGGGGCCGGAAGGTCACGTAGCTCTTCGAGGCCTCGGTGCCGATCGGCTCGTCAGTGAGCATCTCGGCGGCCTTTGCGGAGAAAAGCTCGCAGGTCCAGGCGCACTTCTCGACCTCTGCCCGGCCCTGGGTTATCGGCTTTCCCATCTCGCGAGCCATGAGCTCCGCGAGCCCTTCCGCTCGCTTCCGCAGCGAGGCGGCGAGCGCCGCAAGGAGCGCGGAGCGCTCTTCGATCCCGCGGTCGCGCCAGAGGCCCCAAGCGGCCTGCGCCGCGTCGAGGGCCCGCGAAAGCTCCCCGTCCCCCATCTCCGCGTAGGAGCGGAGGGGTTCCCCAGTTGCAGGGTTGACTGACTGAAAGGCCATGGCTCCTCCCGACTCACCGTGAAGAATCCTGCATCCGGCGCGCTTTGTAAAGAAAGCCGCCGGTCGGAAGCCCGCGGAGCCTGGCGGCCGCGAGGGGCGCCGCGACGAGGAGCCGACGGCCCTGTCTCGGAAGCGCCTCCGTGGGCGGCGCCGCGAGACTACCCGATCGGAGGGCGGTACGTTGACTTTGCCGATCAGGTACTCTATCTTTTCTTTCATATGGAAGAAACGCTCCGGTCGCGGGCCACGGGGCAGCCTGCGACGGATGGCTCCGGTCACGCCGAAGCCTTGACGCGGCAAGTTGCCGCAGTTGCCGCGGCTGTTTCGCGCCTCATCGAGAACATCAAGTCGGTCATCTACATCGACAAACGAAAGCTTGAATACATCATCGCCTCGAAGATCGCCGGCGGCCACGTTATCCTGGCCGACTCGCAAGGCGTGGGCAAGACTTCGCTCGCCCGCGCCTTGGCGGGATCGATCTCCTGGGAAAGCGAGGATCTCTACAGCGACAGCGTGAAAGTCGAGAAGTTCAGCCGCATCCAGTGCACGGTCGACCTGCTCCCCCAGGATATCCTCGGCTACAACCGCTTCAGCAACGCGAGCCAGGAGATGATCTTCAACAAAGGCCCGATCTTTGCGCACTTCGTTCTGTGCGACGAGATCAACCTGCTCACCCCGAAGACCCAAGGCAGCTTTCTCCAGGCGATGGAGGAGCAGACGGTCACGATCGAGGGCAAGACCTACCGCCTCCCCGATCCCTTCTTCATCATCGCTACCATGAATCTCAAAGGGGTGCACCTCTTTCCCCTGCCGGCCCCTCAGCTCGACCGCTTCATGATAGAGCTTTCGATGGGCTACCCCGACGCGGGAGACGAAGGCGCCATCATCAAACAGCACGCCCGCAGCGACGCCTGGTCCGACTTCCGGCCCGTGGTGGCTTCTCACACGATGACCGAATGGCAGCGATTCGTCGACCAGGTCTCGATTCATGATGAGATTGTCGAGTACATCGTCGCCTGCGTGCGCGAGACGCGCAACCATCCCGACGTTGCGGTCGGAGCCAGCCCACGTGCAGGAGTGAAGGTCTCCCGACTGGCGCGCGCCTTGGCGCTCATCCGCGGCACAACCTTCGTCACGGTAGACTTGGTGAAGGAGATCTTCCCGACCGCAATTGCCCATAGGCTGGTGATGCGCGATCCCTCCCTGTCGGCCGAGCATACGACCAAGGCGATCCTCGACATGGTCCCGGTAGACTTCGCGCACAGGGGCAAGCGATAGCGCAAGTGCGGGAGCGCCGCATGAAAAACCCACAGTCGACATTCCGAGCGATACGGTACTATTTCCCTCTGGCCCCCGCCGGAAGCGTGCTCTTCGCGCTCGCGGTGCTGCTGCTCGCGAACAGCTTTCTCACGCGCGATCCCTACCAGATCGTCCTCGCGGTCACCGCCCTTTTCGTGCTCGCGGTGCTCGCCTTTCTGTCTCGGGTACAGGCCGATCAGCTCGCCAAGCATCCCATCCAGTGGGACTCGAGCGAGCCCCTCGTTGCCGGACCTCAGCCCAGCTTCCAGCGGCTCACGGGAATCGTGGTGCGCCCCTTCCTGGGTTTCCGCCTCCACTTTGCGGTGCGGGGATGGCTTACGGTCGGAAGGAGCGCCACCCTCTTTCTCTCGCAGGAGACCGTCGCGAGCTCGGCCTCGCGGTCGGGCGAGCTGCCCTTGAGACTCCTCTTTCCGTTGAGCGGCCTCTTTCACGCCCACGGAGCGCTCAAGGTTGGAGACATCTTCGGCCTGACGCGCGCCCAGTTCGGCGACACCTACGAGCGGCACCTCGCCGTCATTCCGGCGGCCTTTCCCGAGGCGATCAGCGTGCGGGTGGAGGCCACGGAGCGCTCGGAGGAGAAGCAGAGTCAGATCAATTCAGATGAAGAAAAGTACTACATGCGGGAGTACGCCCCCGGCGACCGCTTCCGCGACATCAACTGGAAGAGCTCGAGCAGGCTCTCGCAGCTGTTCACCCGGATCGCCCCGATCGCCCAGGAGCAGACAAAGCTCATCTCCGTCGAGCTTCGCAACTACCGGGAGGATGCGCCCGAAAGCCTCGAATCGATCATGCATCTGAACCATCTGAAGAGCTGGCTTCTGACTTTCCTGCGCGTGGTGAAGGAATCGAATCCGGATTTTCAGTTCCTCGTCATCACCGCAGGGGGCGCAACGCGCCTCACGAGCAGGGACGACATCGAGCGCTACGCCGAGGAGCTCGCGGAGCTCACCTACCACAGCGAGTCGGTCGAGGAGACGGCAGCACCCGCCACCGACGAAATCTACCTGTTTACCACACCCTACGATCGCCAGCTGCCGGGGCTTCTCGCAAGCTATCCGCAGAAGCGCATCAATCTCTTCCGAACCGTGAGCCCCCGGGCGCCGGGCACACGCACTCGCCGCACGGTCGCCCTCTTCCACTTTCGGGAGCAGTTACCGATTCCCGGTTTGTGGGTTTTCCGACGTGACTTCGCCCTGGAGCAACCCGGTCTCGATCACTCCCGAGCGCGCGTTCTCGGCGAAGAGGCGGTAGAGGCCCGACTGGTGACGCTCGCCTGAGGGCCCTGAGCGCGACGAGACAGGTGGCAGGGAGGCATTCGATGGAAGCAGTGAAAGAGAGCGGCCAGAGCACGCGGGTACGGGCAACCCTTACCCATGTTCTCTTCTATACGCGGCTGTTCCTCTACCTCCTCGCCTTCGCCATCCCGGTCTTCCATCCTGCCGTGGTCGTTCCCTACGACAAGCTGGGCTGGTGGCTCTGGTTCGGCGTCCTGCCGGCGGAAATGCTCATCGCCTTCTACGGGGTGCGCCTCGGTTTGCGGCGCTGGCTCGTTCTCGCCGGGCTTCCAATCGCCGCCGCGATCATCTTCGTCTCCGGCTTCTCCCCCTTCTCGTTCGCCTTCCTCGCGGTGGGGGCGGCCTCATTCCTGGTGACCGCGGCGATCTTCCACGGCGGGCCCTGGGGGCGCTGGATTGCCCTGCCCGAGCCCTTCCTTCTCGCGGTGCTCTACTACAAGATGCTCTCCTTTACCCGAGCCTCCGAGACCATCGCGCACGCCGCCGCGGGAGTCGCGCAGATCCTCCTCGTGATCAGCGTCTGCGCCTTCCTCCTTCACTCCCTCGTCCTCTACCTCGCGGTCTTTCGCGCCCAAGGGGAAAAGCGACGACGGCGCGAGCTCATCCTCTTCGCCTCCATCGTCGTGCCGATTCTCGTGGTCGTGGCGGTGCTCCTGCCTCCCAACTTCGTGAGCAACTCGATCGTTTTCAACAATCTCGACCACCGCGTCCGCCCGAAGCCGGTGCCGCTCGACGCGACCGGCAAGGGCCTTCCGGGCGGGAATCTCCAGTCTCCCCGCAATCCCTTCGAAAAGAAGGATGGAGGCAGGCCCCTCGGACGCCAATACCTCTATGGGGACGGGACGCAGCCCGGCGATCAACCCGGGGATCGGGCAGCGCTCGAGGGGATCCCCTCCGATCAGTGGCAGAGCGGCCAGACCGGTACCGGCAGCCAGGGACAGGCGAGGCAGTATGCGGTCATGGTCATCGCGAGCCCGATGGATCCCATCTACGCCGCCGAGGGCTACTTCGGACGCTTCAATCCGGTAGCAGGCTTCGAACGGACACGCGACCAACCCCTCAACGAGCTGGTGAATGAGCGTCTCATCGAGACCTGGCAGGATCCAGAGGCGACGAGCTCGAGCGACGCCGACAGGGTCCCGGTCCCGGTCTACTATCTCTCCACCCTGCCCGAGCGGGTGCTCGCGTACCGACCCTACTCCGTGGAGCCAACGGTCCTCGATCGCCGGTATTATCCCTTCAACTATTCCTACACATCGATCTCGATGGTCAGCGACCCGACCTCGGGGGGATTTCGCTCCATCGCGGGGCTCACGCCGCAGGAGAAGGAGAGCCTTGCACCCTACCTCCGCATTCCGCTCTCCCCCGAGGACCACGCCATCTTCGAGCGCTATCTCCAGGGCGCGATCCGCGGCCAGACCGGCTACTATGCAACGATCATGGCGATCCTCAAGAGCTTCTCGACCTTCCAGTATCAGGTCGGCTTTTCGGACAACGCCACGGTGCAGCACCTGGTGGACTTCCTGACGAAGACCAAGAACGGGGACTGCGTCGAGTTCTCCAACACGACGGCCATTCTCGCCCGCCTTGCGGGCATCCCCTCCCGCGTGGTCACCGGCTATCTTGCCGCGAAGGATCTCCAGACGCCGGCCCATCGACGCGGTCTCGAGCTCCTGCGACAGAAGATCCCTGCCCTGCAGAAGTTCCCCTTGCGCGAGCTCTACCTCATAACGACCGCCCACCACCACTCGTGGGTCCAGCTCTACATGCCCGGCTACGGATGGGTCGACTTCGAAACGACCGCCTACGCCATCCCGCCGCAGGCCGGCGGCGACCCCAATAACTGGAACGTGGTCATTCCCCTCCTTTCGAACCAGGAGCTGGCGCCCCTCTACCACTTCCCGTGGTATCTGGTTCTGCGCCTGCTCGCCGTTCTCACCGCTGCCGTGGTGGTGCTCATGTACCTCTACCGCTACGGGCGCGAGCTCTACCTTCTGAACCTCTCCCGCGGGAGGAGCAGAGGCTCCCTCGACGCTCTCTACAAGCTGCTGCTCCTCAGGCTCGTGAGCGACGGCTTCACGCTGAAGAGCCCCGCGACGACCGCAATCGAGTACGCGGAAGACCATCCGGAGCTGACGCGATTCGCAGCCCTCTACACCGAGCTCAAGTATCGCGAGCTGTACGAAGCCGGAGAGCGCGAGCGCCTCTGGAGCGAGCTGAAGCGTGAGTACCGCGAAACGGTCCGCCAGTGTCGCAAGGGCGGGCTGCTCAGTTCGCTGCGCCGCGGATTCAGCCTGAAGGGCTTGTACTATCGATGGTAATGACACGAACCACGCCCGCGCGCCGACTCCTCCTGGCCGCAGCGTCGCTGCTGCTCCTGCTCCTCGCCTCCTGCAGCCACTCTCGGGATTGGGTCACCTTTCGCGGGGATCAAGGGCGCGGGGTCACCTCGAATGCGGTCTACCCGCCGTTCGGGATCCAGTGGAAGCTCAAGCTCCAGGAGCTCGGCAGGCCGCTCGGCGCCTTCAACCCTCCGGTCATCATGGGCAACACCATCTATTTCGGCTCGGCCGACGGCAACTTCTACGCCCTGGATCTCGAGAGCGGCTTCATGAACTGGGTCTTCAAGACCGGCGGGCCGATCAACTCGGTCCCGGTCGCGGACTCCAAGGACGTCTACTTCGGCTCGGAGGACGGCAACGTCTACGCGGTGAACCGAAAAACGGGCAAGGAGGCCTGGCACTTTGACACCGGCAACCCCGTGCGCTCCTCGATCGTGCGCTACGGCGACTCGATCCTCTTCACGAGCGACGGGGGCAATACCTACGTCCTCTCGCCCGACGGGGTCTTGAAGTTCAAGATCCCGAATCCGGTCTGGTACTACGATACCTTCCAGGTCTTCAAGGATGTCGTCTACTTCGCCCCGGGCCCCTTGAGCAACCCGAACAGCTTCGGAGCCTACGATCTTCGCGACCGGGCCTACCTCTGGGTCCTCGACACCGCGGCCCTCGACGCCTACTGGTACTCCTTCCCCGCCCTGAAGGGGAACTCGGTCTACTTCTCGACGAGCTCGGAGACCGGCGACCGAGCCTGGCAGCTCGATTACTACGCCTACAACCGGACAACCGGACAGCTTCGGTGGCGCTACGACGACACCGCTCATTGGGGCTACGCCGAGAGCTCCTTCGATCCGAATCGTCTCTTCAACCAGAACCTGCAGCTGCTCGATTACATGGCGCCCTCGGTCTGGCACAACCTCGTCATCTACACGAGCGGCGACACCCTCGTGCGGGCCTTCCACGCCCAAAACGGGTCCATCGCCTGGCAGCATCAATTCGACGTCCCCACGAGCTCCGCGCCCACCGTGGCAGGGGATCGCGTCTACCTGGGCCTGCGGGGCGACCCCGGCTCTGCCGGCGGCCCGAAGCCGAAGCTGGTCTGCCTTTCAGCCCGAAACGGCAGCCTGCTCTGGGAGATGCCCCTCGACGGAGCCATGCTGAGCGCTCCGGTGATCTCGGGTAAATGGATTGTCTTCGGGACCGACGAAAGCTACTTCTACGTGCTGGAGGAGCTGTTCTAAGGCCGCGTCGCCCGTCGACCGCAAGCGGGCGGCTGACAGTCTTTTCAGCCGCCCTACTCCCTTCTTCGACTGCTGGCGGCGCCGCGGGCTCCTCCGCCGAAGATTACCATCATACCGAGGAGAAAGCCGAAGTTGTACCAGCCCCCGTTGTTGTGCACCTCGTACATCTGGACGCTCGGGTTGAAGAGCGAAATGATCAAGGTGACGGGGGCGATGATTCCGTTCCAGAGGCCACGCCAGAATCCGGCCACGACGCCCTGGCCATTGGCGGAATTGCCGAGAGTGTTTGCGCCCGGTGCACAGCCGGCAAGCACCAGGATCGCAACCGCGAGAACGACGAGAGCTGCTGCCTTTTTCACCCTACCACCTCCGCTATCGCACGAGAATGACGGTATCGAAAGGTTTCGCCGCTTGTGTGTCTTCTCTCGATGCGCGAATCAGACGCGCTGCATGTCCTCGATCTCGGTGATGATTCGGAAGATCTCCTCGGCGTTCTTGCAGCCCATCATTTTGGAGTAGAAATTTGGACTGCCGATCAGCTCCGCCGCCTTCTGCAGCATCTTCAGATGCCGCTTCGTCTCGTAGCGGTCGTCGACCAGCATCATGACGATGTGCACCGGCCTGCCGTCGAGCGAGCCGTAGTCGATTCCCAGACGGGAGATCCCGAGGATGCCGAGGGTGCGGCGCTGGCCTCGCAGGGAGGCATGCGGCAGTGCGATGTGCGGGGCAATGACGGTGCTCAGCATCTCCTCGCGGGTGTTGAGGGCGACGAGGATCCGATCCCTGGCCCGTGAGTCCAGATCCTCCCGTTCTGCCAGAAAGTCGACCAACTCGCCGAAGAGCTCGTCCTTGTTGGCGCTCTTCAAGTCCGGCATGATGTTTTGAACTTTGAAGACTTCCGACAGTACCATGGACACCCCCCCTTTCTCCGCCTTGCAGAACGCGCGCGGAGCCGCAATCCAGCCGATCAGCCCTACCTAATCAGGCCCGCCATCAGGATCGAGGCCACCAGCGCGAGGATCGCGTAGAACTCGGGGAAGGCTGCGAGGACGAGCGTGCTTCCGAAGGCATTGTGTCCCGAGCCGATCGAAGAGATCCCCGCCGCGCACACCTGACCCATCTTGATGGCCGAGAAGATGGCGACGGCCCCAAATCCAAGCCCTGCGGCGAAGACGACCGCGGCGTTGAACATCGTCATCCCAGGGGCGACGTGGCTTTGGTAGATAATGAAGCTGACGAAGCCGTACAACCCCTGCGTTGCCGGCAACCCGGACAGGACGAGCGTCGTTCCGAGGATCTCGGGCCGTTTCTTCAACGCCCCGACAGCCGCATTACCGCCGATGACCAGACCGATGACCGAACCAACCCCGGAAAGCCCAAACATCAACCCAAGCCCAAGCGAAGCCAAGATGACCGCAAGCGTGTCCATATCTTCCTCCAGATGTTCAATATTGCACTCTATCTCAACGAACCGTAGCTTGTGCCCGTCACTTAGTCCGAAACGGGTTGTACTCGACCCCTCCCCCCTTGAAGCCGACCGCCTTGTAGAACTCCACAAAGGTGAGCCTGAGGGAGTGCACGAATGCCGAAAGGAGCCCGATTGCAAGGTTGATCCCGCCCCCCAGGAGCAGGACGATCGCCATCGGCAGGTAGCCCCACCACGCATCTCCCTTGGCGAGGAGGGCTAGGTTGATGATCGCACCCGAGAGGAGCCCGCCGGCGAATCCGAGCGCAAACAACCGCAGATAGGAAAGGGTGTCACCCAGAAAACCGATCACCAACTCGTAGAGCTGCCACATCCCGTGCTTGAGCCTTCCTGCCATCTTCCTATTCGGATGGGCGAAGAAGACCACGCCGACGAAGCCTACGAACACCAAAGCGAGGGCGATAGGGACTGCCTTCGGGATCGAGGTGATCCACCGCCCCGCCGGAATGGGTCCGATGGCGAGGCTCGGCCCGCCGAGCATGTAGACCACCGCAACCGCAACCCCGACAAGCATCAGGAAAGAGCCCACCGGATTCACTGCGCCGATTGCGCCGTACTCACGTACATTGTTACGAAGCCGGACGATGAAGCCCACTCCAATCTGAATGACGCCGAGCATCATCGCAAGATACATCTGGCCGTACATGTTTGGGAAAAGCACGAGTCGAGAGAGGGGCGAGCTCTTGCCGAAGGCTGCAGTGACCTTCAGGCCGAAGAAGTCATCGAGCAGAAGGCCGGCGATGAAGATGGAGGTCGCGAGGACCAAACCGAGAAGAATGAGCGGCCTTGCGTTCTTGCGGCGAATCACGAGGAGCGCAATCAGCAGTCCGACGATAAGGATGAGCCCGAAACCCATGTCGGCGACGCACAGCCCGAAGAAGATGGTGTAGAAGGGAGCCAGAAAAGGGGTGGTGTCGAGCTCGGAATAGCTCGGGAGGCTGAAGATCTTCATGATCGGCTCAAAGAGCCGTGGATAGGTGCGGTTCTTGATAAGCACCGGAGCTCCCTCGCCGTGGTGAGGCTCCTCGGTCATGTAAATGACCTCTTGCTGCTCGAGGAACTCCTCCACCCGCTTGAAGATCCGCTGCGGGACCCAACCGGACACGACGAAGACCTGGCCCTCCGCCTCACCGGTAAGGCTGGCGTGAGCGAGCATCATCGCAAGCTCGTTCTGACAGGCGCTCGCCCGCCCCTTGAGATACTCGACGTGCTTCCCGAGCTCGAGCAGGGCCAAGCGGTTCTCCTCGATCTCGGCATCGAGCTTCGCCTGAGCCTTGCGCATCGCCTCGAGGTTCTGCCGGGGAAGCGCCTCTTCGGTCGCGTCGATCTGGGGCGCGCCGATTGCCGTCTTGTACAGGACGACGAAATAGACGGTGCCCTTGTCCTCGAGAACCGACTCGAAGAGATAGGCGCTTCCCGCAAGGGAATCGCGGATGCGGTCCGAGGCTGCCTTGGACGCGGAGTAGAGCCGCATGCTGAAACCGGACTTCGCAAGCTCGACGACTGCCGCGGGCCGGAAGTCGCCCCAGCGAGAGGCGCGCTCCATCTCCGTCCCAAGGCCCTGACGCTCGCCCTCCAGACGCTCCTCGGTCGCCCGCAGCTCGTCGATGCGGGCGAGCAGCTCCTCCTCCGTTCCGTCGAAGGGCGCCTGAGCGCCCGGCTCCCTTTGCGCCTGCTCCAGCTCCCGGCGCAGTAGCCGCTCGTGCTGGGAGAGGGAGTCGATCCTCTGCTCGAGGGCGAGGATCTCCTCGGTCTGGTTGACCCCGTAGTTCTCGATGTGAAAGACCCCCACCCGCTGCAGCTCGGCGAGGAAGGCCTCGGTGGTCGAGCGATGGAACAGGAGGGTCAGCTTCAGCATCTTCTCGATCATAGTGCCCGCGCTTCCTCCACGCTGCGCTGTTTGGTGATCTTCTGCGTCGCCTTGTCGAGGTTAGCGACATCCTCGAGGTAGCGCTTGATCCTCTGGATCGCCTCGGTGTAGGCCGGAACCTGCACCTTCTCGTAGAGGTTCACCTTCTGGGTGGTTTTTCGCCTGGCGTGCTCGATGATCTCGATGCCCTTCGCGACAACCTCCATCTCGGCGAGCATGAGGGTCAGATCGCGCAGGATGGTCACACCGGTGGTGAGCCACTTGGGATTCACGAAGCGGGAATAGTCGTGAAGGGCCCAGTCGATCTCGTTGATGTCGGGAACCGTGATCCCGGCGATCTTCTTCGTCTTCAGGGTGACGCTCTTCATGGAGTAGACCTGCCTCGGAAACTCCGACCAGAGCTTGATGTCGCTCTTGAGCAGCGTGAGCTTCTCCTGAAAAGACTCCTCAAGCTCGGCGTAGATCTCCTTCTGCTTCTTCTCCGTCATCCGGAGCACCGACTCCTTGCTTTTCAGGATCGGCAGGGCGGCCAGGCGCACGTTCAGCTGCTTCTGCAGCGCCTGCATCGCGACCTTGTTGAACTGGTACTTCAGCTCCATTCAGTCTCCCTTCCAGTGGCTGTCGAGGATCGACTGCTTTATTCCCAGCTCCGACTTGTGGAAGTACTTCGCGAAGAGGTCCCAGGCCGTATCGAGCATTTCGTCGATGCGAATGTTCACGTCGATCGCGAGAAGACGCTTCGAATACTCGTAGGAGAACTTGATCGCTCGCTTGTCGTAGTCGGTGAGCTCGAAGCCGTTGTCGCGCTTGGTCTTTGCGTTGGCGGCGTCGGCGTAGAGCCGAATCGCAGCGTTCATCACCTGCGGATGGTCCTCGCGGGTCTTCTTGCCGATGATGAGCTGGCGAAGACGCGAAAGGGAGCGGAAGGGGTCGATGATGACTCGGTTGATGTCGCTGTCCTTGCGGAGAAAGAGCTGCCCTTCGGTGATGTATCCGGTATTGTCCGGTATGGCATGGGTGATATCGCCTCCCGAGAGGGTAGTGACCGCGATGATGGTGATCGAGCCCCCTTGCGGGAACTGCACGGCTTTCTCGTAGATCTTCGCCAAGTCCGAGTAAAGCGAACCGGGCATCGAGTCCTTCGAGGGGATATGGTCCATCTTGTTGCCGACGATCGCAAGGGCGTCGGCGTAGAGGGTCATGTCCGTGAGGAGGACGAGGACGCTCTGGTTGTGCTCGACCGCGAAGTATTCGGCGGCGCTGAGCGCCATGTCCGGTATGAGAAGCCGCTCGACCGGGGATTGGTCGGTGGTGTTGATGAAGCTGATGATCTTCTCGAGCGCCCCCGCATTGTCGAACAGCTCGCGATAGTAGAGGTAGTCGTCGTTCGAGAGCCCCATCGCGCCGAGAATGATCTTGTCCGCCTCGGCGCGCAGAGCTACGTCGGCCATCACCTGATTGTAGGGCTGATCGGGGTCGGCGAAGAAGGGAATCTTCTGACCCGTGACGATGGTGTTGTTCAGGTCGATCCCTGCAATCCCGGTCGCAATGAGCTTCGAGGTCTGACTCCTCCGCACCGGATTGACCGAAGGACCTCCGATCTCCCGTTCGATGCCGTCGACGGCGGGCCCCCCGTCGATCGGATCCCCGTAGGCATTGAAGAAGCGACCGGCCATCTCCGGCGAGAGCCTGATCGTCGGGGCCTTGCCCGTGAAGATCACCTCCGCGTCGGTGCCGAGCCCCTCGGTGCCCTCGAAGATCTGGAGGGTCACCTCGCCCTCGGAGACCTTCAGAACTTGGGCGTGCCGTCCAGCTACGTAGGCCATCTCCTCGTTGGCGACGTCCTCCGCATGCAGGGAGCAGGTCGCCTTGGTTATCTTCGAAATCTTCGTGTAGATCTTCTGAAATGCCTGTGTCTCCATGCCCTTCTCCATGCCCTTCTTTCTGCCGCCCCTAGGCCCGCGCCGCAGCCTTCGCGGCTCCCGCGGCTTGCTCGGCTCCCGGCTCTATTCTGCGCTCCTCGACGATCGATTCCAGCTCCTTCTCGTATTTGTGGAAGTCTTCCGATTCATAGGTGCTGTAGTTCATCTGTTTGAGGGCGTTGATGAGCCTCTTGAAGTAGAGCCCGACCTTCTCGAAGTTTTCAAACTGGAACTCCAGACCGCAGATCCGCATTACCGCGTGCAGCATGTAGCTTTGACGCTTGAAGGGGCAGGCCGAATCGATCTCGTCGAAGGCGTCCTGCTGCATGAGCACTGCGTCGATGGTTTCGGACTTCCAGTAGATCGTGTGATATTCGATGGGAACCCCGTCGTCGCCCAGGATGCTGATCTGATCGTAGGCTTCCTTGCCGCGCTGGTTCCAGTTCTTTGCCTCGAGGACGAGGTCGACCCAATCGGCTCCGAGCTGGCCGTTTAGATACTGCTGGATCTCGGGGTACTCGAGGTACTTCGAATAGCTCTCGAGGGGATCGACTGCCGGATAGCGCTTCGCGTCCGCCCGCGACTGCGATAGCGCATAGAAGCAGCGAGCGGCCTTCTTCGTCGATTCGGTTACGGGCTCTTTGAGGTTGCCGCCTGCCGGGGAAACCGTGCCGATGAAGGTGACCGAGCCGGTCTTTCCGTTGTTGAGGTAGACGTACCCAGCGCGGGAGTAGAAGGCCGAGATGACTGCCGGGAGATCCATCGGGAAGGCGTCGGGGCCGGGGAGCTCCTCGAGGCGGTTCGACATCTCGCGCAGGGCCTGTGCCCACCGGGAGGTCGAGTCGGCGAGCATCAGAACCCGCAGGCCCATCTGTCGGTAGTACTCCCCGATTGTCATTGCGGTGTACACCGAGGCCTCGCGCGCGGCCACCGGCATGTTCGAGGTGTTGCAGATGATCGTGGTGCGCTCCATGAGCTTGCGTCCGGTTCTCGGGTCGATGAGCTCTGGAAACTCGGTGAAGAGCTCCACAACCTCGTTGGCGCGCTCTCCGCACGCCGCCACGATGATGAGGTCGGCCTCGGCATTGCGCGAGAGGGTGTGCTGCAAGACGGTCTTCCCGGCGCCGAACGGGCCGGGGATGAAGCCGGTGCCTCCCTCGGCAAGGGGATTGAAGGTGTCGATGATCCGCACCCCGGTCTCCAGAACGCGGAAGGGCCGAGGCTTCTCCTTGTAGGCGGTGATCGCCTTCTTGACCGGCCAACGCTGGACCATCGTCACGGTAACGCTTTCTCCCTTCTCCCCCCGAAGGGTGGCGATCGTGTCGGTGGTTCGGTATCTTCCTGGACCGGCGATCGACTCTATCGTGTAGGCGCCCGCGAGGGCGAAGGGCACCATGATCTTGTGCTGGATCCAGTTCTCCTGAACCTCTCCAATCCAGTCTGCGGCGGCGACGGTGTCGCCCTTCTTCGCCAGAGGCTTGAACTCGTAGAGGGCGTCTGCATTGAGGGCGGAGGTGTATTCTCCCCGCTTGAGGAAAAGCCCCTCCTTGGCCTCCAGATCGTTCTGCAGCCCGTCGTAGATTCGAGAGAGGATTCCGGGACCGAGCTCGACCTCGAGCATCTTGCCCGTGAACTCGACGTCGATTCCGACCTTCAGCCCTCGGGTGCTTTCGAAGATCTGCGCAAAGGCCCTATCGCCTACGATCTTGATCACTTCCCCTAAGAGGCGGCTGTCCGCGCTTCGAACGTAGCAGACCTCATTCTGCGAGACCGGTCCGTCCACCCGGATCGTGAGAAGGTTGCTGTCTATTTCCGTTACCTTGCCGCTACTCATTGCTTTTTCTCTCCGCAGTTTCTGTTCCTTCGATCTTGGAGAACTCGATCGCGAAGCGAACGCTTCGCCTGACCGTGTTCAGGAGCTCGCTGAAGAGCTCATCACCCTTTTCGACGCTCAACGTATCCCACCGCTCGACGGACTGGAGCTTGACGGCGTAGGAAAAGACGAAGTCCGAGGAGAACATGTCGCTCCCAAGCCTCTCATCGAGCCATTCCCAGCGGATGTCCTCGATGAGCTCCTCCCGGGCCGTGAGATCAGGCTCACGAAAAAGCGGGATCAGCCTCCGGATGTAGGGAAAACTGTCGGACAAACCAAAGTCCTCCGAAGTCTCCCTCGTGATCTGCTCGTATGCCTCTCCCATGGGAATCAGCTTGCCCTTGAATGGCTCGGCATTTTCGCGCAGCTCAAGGGCGACGGCAATGTTGCGAAGGCTCAGCTCGCTTTGATAGTACTCGCGCACGAAGAGATCGCGGATGTCCCCCAGGTGCTCGTAGAAAAGGGTCGTAAGCTCATCGATTTCGATAAGCTCCGGGTAGGGATGGAGGCGTGCGGCGCGATTCGCTAGGTGCTCCTGGAGGAAGGGCAGGAGTCGCTCGCTT